>DATKXL010000265.1:0-4533 GCA_035529055.1 Bacteroidales bacterium
TGATGCAAATATTTCTCTCACCCTCATTTTGCTGTTAATGGTCTCTCTGCTGGCGATGAATGCAGGATACGTTGAATACAAGAGAATCACCGGGGAGGAGATAGCGGGAATTTTTCCCGTAAGCGGATTATCAGCAACCCTCTTCTCTGGTATGTCTGAAGGTGGTTTGATGATTGTGCATGAGATATCATGGTGGACACATATCCTTCTGATTTTTGTTTTTGCAAATTTTCTTCCCTATTCAAAACATTTCCATGTTTTCATGTCGGTACCTAATGTTTTTCTTTCGAGGCTTGTACCGCTGGGGAAGCTTACCAACATGGATAATATTACCAGAGAGGTGAAGCTCATGCTCGATCCCGGTACAGCTTTTGCACCTGCTGCGGCTGATGCTCCGGTTGAGAGATTCGGAATCAGGGATGCCGAAGATGCAACGTGGAAGAACTACTTCGATTCGTTATCCTGTACTGAGTGTGGCAGATGTACTTCGGTGTGCCCTGCAAATATTACAGGCAAAAAACTCTCACCACGCAAGATAATGATGGACCTTCGCACAAGAATGAAGGAAAAGGGTCCCCTGATGGTTAAATTCGGCAGGGATTTCAATGATAATCGCTCTCTGCTGAGGAATTTTATTTCAGAGGAGGAGCTCTGGGCCTGTACTACCTGCAATGCCTGTGCACAGGAGTGTCCGATCAATATTAATCATCCGTCACTGATCGTTGATATGCGCCGTTACCTGGTTCTTGAGGAGGCCTCAGCTCCGGGTGAACTGAAAAGTGTTTTCAACAACATTGAAAATAACGGAGCTCCATGGCAGTATTCTGCTGAAGACAGACTGATCTGGGCAAAAGATCTTGAGAACAGTGTGCCACTGATGGCTGACCTTTTCTCAAAAGGCGAAAAACCGGAATACCTGTTCTGGGTAGGGTGCGCAGGCGCTTTTGACGACAGGTATAAAAAGGTGGTTAAAGCTTTTGCCAAAATACTTAATCACCTCAATATAAGTTTTGCTGTCCTGGGTAAAGAGGAAACCTGTACAGGAGATCCTGCCAGGCGTGCCGGCAATGAGATGCTGTATCAGATGCAGGCACTTCAGGTAATTGAATTATTTAAGCTTTATGATATCAAAAAGATAATTACCACATGTCCCCACTGTTTCAATATTTTCAAAAACGAATATCCTGATCTGGGCGGTCACTATGAAGTTATTAATTACCTTCAGTTTTTAGATAAATACATTGAAGAGGGTAAAATAAAGCCTCTTTCCGGATCACTTAAGAATGTATCAATAACTTACCATGATCCTTGCTATCTTGGCAGGGCAAATGATATTTACTGCGAGCCACGCTCAATTCTGAAAAAGCTGCCCGGCAATTTTGTTGAAATGCAGAGGAACAGGAGCTTTGCTCTCTGCTGCGGAGCCGGAGGTGCCCAGATGTTCAAGGAAGCCGAGAAGGGTGACCGGGAAATATTCATTGAAAGGACCGAAGATGCACTGCAGACGGAAGCAGACATTATTGCTTCGGCATGCCCCTTCTGCATGAGAATGCTCACAGATGGTCTTAAGTATAAGAATAAAGAAGATGAAGTAAAAAATCTTGATATTGCCGAGTTAATAGCACAATCGCTTGAATTATAGATTTATTCAAATTATAAAGCCGCAACTATGGAAACCAGACAAGTTTTAAAAAGTGGTGAATTTCTTGTAAGTGAAATGGACCCAACAGATGTTTTTATTCCCGAGGAATTTAACGAGGAGCAGAAGATGATTGCCCAGACCTGCAAGGACTTTCTTGATGCCGAGGTTTATCCCAATACTGAAGCATTGGAAAAGGGCGACAGGGAATTGATGAAGATCATCCTTAAGAAGTCGGGTGAGTTGGGATTGATGGGTATTTCCATCCCTGAAGAGTATGGAGGTTTCGGACAATCATTTGTTACTCAGATGCTCACAGCCGAGACCACCGGAGCAGGTTACTCCTTCTCTGTTGCATATATGGCCCATTGCGGAATAGGGACTCTGCCGATCATGTACTACGGTAATGAGGATCAGCGACAGCGGTATGTCACAAAGCTTGCAACAGGGGAACTTATAGGCGCCTATTGCCTTACTGAGCCCGGAGCAGGAAGTGACGCCAATTCAGGTAAAACAAGCGCCAGATTGTCGGAGGACGGGAAATATTATATTCTGAATGGTCAGAAAATGTGGATCACCAATGCAGGCTTTGCCGATACACTGGTCGTCTTTGCAAAAATTGATAACGACAGAGTTATGAGTGCTTTTATTGTCGAAAGCAGCTATCCCGGTGTTGTGATCGGGCCGGATGAGCACAAAATGGGTATAAAAGGCTCATCAACTGCCCAGATATATTTTAACGATGTCAAGGTACCTGTTGAAAACATGCTGGGGAAGAGGGGAGAAGGATTCAGGATTGCTCTCAGCATTTTGCATATGGGCAGGATAAAGCTTGGCGCCAGCGTGATTGGCGCAGCTAAGAAAGCTATCAACGACTCAGTTAAATATGCAAACGAGCGCAAGCAGTTTGGAGTACTCATCTCAACATTCGGCGCTATAAAACATAAGCTGGCCGAACAGGTCATCCGTCTGTTTGCCGCGGAATCGGCAGTTTACAGGGTCAGTAAAGATATTGATGATCTGATGGACAGACTCAAGGCCGATTGCGGTGATAATGGACGTGCAACAATCGAAGCCATCAGCCATTATGCTGTCGAAGCTGCCATTCTGAAAGTGTTTGGTTCCGAAATGCTTGATTATATTGCAGATGAAGCAGTTCAGATCCACGGAGGTATGGGTTATTCATCTGAAATGGACGTTGAAAGAGGATACCGCGACTCAAGGATAAACAGGATCTTTGAAGGAACAAATGAGATCAACCGGCTTCTTGTTACTGACACCGCAATGAAACGTGCAATGAAGGGAGAGTTTGACCTTTTCGGGGAAGCAGAAAAACTCTACAGTAATATTGACAATATAAGCGATGGAAAAAATCCTGACGAAGAATATTTTCAGGAAAAAATTCGATATATAAGAAACTTCAAAAAAGTTGCTCTGCTTTGTATTCACGGGTCATCAAAACAGTTTGAAAAGAACCTGGTGAACGAACAGGAGGTCATGAATAACATTGCAGAAATGATGATGGAGACATATGTCTCTGAATCACTTGCATTAAGAGTTGAAAAGCTTGAGTCAATGAAAGGTGTAAATAATATTTACAGAGATATACTTGATGTAAATGTCTATGATTCGGCTGATAAGGTTCGAAAATCAGCTTCAGACGCGGTTTATTCATTTGAATCTTCTGATACCGCAACCAGACTGATGTATGCCGTGGAGAAACTGACCAGAGTGGCTGGTGTAAATATCAAAGATGCAAGAAGAAGAATTGCTGACAAGCTTATTGAGGATAATCTTTATAAATCCTGACTATTAATAAATGTCACCGTTGATGATGATATAGATCAATTTTAAATATGACAAACAGCATAAAAGAGGGGTCAAAAAAATACGATGTAATAAACTATTAATCAGTTATCTCAGATATCTTTGTGAAAATTATAATAATAGCCGGAACATGAAACAATTGACTCAAATGATAAAACAGGGAGCCCTGGCTATCATGGTTCTTGCAGGTTTAATATTCATTTCATCATGTGAAAAATATTCATTTGAGATTGAGGAGGTGGATCCTGTAATTCCTGTTCTTTTTCAGACTGAAATCCAGCCGATATTTACTGCAAACTGTATTGTGTGTCACAAAGGGTCAAGAAATCCCGACCTCAGAGATGGCAACTCATATAATTCCCTTACCACAGGAGGTTATGTGAATCTGCCCGCAGAATCCAGCAAGCTTAATTCGAAAATTAATTCCGGCAGTCATGATGGATTCACTTTACCCGCTGAAAAGCAAAAGATACTTATCTGGATTCAGCAGGGAGCAAAAAACAATTAAAAAACTTATCACCTAATAAACCCAGATACAATGAAAAAAGCTTTTATAGTAGTTGTTTTATCGGCTGCCATTACAACCCTGTTTGGCCAGGATGAGGTTCAGGTAGTGGAAGAATCAAAACCGGTAAGATTCACTTTCGGTACAAGTATTCTTATTGATAACCACACTGTTGCCACGCCATGGAAGGGTGGTCTCGAACTTGAGATACACCACAGGTTCAGCCTGATAGAAAACTATCATAACCTTTTTGGCATTTATGGCGCTGCCAATACACGCATCGGCTTGAATTATGGCATCACCGACCGGCTGATGGTCGGAGCCGGAACCACAAAGGATTATAAACTTCAGGATATTCAATGGAAATACCTCATCCTTCGTCAGAATGAAGATAACAGTATGCCTATATCTCTTTCATACTACGGAAATATGGTGATCGATCTGCAGAAAAAAGAGGCTTTCGGACCTGTTGAGAGCTACAGGGATATTCACAGATTATCATATTTTACCCAGATCATTGTTGCCAGGAAATTCAATGAAGTATTTTCATTGCAGATTGCTC
>DATKXL010000266.1:0-3252 GCA_035529055.1 Bacteroidales bacterium
GGGGCAATCTTCAGGTTTTCATCCGAACCTGAAGCTCTCATATTAGTCAGCTTTTTACCCTTTACAATATTGACCTCCAGGTCACTTAACCGCGTAGATTCTCCAATGACCTGACCTTTATATACCGGCTCTCCCGGATAAATATAGAATCTGCCTCTGTCCTGGAGACGATCTATTGCATAACCGCTGGCAATTCCCTGCTCCAGTGAAACGAGTGATCCGTTTGGTTTGGGTAACAGATCATCGCCTCTGTACTTATCGTATCCCCTGAACCGGTGGTGCATCACTGCTTCACCTGATGTTGCAGTCAACATATTGTTCCTCAATCCTATTATAGATCTGGCCGGAATATCAAACTCAAGATGGGTAAGATCTCCTTTTGGTTCAATGATGAGTATCTCTCCCTTCCTCTCGGTAGCAATTTCAATAACCCGTCCGGAATATTCCGCAGGAACATCCACAGTAAGGATTTCGTAAGGCTCTTTTTTTACACCATGATCAGTTTTCATTACAGCCCTTGGTCTTCCAACCTGGAATTCATAACCTTCCCTTCTCATGGTCTCGATCAGAATAGAAAGGTGAAGTATTCCGCGGCCGTAAACATTAAAAGTATCTTCGGAGGAAGTTGTCTCCACCTTTAGTGCCAGGTTCTTTTCTGTCTCTTTTAACAGCCTGTCCCTGAGATGTCTTGACGTAACGAATGTACCGTCATTGCCGAAAAATGGTGAATTGTTTATTGTGAAAACCATGCTCATTGTTGGTTCATCGATCTCAATTCTTTCCAGTACCTCAGGTTCGAGCAGATCTGCTATTGTATCGCCTATCTCAAAATTATCAAGACCCATAATTGCGCAAATGTCACCGCTTCTTACAGAGTCCTGCTTTAATCTTCCAAGCCCTTCAAAGGTAAAAAGTTCTTTAATCCTTACCTTTTCCTGTGATCTGTCATTTTTACATAATGTATAATCAGTAAGGGAGTTTAAATCACCTCTGAACACCCTTCCGATCGCAATACGTCCGACATAATTTGAATAGTCAAGCGAAGCTATCTGCATCTGAGGTGTTCCGTTAACGTATGGAGCTTCATGTATTTCGCTCAATATAGTGTCGAGAAGGTACCTTATATTTTCAGCTGGTTTTTTCCACTCTTTACTCATCCAACCATATTTGGAAGAACCAAAGACAGTTTTAAAATTCAGCTGCTCCTCAGTGGCACCAAGGTTAAACATAAGGTCAAAGATATCGTGTTCGACCTCTTCAGGCCTGCAGTTTTCCTTATCAATCTTGTTTACGACAACGATCGGTTTAAGCCCAAGGCTTATCGCTTTACCAAGTACAAATCTTGTCTGGGGCATAGGACCTTCGAGCGCATCAACAAGCAGCAATACACCATCTGCCATTTTCAAAACGCGTTCAACCTCTCCTCCGAAGTCGGCATGACCAGGAGTATCTATAATATTGATTTTAACCCCTTTATAATTAACAGATACATTTTTGGAGGTAATAGTTATGCCCCTCTCCCGCTCCAGGTCATTACTGTCAAGTATTAGATCACGCGGTTCCTTCCGCTGGTCAAGCACCTTGCATTCCTGGATTATCCTGTCAACAAGAGTGGTCTTACCATGGTCGACATGCGCTATAATTGCAATATTCCTTATTGACTGCATAGTAAAAATCAAGAGTGCAAAAGTAATATAGTTACCGAGACTACTATTAAAAACACTAAAAATTAGTTTATAATAAATATTTCATATATTTCGTAATAATTTTAAAAGCGAACTTATGAAAAAACTGATTTTCTCTATCTTCTTCATTTTCCTTGCTCTCATAGCAGTGAATGGTCAGTCAGGTACTAAACTTGAAGTTGGCATGAAAGTTCCTGAATGGACGTTTCCTGATGCGGATAAGGTTGAATTCACAATGAATTCCTGGCCTGGGAAAGTACTACAGGTTAATTATGTTGACCCTGACGAATCGGACCTTAATGATCCTTTCAATGATGTAATTGATAAGGCTGCCGATATTGATAAAAGAATCGATAAGGAATATTTCAAGGGTTTTGGCATTGTCGATACCAAATCGACCTGGAAACCAAACGGACTGATAAGGATGATTGCCGGAAAAAAGGCAAAAAAATATGATACCACCATCCTGTTCGACTACAAAGGAACCTTACAGGAAATATGGGGCTTGCCAAGGGATAGTTACAGCGTAATTATTCTCGACAAGAACAGGGTTTGCAGGGCAATTTACACGGGAGAAATCCCGGAACCGGAACATGAAAAGATCGTTCAGCTCATTATCGACCTGACTAAAGAATAATTACCTCCGGAACATTTGGTTTATTAGTTTTCTTCGTTTATATCTGAAATATCCTGCCCCAGTTTTGCCTTTATTCTTTCAAGGTCATTTTTCATGACAGCGATCGACTGAAAGAGCTGTTTTTCAGGCATAAGCGGTTCAGGAAGTTCGCTGCTGATGAAGTTTACAAACTTCCAGATCTCTTTGACGTCATTTATGTGAACCTCATAAGGTTCATAAAACGGATTAAGCGAATAAAGTATCAGTTTTCCATCTGTGGCTATCTTGTTTTCCACGATCTTGAATACAATTCCCTCATCCAGGGTAAAGACAACATAGGCTTTTCCATTGATTATGTCCATCCAGTCCTGAAGGTACTCTCCTGTCACCCACGATCCCTCAGGTATAGGAAGCATCGAGTCGCCTTTCAACTGAAACGTCCTGTATTTTCTTTTGTCAGACAGAAATGGTAATCTGAAGACAGGCAGCTCGCCTATATATTCGGGATCGGCATAACCTGTGGTATAACCCGCTTTTGCCTTTTCAGGTACCAGCTCAATGTTTTCCCTGTTTTCAGCATTGACGGTTGTTGTCAGCACCCTGAGGTTACTGCCCCTCACGTAGGCATCATAGCCTCTTTCCAGCTCACCGAGCTGACTTTCCGACAGTTTTGTCATATCAATCTTAAGCAAGGTATCGATTGACATGTTGAAGTAGCCTGAGAATGATACAAGTATATCTATTCCCGGTTGTGCGACACCGTTCTCGTACCCGCTGAGGGTCGAACGTTTAAGATTAAGGGCTGCAGCAACATCATCCTGTGTCCTGCCCCTCCTTTTTCTTAAAAATTTTATGTTGGATGTGAAATACATATAAAAAATTTGATTATATTGTAATCATAAAATTGATTAATTTTTAATCAAAACTAAAATATATTTTTGATATAAGCAA
>DATKXL010000267.1:0-6999 GCA_035529055.1 Bacteroidales bacterium
CTGTGTGGAGACAGGAGAACTCCATGACGGTACACCTGGTAAACCTGACCAATCCAATGATGATGAGGGGTCCTTTCCGTGAGCTTATTCCGGTAAATGCACAGGTATGGATTAAAATTCCGCCGGGAAGAAAAACAGGCGCAGTAAATCTGCTGGTAAGCGGGAAAAATCCGGCATCAGAGATAAAAGAAGGTAAAATATTTCTCACAATCCCTGAGATATTTGATCATGAGATTGTTGGGATTGATATGATATAGCACTATTTCACCGTTTTATCCAGCGGCCTTCCCAGGCTTTCGTAAATACCTTTTCTTCCGGCTTTATCCTGTATGAGGATTTTGCTGGCATATTCAGCCACCTTCTCGGCAACAGCCCGGGGCACAACGACAACGCCATCACCATCAGCAACAACAACATCCCCCGGACAGACTAAAACTCCGCCTATGGTGACAGGGCGGTTGACTGATTCAATTTCATTTCTTCCCGGACGTATCCCACGCCCTTTTTTTCTCACATAGAGAGGCACCTCTTCAAGTCCGACCTCATCGGTGTCTCTGGCACCTGCATCAGTGACAACTCCTACAGCACCAAGCTTATACCATCCCAGAATATTGTTCGAGCCTATTGACCCTATGTCCCTGTCCTCCACATCATCGATCACTACTGCACTCCCTGGTTTAATTACCTGTGTAAAAGCTTCATGCGAATAAGAGTTATAGAAATTCCCTTCCCATTTTGCAAAATCCTCACCTGGTGCGGGTAAAGCAGGTTTTTGAGTAGGAACATAACGCACTGTCACAGCAATTCCTCTGAAAACATGCTTAAAATCCTTCAGATCTACCCAATCGGCATGAATTGCCGGATCAACAAGACCTGTACCAGGCAGACCAACCATATCCATGCCGTCAGAGACATCAGCAACACGCAGGTTCTGGAAAAGCTTAAGAATTCTTGCATCATCTTCAGCAGAATAGGTTTTGGTCTCAATAAAATTCATGCCTTTTGCCAGAGCAGCTTTATCCCGTACCTGAGAGTAAGAGGGTGAGAAAACTGTTACAAAAAGAAACAAAACAGGTAAAATCAGATTTTTCATAGTAATTTATTCTTTAAAAGATTAGAATTAATGATCACAATTTAAGAAATTATTCAGTATGCCCTCTCTTAAAAGTCTTTTTTTATATATTCTTACCCCTAAATTCCGCTTTGAGGAACTATTGATTTACTGATGTTTACAAACCCCCCTTGGGGGGATAGGGGGTAAATTAAGTCTTTATAGACATTCCTTATTAATTTAATAATATTTAAATTTATGTTTTTTATACCGGCATTTTTTTATAGCCATCTATTTTGCTATTTTCGAAAAAATTAAAACTTTCCCGAATTCAATATCCGGTTAGTTAAATATCCATTCAGACATTAATAAAATAATAAAATCAACAATTTCAAATCATGAAAAAGATCCTGTTAATCCTCTTGACAACCATGCTGGTATTATCATCCTGTAAACAGACTGAGAAAAAAATGACAAATCCTTTTTTCAGCGAATACAACACCCCGTTCCAGGTACCACCCTTTGACCTGATTGACACAACTCATTATCTTCCGGCTGTTGAAAAGGGTATTGCAGAGCAACAGGCAGAAATTGATGCCATCGTAAACAATACAGAACCTCCTGCATTTGAGAACACTATCCTCACCTATGATAAGTCGGGGAGACTGCTCAGGAAAGTAAGCTCTGTCTTCGGCAGCCTGAATTCGGCCAATACTAATCCTGTCATGCAGGCGCTTAATCGCAAGATAGCTCCTAAGACCACTAACCACAGAGATAATATTTCCCTGAATGACAAATTATTTCAGAAGATCAAAACAGTTTTTGAAGCCCGTAATAACAGCAATCTTGATTCTCAGCAGATAAGGGTTGTGGAAAAATATTACAGCGATTTTGTTCGTAACGGGGCTAACCTGAATGAAGTCGATAAGGAAAAACTGCGGAAGATCAACCAGGAGCTTTCAGTGAACCAGATTAAATTTACTGAGAACCATCTTGCAGAAACAAATACCAATTTTAAGCTTGTCATTGAAAAAACTGAGGAGCTTGATGGCCTTTCAAAAGAGGTAATTGATGCTGCTGCTGAGACTGCAAAAGAGTCAGGTTTGGAAGGACAATGGGTTTTTACACTTCAGAAACCTAGTTTGCTACCTTTCCTTACTTACTCTGACAAAAGGGAACTTCGTGAAAAAATTTACCGCGGATATTTTATGAGGGGTGATAACAACAATGAATTTGATAACAAGGAAATCATTCTTAAGATACTGAACCTCAGGGTAGAAAAAGCTAAGCTGTTAGGTTACGAGACCTATGCTGATTATATTATTGAAAATAACATGGCCAGGACACCTGAAGCTGTATCTGAATTTCTTGCCGAGCTGATGGTACCTGCCCTGGCAATTGCCAAAAAGGACCGGGATGAAATGCAGAAGATCATCAATCGTGAAGGAGGCAATTTCAAGCTTGCCTCATGGGACTGGTGGTATTATGCCGAGAAGCTCAAAAAAGCAAAATATAATCTCGATGAGTCTGAAATAAAACCATATTTCTCCCTTACAAATGTAAGGGACGGGATGTTCCATGTTGCCGACAGACTTTACGGTATCTCCTTTACCCGTATTCCTGATGCTCCGGTGTATCACCCTGAAGTAGAGGTTTTTGAAGTTAAAGGAGCCGATGGGTCCCATGTCGGAGTGTTATATCTCGATTATCACCCTCGTCCGGGTAAAAATGCAGGTGCATGGTGTGGAAGGTTCCGTAGTCAGACGTATGAAGACGGGAAGAAGATATATCCGGTTGTAACTATTGTAACCAACTTTACAAGGCCATCGGGCGACACCCCTGCCCTGCTTTCATGGGATGAAACCCAAACCCTTTTCCATGAGTTTGGTCATGCCCTGGCCGGACTGTTTACCGATGGGAAATACGACAGGATAGCCGGTAGTCTGCCAAGAGATATGGTTGAACTGCCATCTCAGATAATGGAAAACTGGGCAGGCGAGCCAGAAGTGCTGAAGGTATATGCAAGACATTTTAAGACTGGGGAAATGATCCCTGATGAGCTCATCCAGAGAATGGAGAAAGCTTCAGTCTTCAACGAGGCGTTTAATACAGTTGAATATATTGCAGCCTCAGTGCTTGATATAGACTGGCACACTATTAAGGAGCCCAAACAGGTTGATGTTAATTTGTTTGAGAAAGAGTCAATGGACAGGATAAAACTCATGGAAGAAATAATACCCAGGTACAGAACAACCTATTTCAGCCATATTATAGGAGGCTATGCAGCAGGTTATTATGTTTATCTGTGGGCAGCAGTTCTCGATACTGATGCATTTCAGGCTTTTGTCGATTCAGGAGATATATATAACAAGGAAATAGCTGCACGTTTCAGAAAACATATACTTACCGAAGGCGGGAATGATGAAGGGATGATCCAGTATCGCAAATTCAGAGGACAGGATCCCTCGAAAATACCTCTGCTGAAAAAACGTGGTTTGTTGTAAATTGCAGGCATCAGCTCCCGGCAAGGTAGTTGCAATTTAAGTTTGTGCATAATGAAGCAGGAAAAAGTTGTTGCAGGATTCATCGGAGCCGGAGGCATTGCCCGTGCTCATGCCTTCTCCCTCAATTCATTGCGTTACTTTTATGATGACTCGCCTGAAATAGGTCTTGAGGCGGTATGTTCAGCGACAGAGGAGAGCAGGGAATCATTTGCAGAAAAATACCATTTCAGAAAATCTTCCGCATTCGATGAGTTCATTTCAAATGATAAAATAGATACGGTTTATATTTTTAGCCCTAATAAGTTTCATTTTGAACATCTCGAAGCGGTAAGCGGAATGCCTTCCGTTAAACGGATTTACCTCGAAAAACCTGTATGTTCGACGCAGGACGAAGAGTTTGGAATAGTCAGGTTAGTTAAAGAACACCCCGGGATAAAGATTCAGGTTGGTTTCCAGTACCTTTTTTCTGCAGCTATCAGGGAAGCTTTAAAATTATATAGATCAGGAATACTGGGAAAACCTCTCCATTTTGATCTTAAATATTTTCATGGCGATTATCTCAGAAGAGAATACCGTGAAAAACGGACTAATCGTCTGACACCGGCGCCTGATGGAGGAGCGATGGCTGACCTGGGTTCACATACTATAAGTATGCTGATAGCCTTCCTTGGAAATAATTTACATATTACCGGTGCACTTCAGGCAGGTAGTTTTGAAGATGTACCCTATGATTCGGATCTTTTCAGCACGATCTCTGTCTTTGACAATTCAACTTCAGCAGCAGGGACCATTTCTGCAAGCCGTATCAGCTCAGGGACCGGTGATCTGATCTCACTTGAGCTTTATGCCGAAAAGGGCGCATTAAGGTACTCAACCGGGTCGCCTGATTATTTCGAGTTTTTCCTGGAAGAGACAGGTGCATGGAACAGGATAGTGACCGGAAGCAACTACAAACCGGCGAGCACATTCCCTTCCGGACATGTCCCGCCGGGTTGGCTTCGATCAATGATTCATGCACACTATATATTCCTTACCGGAAATGATAACGGATCATTTGTACCGGATATTGATCATGGCTTGGCAGTTCAAAAATTTGTCAGACAAACAGCAGATCACCTTGAAAGATTCAGGAACCTGATTTCTCACCGCTGAATTCTTCAACCTATGTTTTGCTGACACTGCTCCGCCATCCGAGTATTACAATACAGAATCCCCCCATTGTTAAATCTTGTTAAAAAACTATTAATGGGGATGTAAAAACCTTAATATTTAATAATTTCACCCCATATTTCTAGTTTTGATATTAAATACGATTCAATATATATCCGATGAAAAGAACACTTATTATTACCGGGATTGTGGTGGCGGTCGCTATTATTGCATTGGTTATTTTCAATAAGCTGACATCAAAGAAAAATGATGATAATCTATTTGCAGAGGCTATAAAAGGTGAATTCGAAATAGCTATCACAGGGTCAGGGGAATTATTAGCTGAGAATTCTATAGATATTAAAACCCCCATAATTGCACAGGGCAGGGATTTTCATGCATCAGATCTTAAAATCCAGGATCTTGTTCCTGAAGGAACAGAAGTCCGGGAGGGTGACTACATTGCCACACTCGACAGAACTCAATTTGATAATACGTTGAAGGATGAACGTGAAAGGCTGCAAACCTACCGGACTAATGTAGAAATGAAAAAGCTTGACACCGCCGTACTCCTTTCAGGGTTAAGAGATGATATAAGAAATCAGAGGTACATTGTTGAAGAAGCTGAGATAACCCTTCGCAATTCCAAATTCGAACCTCCCACAGTCATCAGGCAGGCAGAAATAGATCTTGACAAGCAGCAAAGAGTTCTCGAACAAGGAGAAAGAAGCTATATTCTCAGAGTTGCACAGGCTGAAAGAGATTTGGCTAATCTTAAAGTATGGCTTAACAGGATAACCAGGAGAGTCACTGATCTTGAGGAAGTTTTAGCAGGTTTTGTAATTAAGGCTCCTTCTCCGGGAATGGTAATTTATAAAAAAGACCGGCGGGGAAACAAGATTAAAACCGGGTCCTCAATAAATTCATTTGAAAGGGTTGTCGCCACCCTGCCTGACCTGTCATCAATACTTTCCAAGATTTATATAAGTGAGGTAGAAATAAGTAAGGTTACACAAGGCCAGGATGTAATTATTGCCGTAGATGCTTTCCCTGAAAAAACATATAAAGGTAAAGTACTTACAATCGCCAATATAGGTGAACAGCTTCCAAATTCCGATTCAAAAGTGTTTGAAGTAATGATCAGGGTTGAAGGTTCAGATCCTGCTTTACGACCTTCCATGACTACCACCAACAAGGTAATTATCAACACATTTAATGATGTGATTCATATTCCTACAGAATGTGTTCATGCAGGTTCTGACAGAATACCTTACGTCTATACAAAAAACGGCGTAAAACAGATAATTATTCCCGGAGAATCCAATGAGAAAAATATAATAATTGAACAGGGACTTGAACCGGGAGCATTGATTTATGTTATTTACCCTGAAAAAGAGAATGAATTCAAATTAAAAGGTGAAGAACTCATACCTGTAATACAAAACCGTCAGATGCTCAGGAGCGGTCAGATTACCGGGGTCTCACAATAGAGTAGAATTCATAGGATATTGTCCAGATGAACTCCTCTCCGGGTTCAGCTTTTATTTGAATATAAGGTTCAGGACAAGGCGTAGTTGGACATGACCAGAATACCATTCGTGACAGAGGCCGATCGCAGGTAATTCTGACTCCGGCTCCTGTTTTATGATTTTCAATTCTAATGTCATAGTCTTCAGGGGTATCACCAAATCCTTGTAACCCACCACAGAATGTTGTTTCTCCCTTGTTCAATACCCTGTCGAAGATTATCCTGTTACCCTCGATTTTCGCAATTTCGGAACCATCTCTGAAAATTCCGGAGAGCTCAAAGGGAAATTCTATTGTAAAGTCAGGACCAACAGGCTGATTATTGATCACAAAGAAATTATGATTATAAACTAATGTCTCTATAGTCTTCTTCCCTTTGTTCCTGAGCTTATGTACCAGTACCATAACGGGTTTGTCTTTAAGCAGCTGAACACTCTTCTCGTATTCATAAGAGTAATCCTTTTCTTTCATGATATGAACAAACTTCACCTGATCTGATTTAGTCCTTATTTTCCATTTACCATGATTTACAATCTGATAGGGTCTGCTGAAAGTATATTGCTTTTCATCGGGCTTTGTGATAGTACCTATACCTATTTTCAGGAAAGTCTCTCCCGGCTTTGCATCATTGAATCCAATGGGTGTAAAATCATCTACAGGTCCCATGATTGCATCATGTAGTGTCGGACTATATTTTTCAAACCATTGACCGAAATAATTATGCCCGGAATATTCAAGACTGGTTATAACTCCTGACCAGTCAAATCT
>DATKXL010000268.1:0-11940 GCA_035529055.1 Bacteroidales bacterium
GGATTGTCTCGTGCCCGATAAAATCAGCTTCGAGCGCTCTGGTCAACTGACCCCATCTTATTGATTTCCTGTCATAAATATTATAACGGATTGATGTCAGCATGTCAGTAATGCTGCCCAGACCTACACCCTGTATCTAGGTGGTATTATAACGCGCACCCCCGGAATTATAATCTTTCCCGTTGGAAATACAATCTTCAACCAGCAGAGAAAGGAAGGGAACAGGCAGCCAGACAGTAAATGTCTTTTCGATAACATTGTTACCTCTTATTTTTATATCAGCAAAGAGTTTTACCTGGTGCCGGAATGCTTTCATCAGGTCTTCAAATGTTCTAAAATCCTCAATATCGCCTGTTTTAAGACCGATCTGCCGGTTTGTTCGTTTGTCATATCCGTTGTCCAACGTAAGCTCCAGGATTTTAACAAGGTTAAAATAGCCTGATAACCAGTAAGACTCGGTACCGAATGCACCTGTCTCAACGCAACCGGAAGCGCCGCCGTTACGGGCATCAACCAGGTTTTTTCCCTGTCGTAACAGTTCCTGGATTATAGCCTCAGTATTAAAGCATGAGGGCTGTCCGAACCCGGTTTTTATTATATCAAAGGCTTTGTGGATAAATCTGTCAGGACTCTTTCTGCTGATCTGCACCATTGAACCGGGCTGAAGTAACCTCATCTCTTTAATCACATCCAAAAGAATATAGGACATCTCATTGACTGCATCACTTCCATCAGATTTGACACCGCCCAGATTTATCAGACAGAAGTCGGTATAGGTATTGCTTTCGCTTGCAGTCACGCCCATTTTCGGAGGTGAAGGATGGTTATTGAATTTCACCCAGAAACACCCCAGAAGATCATAAAGCCGTTCATCTGCCAGTGTACCGGCTTCCCTCTCTTTAAGATAAACCGGCAGCAGGTGCTGATCAAGCCTTCCCGGATTGAATGAGTCCCATGGATTAAGTTCGGTTATTACTCCCAAATGAATAAACCAGTAATGCTGAAGCATTTCGTGGATTGTTCCAGGAGCATAAGCCGGGACCTTCCTGCATATCCTGGCCATTTCCAGTAACTCCGTTTTTCTGTCGCTGTTCGTTTCATGCGAAGCCATATTTTCAAGTTCTTCTGTATGTCTATTCGCATACATAATTATTGCATCGCAGGCAATATCCATCGCATTAAGCTCTTCCGACTTTTCAAAAGCAGAAGTATCATTATAATAATCGAGTTTTGAAGCGCTCTCTTTTATCTCGTCTTTTAACTGCAGAAAGCCCGTTCTGAACATCTTATAACCCAGGACTGTATGGCCGGGAGCCCGCTGTTCCTGGAATTCTGTAAAAACACCTGCCTGATAAGCATTTACCCACTCAGGTGTCATTAAGCTCATAATCCTGTCGCGGTTACTTTTTCCTTTCCAGAATGGAATGATCTCAGTTTCATAGATCCTTTTTACCTCGTCATCAACTTTAAAAAAGACCTTTTCACGCGAATCGAGTATCTCAAGATCTTTTAATGAATGAAGGCTGATCTCAGGGTAAGTAGGTGTCTCTTTTGGTCCCGGGCCCCTTTCACCCACAATAA
Organism: Bacteroidales bacterium; assembly: GCA_035529055.1. Taxonomy (GTDB): domain Bacteria; phylum Bacteroidota; class Bacteroidia; order Bacteroidales; family VadinHA17; genus LD21. The sequence continues at coordinate 1,582 of DATKXL010000268.1, forward strand.
GTTCCCCATCATTGATGCATATCTTCTTATTCCTGAGAAGGTACTCAAATGCCCTGGCACGGAGTACCGGCGCAGATAAACCACGTGCAACATCGCTCTTATAGAAATCTGTGATCAGGAGAGCCCGCTCAGCGCTGATCTTTTCAACTGCGTTCAGGCTCTGTTCCCTCAGTTTTCTTACCCGTTCAGATAAAATCATTTTGCTTGCTTTTAATTATATTCATCCGCCTGTTTTAACTTTTACTCCAGTTCCAGAGAAAAACTCTTTCAGCTCCCTCATTCTCTCCGACGAGGGTTGCGGAACATAATCCATCCTGTACGGAAGGTTGAACCTTCCGTATTTTGATGATCCGATCTTATGAAACGGAAGCAGATTTATTTTTTTCAAATTCCTGGTTTTATGTTCATTAATAAATAGTTTCAGCCTTTCCAGATGATCATTATCATCATTGAATCCGGGGACAACCGGTATTCTTATCATGACCCGTGATCTGCTTTCAATGATCATTTTCAGGTTATCAATAATAACAGCATTTGAAACTCCGGTATATTCATAGTGTTTTGCATCATCCAGATGCTTCAGATCGAAAAGAAAAAGATCAGTAAAGGGAATGATCTCTTTAAAATTTTCCGGGGACGAATACCCTGATGTATCAACAGTTGTATGATATCCATTTTCCTTACATGCTTTCAGGGCTTCGAGCAGAAATTCATGTTGCATCATGGGCTCTCCTCCTGAAAAGGTAACACCTCCATCCGACTGGGTCATAAAGATTCTTTCCTTATCCAGAATATTTAATATATCTGCCACAGTGTAGTAATTACCAACCTCTTCCTTCTTTTCGAATTCCCTCTCCCCCACTTTTTCGGTTATCATAACAGTTTCCGGCAGAGGTGAAATCCCTTCAGGATTATGGCACCATCGGCAGGAGAGCGGGCACCCTTTCATAAAAAAGGTTACCCTGATCCCGGGGCCATCATGGATCGAATATCGTTTTACGCTAAATATCAAACCTTTCATATCAGAACTAAAAAAGCAAAAGTGTATTGGACAATAAAATAAGGGTAGTTACTGATTGCTCAGATAAAAGGATCTACTTACCGCTGTAAAACATGAGGCAGTTGTACAACCGGCGGCCCAGACGCTGCATCATGAAACGATATTTCAGTTTAGCAATCATAGAAAGTTAACTGGTTGCAAGTTAAGAAAAATCTTACAAAACTTTAACACAACATTAACAAAAAAGCCTGCAACATTTCTCAATCCCCGGCGTCTATATAATAGTTAGACAATAATTTTCTACGGCCATCCGGCCACTTCTACGATCAGGTTTAGGTTAAATAAGGAAAGATAGCTCCCAGCTATCTTTCCTTATTTTATTTCCGGGATCAATCACCCGATATCTAAAACCAACCTGATATTCCGGCAAACATCTTGATAGACAAAGCTTTAAGCATCTGAAGCCATCAATTGTAATGCTTAATTTGAAAAAATATTAAAAGAAGAAATCCACTGATGCTGTTAAATAGTCCGGAAATTTCAATCTTTGTATCTTACTCCATAATAGTAGAAGATAATTAACAGACAATACAAGTCCGGATTTAAATGAGAACCTGCTCATCTTTGTTTTTCCTTTTTCTGATGTTTTCTTTCTCTGATTGTGATGCATCGGAAAGAACACCGATTGCTGTCAAAGGTGTCATAGATCTGCGCAATATTCCACAGGAAGAGAAATTCACTGTGAAGCTTAACGGGGAATGGGAGTTTTACTGGAGAAAGATGCTTCACCCTCACGATTTCTCCGGAGACAATATTCCCAGACCTGATTATTACGGAAAGGTACCCTCATACTGGACAGATTATCGTGATAAAAATATAAAAACTGAAAAATATGGCTTCGCAACCTACAGGCTGACCATCCTGCTTCCACCCGGATTCAGGAGATCATTGGGTTTTGATCTGCCGGTTTTTGACTCTTCATACGACATTTATGTAAACGGGAAATATCTTGGAGGCAATGGAATTCCGGGAAAATCAGAAAATGACACCGAACCCGGGTATAAAAGAAACTTCTTCAGATTTGACCCTGTATCAGATTCATTATCAATCATTATCAATGTTTCAAATTTTGATCACCGTCGCGGAGGATTCTGGCTGCCGATGAAGATCGGAACATTCCCTGAGGTGCAGAAAAAGCTGGCATCGTCATGGGCGCAACAATGGGCAGCAATAAGCCTGCTAATGGGGTTCTCCCTCTTTTTCATGTTTTTCTTCATCCTCTATCCAAAAGAGCATATGATGGGGTTTTTCAGTCTTGCAACTATTGGACTGGCATTGAGACCATTTTTTACATCACACTTCCTGATTCATAATATTGCAAATATTGACTGGAACTGGATTGTCAGATGCGAATATTTGGGATTATACCTTATAATGACAGGCTGGTATTGGTTTGCCGCCAGGTTATACCCTTCGAAATACTTCAGAATAGTCAATCTGACCCTGACCACATTTTTCGCCATCTCAATGATGTTGACACTGTTTCTTCCGATAAAGATATTCAGCTATGCTACAATAGTCTTTTACCCCTCTCTGCTCATTCTTCTGGGATATGTTCTTTTCCAGAGCATGAAGGGTATGTTCAAAAAGAAGAGTATAGATTTTATTTATTTTTCTGCATTTGTCCTGTTGCTGTTCGGTGTAATTCATGATATCAGGGTCTCACTGGGAAAGTCAGATAGTTCAACAGGATACGTATTGTCATCTATGATTGTTTTGTTTGTTTTAGTTCAGGCTGCACTGCTTCTCTATAAATGGGTAAAGGCCTATTCAGAAAAGGAAAAGCTGCACGGTGAGCTTGAGTTTATGAACCGTAATCTTGAGAGACTAGTAAACGAAAGGACACTGGAAATAAAAACCCGTCAGGAAGAAATTGAGAAGCAGAGCTCAAAAATAGCTTTGCAGAACTGTCAGTTATCCGAAACTCTTCAACTTAAGAATAAAATCTTTTCGTTGATAGCCCACGACCTGAGAAGCCCTGTGGTAAATATTCTGTATATGCTCAATCTGCTCAAAGAGGATGAGTATAAAGAGAAATACGACACCTTTGCAAATGCAAGTATCCAGTATGCCCAACAGGTAATCAGCCTTTTGGAAAATATGCTTGTCTGGGGACGAGGGCAGGAAGAAAAAATAAAATTTTCTCCTGAAAAGCGTGACCTTGCAGATATTATTTTAACCAACCTGAGTATTTTCAAGGAAACGGCCGACAAAAAAAATATTTCTGTGAATTTCACTCAGGTTGGAAACTCTGTAGCTTTTTTCGATAAGGATCTTTTGGATATCATAATACGTAACCTCCTGTCGAACGCCGTGAAATATACCCCCAGAGGAGGCAGGATAAGTATCCTTCTGAAAAACAGGACAATGACCGGAGAAGGAATCCTCCTGAAGATTTGTGATAACGGGGTTGGCATACCGGAGACGAAGCAAAAGTATCTCTTCACATCCACTGAGGTATCCAGCACTCCGGGTACAGAAGACGAAAAAGGCACAGGCTTCGGACTTAAGCTTTGTCATGAGCTTGTCAGGATCCATAACGGAATAATCACTGTTGAAAGCAAAGAGGATGAAGGTACCTGCTTTTCAATAATCTTACCGGAGCACAATTAATAATGAGGGATGATCCGCAGTTTTGACAATATCACTACATGCTTCTAAGCTTTTTTTTATCAAGTATTTTAATGTATTTACCCTTTGCCTCCACAATACCCTGCTCTTCCAGTTCACGAAGTGCTCTTGCAATGGAGGGACGGGCGACACCAAAAAACTCCGCCAGTTCATTCTGGGTCTTATCAAGGGTAAACGACAAAATGTCTTTCCCCGCTCTCACGAGGAAATAATGAGCCAGTTTACTCCTGATGGTTTTAAAATTCAGAAACCTGATTTTCTCCGACAGGAACTGGGTCCGGTCAGAAATCATATTTAGAAAATTTACCAGTACTGTATCCCATTTCATCAGCAACTTCAGAAGATCTTTTTTTCCAATTATCAGCAACTTTGTATGAATTACAGAGATAACATTGACAGGAAACCTGGCATCCTTTCCAAACAGGAATGCGGCGGCAAGCGCTCCCGGAGCAGGGATATCTTCAATCTTGATAATTTTTCCTTCCATATCAACCATCTCACCTTTAACCGATCCTCTGACCACAATAATAAGAGAATTAACAGGATCCCCGCTTTGGGCGATAATATTTCCGGGTCTGAATTTTCTTATCCGATGGGGAGTTTCGGAAAGTATTGCCTCAATATTTTCCTTTATCAATCCCTGAAACAGCGGTGATCCGGAAAGAAGTGAACAATCCATATGCTTTTTCCGGTAAAAATAGCAAATTGTAACAAATGTTACAATTTTCACCTGATTCATTTCACACCTTTGTATCAGAAAACTATAATGATTTTGACATGAAAAGGGATATTTTAAAGATTGATGAGGATTTATGCAATGGTTGCGGCCTATGTGTTCCAAACTGCCATGAAGGAGCGTTGCAGGTAATTGATGGTAAAATAAGGCTGGTAAGTGAGCTGTTATGTGATGGCCTTGGTGCCTGTATCGGTCATTGCCCCGAAGGTGCCATAGCAATTGAAAAAAGGGATGCAGAACCCTATAATGAAATGCTGGTTATGGAACAGATGAAAGATAGTGGCTGTCCCGGCTCCAGAGAACAAGTAATTGAAAGATTATCAGTTGCCTCACAGGTTCAGGAAAACGGGCAATCAGAACTCCGTCAATGGCCGGTTCAGATGCATCTTATCAATCCCAATGCTTCTTACTTTCAGGGTTCTGACCTTTTACTGGCAGCTGATTGTGTAGCTTACAGTATGGGTGGTTTCCACAGCAGATACCTGAAGGGGAAATCTCTGGCAATTGCCTGCCCGAAACTTGATCAGCATACTGAGATTTATATTGAAAAACTTGCTGCACTGATCGATACAGCAAAAATAAACACTATGACGGTTATGCTGATGGAAGTCCCCTGCTGTGGCGGATTAATGCAGATGGTGAAAGCAGCATCGGGCAGTGCTGCAAGGAAAGTACCGGTTAAGTTGATTATGGTCTCTATTTCAGGTGAAATCCTTAAGGAGGAATGGGTGTAGGCAGAGGCAGAGACGCCCAAATTGGGCGTCTCTGCCCGATATGTTTAATATGATATAAATCATAAAGCCTCATCTGAAATTGAATCCTTAAAAAAAACATATATATTTGGGCCGAATTTACGGTTAAAAAAGAAGTTTAGTCTTTATGTTAAACAACGGGGTATGGCAGAAAAATCTGAACGGATTACATCATCTGATAAACATTGTTTTCTTGGTCTGGACATAGGATCTGTATCTCTGAATACAGTTGTGATGGATGAAAACTATAATGTCCTTGAAGATTATTACGATTATGTCCATGGCAAACCATTTAATGTACTTAAAGAGAGATTGACTTCTATTCTTGAGAACCACTCTGCCGATTCCGTCAAAGGCATTGCCATTACAGGAACAGGCGGGAAACTGGCGGCTAATCTTATCGGAGGTCTATTTGTCAATGAGATTATAGCTCAGGCCACCTCTGCCGGAAGGTTATTCCCTGATGCCCGGACCGTAATCGAGATTGGAGGAGAGGATTCAAAGCTTATTGTGCTGGAAAAAGATGCGACAAACGGACATTCAAGACTTGTTGATTTTGAAATGAACAGTATTTGTGCTGCAGGGACAGGATCGTTTCTTGATCAGCAGGCGAGAAGGATAGGTGTTCCTATCGAAAACGAATTTGGGGAGATGTCGCTTAAATCGGTTGACCCTCCAAGGATCGCAGGCCGTTGCAGTGTCTTCGCCAAGAGTGATATGATCCACCATCAACAGATCGCAACACCATTACATGATATAGTTGCAGGATTATGCTTTGCCCTGGCAAGAAATTTCCGCAGCAACGTAGCCAGAAGTAAGGAGATAATAAAACCCGTCGTCTTTTCAGGCGGTGTTGCTGCAAATACCGGAATGATCAGAGCATTCAGAGAGATCCTCAGCCTGAACGAAAATGAGCTTATTATACCTTTTCATCATGCCTCAATGGGAGCAATTGGCGCTGTCATGTATGCTCATGGCAATAACCTGGATATGAATCATTTCGGTGGATTGACAAGCCTCGCAGAATATCTTGACGGAGCATCAGCTTCATTTTCCAGTCTTCCGCAATTGAAAGAATCTGAAGCAGAGTACAAAAAAGAGGTTCATTTTATAAAGCCCGCCAAGGGCAGACTTCCTGTCTATCTGGGTCTTGATATCGGATCGCTGAGCACTAATGTTGTTCTTATAGATGAACAGCACAGAGTTATGTCGCGAAGGTATCTGCCTACTGCCGGGAAACCACTGGAGGCTATTCAGAAAGGGCTTACCGAAATCTATGATGAAGTTGGTGAGAGTGTAGAGGTGATAGGCGCCGGTTCAACCGGTTCAGGCCGTTATCTCACCGGTGATTTTATTGGTGCTGATACAATTCAGAATGAGATAACTGCGCAGGCTACAGCGGCAATTGATTATGATCCCACCGTTGATACCATTTTTGAAATAGGAGGCCAGGATTCCAAATACATAAGTATAGAAAACGGGGTTGTGGTTGACTTTGAAATGAATAAGGTATGCGCGGCAGGTACAGGTTCATTTCTTGAAGAACAGGCTGAAAAGCTGAATATCAATATCGTAGAAGAGTTTGGCTGTATGGCCCTTAACTCAGAGTATCCCGTCAAGCTTGGTGACCGCTGTACTGTATTCATGGAGTCGGACCTCAATTCCTATATGCAAAAGGGAGCAAGGAATGAAAACCTTGTAGGGGGTCTCGCTTACTCGATCGTTTACAACTACCTTCAGAAAGTTGTTGCCGACCGGAGGGTTGGTGACAAAATCTTCTTCCAGGGAGGAGTTACAAACAATAAAGCCGTTGTGGCTGCATTTGAACAGGTCCTCGGAAAAAAGATCATTATACCTCCCCATTTTGATGTGACTGGCGCCATCGGTGCAGCTATTCTTGCTAAGAGATCAATGGTAAAAGGACAGAAAACCACATTTAAAGGTTTTGGCGTACGTAATGCGACTTATAACATCAGCAGGTTTGTGTGCCAGACCTGTACAAACCATTGCGAAATAAGACGAGTTAAAATAACGGGAGAAAAGAAATCGTTGTTTTACGGTGGCCGGTGCGAGAAATATGAAACTGACGGCCGGAAGAAATCAGCAAATAACATCCCGAATCTCTTTAATAAGAGAATTGAAATGCTGATGGAAGGTTATGAAGAAAAACAGGAATGGAAAACCACCACTATCGGTATTCCCCGCGCCCTTATGGTCTTCTATCAACAGTTCCCCTTCTGGAGAACATTTTTTGAGCAACTTGGATTTACTATAGTCATATCAAAAGAATCTGATAAAGAGCTTGTTACCTCGTCACTTGAAACGATTACCACCGAGACCTGCCTGCCTGTGGAATTGATGCACGGACATGTCATTGATCTCATTGAGAAGGGAGTTGATTATATTTTCCTTCCGTTTATTGTTAACTCCAAATTCCGCGAAGGCAATAAGACCTTTAACTGTAACTGCCCATGGATCCAGACATACCCGTTCATGGTCAAAGCAGCGCTTAAGGGCAAGATTGATGAATCAAAGCTTCTTATACCTACCTTACACTTCAGGTTCTTTGAACGCGCTCTGGTAAAAGAGATGACATCCTATTTCAATGAGAAGTTCGGAATAGACAAAAACGAGATAAGGAAAGCAATCTATAAAGCCGATGAAGTTCAGACATCATTTGAAAAACGGCTTGTGGAATATGGAAAAGATGTTCTTAATAACATTCCGGAAAATTGTCGCCCGGTTATTCTGCTGGGTAGACCATACAACAGCGCTGATTCCCATCAGAATCTTGGTCTCATTGAAAAGCTTATTAGCCAGAATGTCATGCCTATCCCTCTTGATATGCTTGACCTTTCACCTTACAATATATTTGTCAATTACAGGAATATGTACTGGCCTAATGGCCAGCAGATTATAGCAGCTGCTCAACTTGTTGCAAAAACCGAGGGATTGTATGCAGTTTATCTGAGTAATTTCCGTTGCGGACCCGATTCGTTTATCTGGCACTATGTAACCGAAGAACTGAAAGGCAAGCCATTCCTTCATCTCGAAGTGGATGAACATTCCGCCGATGCAGGTATGGTTACAAGAATTGAGGCTTTCCTTGACAGTCTGAGAGGTTCGGAACAAAACGAGAAAAAAGAGGTGACAATTTTCAGGCCACGGCCAAGCCCATCATCTCCCCCGAAAAACAGGATTCTATATTTTCCATACATGAACGACGGCGCCTATATGCTCGCAGCTGCTGCCCGAAGCATCGGCGTACCATCGGAAGTACTTCCAAAGCAGGATGATGAGGTGATTGCCATTGGAAGAAAGTACACTTCCTCTAAAGAGTGCTTTCCGATGATTTGCACAACAGGTAGTTTTGTACAGAAGTTGATGGAGCCGGGAGCAGATCCATCGAGAATGAGCTTCTTCATGCCTGATCACAATGGACCATGCAGGTTTGGACAATATAATCATTTTCACAGGATCCTGTTCGACAGGCTGGGTTTCGCACAGGCAGAGCTGATAACCCCTTCGAATGACACCTCCTACGAAGATATTGCAGGAGAGCATGGTCAGAAATTCAGGATCAATGCCTGGAGAGGATTTATTGTTGCGGATTTTATCAGGAAAATCTACAGAGAAACGAGGCCCTATGAAATCAATAAGGGTGATTCCGACAGACTTTATGAAGATTCCATCAAGAGGCTTGAGCGCTGTATTGAAGCAGGTTCAAAAGGTCTCCGCAAAGTTCTCGAAGCAATTGCTTCAGATTTTTTAGCCATAAAGGTTGATAAAAGCGAGCGTAAACCGGTTGTGGCGATCATTGGAGAAATATTCATGCGCGATAATGCAGGCTGCAACGGGAATATTGCAAACAAGCTTGAAGACTTTGGTGTTGAGGTAGTTATTGGACCATTCTCCGAATGGATCTATTACTCGACTTACCGTTTTACCCGCGACAGCTTATGGAAAAATGATAGAAAAGGTGTCATTAAATCAAAGATACAGGGCTTTGGCCAGGATGTTATAGCAAACTACCTGTTGAAAAACATTAAGAAATTCACCGATCACGAAAAAGATGTTTCACTCCATGATATGCTTAATCTTTGTAATACCTATGTAAATAAATTTTACGATGGCGATCCTCCTATTGCAATGGGAACCTCAGTCGCACTTGCAAAAAGAGGTGTTTCAGGGATGGCTGCCATCCTGCCGTTTACATGTATGCCGGGAACACTTGTAGCATCCGTGAGCGATTCTTTCCGTAAGGACCATAACAATATACCTTTTATAAATATTGCCTACGACGGACAGGATACAGTTTCACTTGACACACGCCTTCAGGCATTTGTATTCCAGGTGAGAGAATATGCGATGGTATCGGAACATGTACATGCATAGGATAAGAGTCTTCAGTCTTCAGCCTGCTGCCTGTCGCCAGATATCTCAACATTAAATCCTGATTCATTTAGCATCCTTCTTGTTTCATTCGATCCACCTTTCAATCTGACCGTAAATGCAGGGAACTCCCTCCGAATCCCGTAATTGCCGCGCAGTTTTTCAAAATCTGAGGGATTGTGTCTCAGGTTTAAGTCATCTTCATCAATACAGTATGTATGAGCAACCGCCTCACTGATAATATCTTCTTCTGTTTTCCCGGGACAATAAATAAGTATTAAGGGCTTTTCAGGCTTCGGGATATCAGCAGGGTACCAGTTATTAAGAGGGAGTTTGAAATATCTGCTTAACGAATTGATTACCATTGATGTACCGTTCGCTTTTCCGTCGGTCGAATAACCGGCAATATGTGGTGTGGCAATAAATGTTTCTGACATCAGACTGATATCTATGGCAGGTTCATGCTCCCATACATCAAGCACGGAACCTGACAACCTTCCTGTTCCAAGGGCCTCTTTGAGCGCTGATGTATTTACAACTTCTCCCCTGGCGGAATTAATGAACCAGGCTCCTTTTTTCATCATCCTGAATTGCTTTTCATCAAAAAGATGCCATGATCTGTCTTCACCCGACTTATTAAGTGGCAAATGAAGAGTAACAATATCAGATTCATGCAATATTTCTTCCAGGCTTACAAAATTCTTTTCTCCTTCTTTTCTGGCTCTCGGCGGATCGTTAAGCAATACATTCATCCCCATTGCCCGTGCAAATTTCTCAATTTTTGAACC
>DATKXL010000269.1:0-2291 GCA_035529055.1 Bacteroidales bacterium
CGCGGTACGGTATCGTTTCTGTGCCATCATATAGCAGTGCCATATGAGCTGCTGGTTTTAATCAGCAACTGCCAGGACTCTCGTCCTACGCCCACTACAGGCGTTCGTGTATCTGGAAGGTGGGGGGACTTTCCTCAGATCTAATGACCCGGCGGCCGTCCTTCCTCTCTCCAGGACTAAAAGGGGGTTAAGCTTAATATAAATTCGGGTAGCAGGAATTATTTCTTTAAAAAGAACTCTCCGACAATATATAAAACTGCCATGATCACTGCCAGATCAAAGATAGATCCGATCAGATCACTGTATTGGTAATTGAATAAATTACCTATAGCAGAGTGCATACCGTAATAAAAACTGAACGAAGCAAGCAATAACAACAGTAGCAAAATCAGGATCGTCCCAGTCTTAAATAGCTTGATATTGTTTATCTTGTCTTTTTCCTGAACAGTATCTTCGTCCATTGCTTTCACCTGTCGTTAAGTTTGAATTTCCTGAAAAATATTATCACTGATAGCAGACTTATTATTGCGGTAAATAATCCGAATCCCGGTGCCATCGGTGCGCCCTCAGTTCTAAATACATCGTCTGATGGACGGTATGGAGTGGGTTCCACCTCAAATGCAGTGGTAAATGTTTCGGTAGTGCTTATTGTCCGGGTCTGTCTTGTTACATCTTCGACACCTGTACTTTTAGGAGCCATAAAGAAGGATACTCCATATTCGGTAATGATCCGGTCGTTTTCAAATATCATCACTTCTACCCTGTAATCCCTATCCTTGGGGACTTCAAGCTCAATATCTTTGACCACTGTTGTATCGGACTTGACCACGCCCACATTAATATTGCCGCTGTTACCTATGAGATTTGTATCTGCATCCCTTAGCTTGACCAGCGCTGTTAGTGGTGTTGAATCTGACCTGCCGTAATTATCTAAAAATGTTGTTACTTTCATGGTTGTGGTGGATTCACTTCTGCTCAACAAAGTAACGTCTACGTCGCGGATGTTGATGTATGAATGTGTTGGACTTGTGAGCAGGGATTCAAGTCCTGATATACTGCCCTGGCCAGAAGTTACCAGACCATCATTCTCATAAAGGGACACCTCGATCCGATAGTTGCCTATTATGGGGACTTCAAGGTTCACTGTACCGTTCTGAGTCCTGTCCTTGCCAATTTTCCCCATAGATACCTTCTCATCGGCCATGAGCAGATTGGTTTTCAGGTTGTAGGCCTTTGTCTGGATATCCACGTTACCCGAGGTCTGGCCAGTGTTACTCACATAGGTTATGATGCTTAGTTGTACTGTATCGTCGTCTACCACGTCGGCTTTTATGTCAACCTTGTTAATGGTCAAGCTGGTAGTATCGTATTCTTGCAGGCACCCACCTGCCAGAATAGAAATGAGAATTAAAGCTGTGATTAGAAACTTACTATTGAACGTTACAGTCATCTGGATAATTTGCAGGTGTTATTGGTTAAAATAGTTTTCCATGCCTAAAAAATATTTTAATATATTATTGGCATTATTATTCACAAAAAATAATAAATGGTTCGAACAAACCAAATTATATTATATTATGTATCTTTTGGAAACTATAACTTATCAATTCCCTAACCATTATCTTGACAACCAAATCCAGAAGACTTTTTTGTCTCAGTCAATTTTACAAGAGAAGGCATTTTAAAACTCTTACTGAACCCTATCACCGATATAGTCAAAAACACTCACCTCTAGTTCAGCAGCATTATTACCTCAATAGTTTCCTTCAACATGTCCTTGAACCCGCTCCACCCGTTCAAGATCATACAAGAACGCATCCGCTTCATGCCACACTTTTTCACGGTCAGATAGCTTATTAAGAAAGCACTAAAGGTCCGCCAACAGTCGGTACGCCAGAACACACACAAAAATATACACTCTAACCCGCCGCTCAAGCCTGTGACGCACAGGCTCTATTTCCTCAGAATTCTTCAATGTTCGGAAGACCTTCTCCACAAAATCCTTCTCAAAATAAGCTTTCACGACCTCTTCAAACGAAAGTGATTCATCTGTGGAGAGTAGCAGATATTTGACATGTGAACGTTCAACTGCTGCAATCTCCTGACTTTTATATTTCCATTCGATACGTTGACCGTTCCCTTTTCTCTTCAATCCCCATCTTATCCAGATACCGTACAGCCACACAGACTTCAGTGCATTTGCCACATCTGTTACATGCGTCAGTCACTGTAATCGATTTACCTTCAATTGTAATTGCATTTTCAGGACAGGCTTTCTCACAAATTGCACA
>DATKXL010000270.1:0-2436 GCA_035529055.1 Bacteroidales bacterium
TTCCAAATGGTAGATGTATTCCCTGCTTGGTTTTCCGGTAGGTTCATTGGTTCTCCTGTTAACAATGTCAGATTCGTACATCTTTCTGGCGTACCAGTCGCCCTGACGTGGCACTGCCTGAGGCCCCCAGTGTGCCCAGATACCGAATTTGGCATCACGGAACCATTCCGGATAGCTGTATTGTTTGAAGGACTCAAGCTCTGGCTTGAATGAAGCAGTAAACAGGATTTGTTCCTGTTTTGACGGTTTACTTTTGCAGGATACAACAAATGCTGACAGAATCATTGCTGCCAAAACTAAAATTACTAATCTGTTGGTTTTCATTGGTTTGGTTATTAAGTTGTTTAATCTGTTAATTATCTGATATTTATCTTGTTAAGTGCCTGGAGTGCTTGGAGTTTCTTTTAACTTTAAGTACTTCAAACTTTAGCTCACTCCAACCTTCTCAGTACCTGACTTTAATCCTTATCGCTCCCTCAATTTCTTTTTCTGAGACCACCACTGCATATCCTCCGCCGCTTCCTGATGTAATTGCGCCGGGGTAATTTGGAAAATATTTTGCTTCCATTTCTTCTAACACCCAGTCAGGAACAGTAAGGGGCAATATTTTTCTCCAGGAAAGAAATGTATCTGTCATGGATCTGCCTAATCCTTTTATATCCCTCTTAAGAATTGCTTTCCAACACCTGTCACCAGCTTCGCCAAGCTCTTTTACCAGGTATTTCTCGAGATTCATTATTTTCAGTGGATTATATCCTTCAGGACGAGGTTCAAGGGGAACAAGATAAATTACATCCGACAGCCAGTCGCATATATCTTTCCTGACAGTTGATTCAATTTTGTCGGGCCAGTAGTTTCCATTATATAAGAGTCTGTTAATTCCGGGATACAGAAGCCCTATATGATCCTGTGAACCAGATATATACTTTTTACCCGGAGGATTTTCGGCCCCGAAAAGTATCCTGGCATTCTCCTCATGATCACCCTCCGGATACCTGTCGCCCCATATTCTGATACCAACTTTTCTTGAGCTTGTGGCAAGCCCCGATCTGTCGTTAAAGTCCATTGTGGGCCAGATCTGGGCAACAACTACTGATCCGGGATGAATCTTTGATACCCATGGCTGATCGACCCATCCGCCGGCAAGACAAAGCCGGTAGGGAAATCTCAGTTCTTTTTTTGTCTTCATCACACGGAAGGGGTTATTTATTGAATCTGCTTGTTTCTTTTTTGCTTTTCGGTTGATGCAGCATCTGTTCTTTTATCCAGTCGTAAGTTTTCTTCATGCCTTTTCTCAAAGGTATGGAAGGTTCCCAATCGAGATATTGCTTTATTAAGGTATTATCACTATTACGTCCTCTTACTCCTTTTGGTGCATCAGGGTCATATTTCCTTTCAAGCTTGTATCCTGCAATATCTTCAACAATATCAACCAGCTGGTTAATAGAGACCATCTCGCTGCTTCCAAGGTTTATAGGTTCTTCTATATTGCTGTACATAATGTCAATGATCCCTTTAATGCAATCGTCGATATACATGAAGCTGCGGGTTTGATGCCCATCACCCCAGATTGTTATTTCATTGTTTCCGGTAATTGATGCCTCGATTACTTTACGGCACATAGCTGCCGGAGCCTTCTCCCTGCCTCCATCATATGTGCCGAACGGGCCATAGACGTTATGAAACCTGGCCACCCTGGTTACCAGTCCGAAATCTTCCGAAAAGTGACGGCACATACGCTCACTGAACAGTTTTTCCCAGCCATAACCATCCTCAGCCAGTGCCGGATAGGCCTCATATTCCTTCAGTCCGGGATTATCAGGATCGTTTTGTTTTTCACCATTATATACACATGCAGATGATGCATAGAAATACCTGTCAATTCCACAATCGTGCGATGCAAGCAGCAGGTGGGTATTTATAAGTACACTTATCATGCAGGCTGCCTTATTGTTTTCAATAAAGCCCATCCCTCCCATATCTGCTGCAAGGTTAAAGACCTGATTATACCTGTTTACAGCCTGATAACAATTCTCTCTTATCCGCAGATCCAAAACAAGGCTTTCTGCTCCGTCAAAAACCTGGTACCACTCGTTCAATGGTTTAATGTCAACTGCTCTTACAGGATGACCCTTTTTCAACAACTCCTTTACAAGATGCCCTGCAATAAATCCTCCTGCACCACAAACAGCTATCTTCTTCATGTTTATAAGATTAATTCATTCAATTCGTATTACCGGCACTGGAAGTCCGGATTATTACTTACTCGTGTACTGTCACGTGTAAATTTATGTAATAAATTATACAAAAACAACTTTGATTTTATTTTTTTACCTTTCAGGATAATTACTGATTTTCAGTACAACAGTAAATCCTAAAGTAGCACAAGGCTACAAACAAAGATAAAGAGTTTTCTAACTTTATAGGAAATTAATT
>DATKXL010000271.1:0-5011 GCA_035529055.1 Bacteroidales bacterium
TTTCCTATGACGTGATGGAAGGTCTCGCAATGGTCAAAGCAGCAAATAAAGCCGGGAATATTGTGCAGTTAGGTTTTCAGCGCCGTCAGAGCAAAGCATTTCAGAAAGCCAAAGAGCTTATCGAAAGCGATAAGATCGGGACTGTGCATCAGATAGTTGCACAGATACACTACAACCCGAATCCGCAGGACACTGCCATTCAGCCGCCTCCTGTTTCGCTCGACTGGGAAGAATGGTGCGGTCCGGCTCCAAAACTTGACTACCGGCCGAGTATAGGTCATATGTCGTGGAGACTGGAAAAAGAGTATGGCAATGGTCACCTTGTTGACTGGGGTATCCATCATATCGATATCATACGCAAGATTATGGGAGAGGAGATGCCTGAAGAGTTCGTAACCAGAGGTGGCATATATGTTTTGAAGGACAAGATAACATCCCCGGATACTCTCACAGCCAACATGGCTTTCAGGAAGGCTCCCGTAACATGGCAGCACAGATTGTGGGGTAACGGAGATGTAACCAGCGAGTTCAACAACGGTATATTCTTCTATGGCGACAAAGGCACCCTGTTTGCTGATGACTCCAAAGTAGTAACATTCCCGATGGGTAAGAATACACAGAGAGAAGACTTATCTATCCCGACGGAACTGATGCAGGAAAATCATGTAGGTAATTTTCTCACCGCAGTCAGGAATAAAGACAAAAAACTTATAAGCTGTACACCTGAGGATGCGTTTAAGTCAACGGCTACTGTTCAGTTAGCCATGATCTCTTATAACACGGGTTCAGTAGTTAAATGGGATCAGCAGAAAAAGGAGATTATTGGCAACCCGGAGGCTTCAAAGCTTCTTAAAAGAGATTACAGGGGAAAATATAAACACCCGTAAGATTTTAAGTATTAGACTTTTGCCAGTGAAACAACCAGCATTGCAGAAAGGTTTTTTCTTCATTCTCCCTTATAGCATCATGCCTTCAGACTTCATCAGCTTTCAAAATAAGGCAGATATTCCTTCAGGTCGTAAGCTTTACATAATCCTCTGAACTCTTCCAAAAGCTCATCATTAAAGGGCACGCCTTTATCTTTTCTTTCCAGCCAGGTGTCATGTTCTTTTTCGCCGGCGGTAAATATACGGTTTTGACCGGGCATTTTTTTTGAAGCTCTGAGCTCACGCAGAATATCACCTGTGGTCTTTTTAAAATCTTCGGGATCAGCAAAGGCGTTTATATCCATAACAATAAAAAAGTGCCCAACAGGATAGGGTATTTTCTTTCCATCTTTAACACCAATCAGCATCTTCATGTAAGCTCCCTGCTGCAACGCCGCCGAAAGGATCTCTACCACTGTGGTATAGCCATAACCCTTGTATCCGCCTGTTTCTTCACCTACTCCACCAAGTGGAGTAAGCGCCGCTCGGCCGGCAATGAGGTCTTCAAGCACTTCTCGCGAATCGGTCTTGCTTTCGCCCTTCTCATTAATTACCCATCCTTTGGGTAGTTCCTTTCCCTCACGGGCATAAAGCTCTATTTTTCCCCTCTGCGTGATGGAAGTGGCACAATCGAGCAAAAACGGGAATGACTCATCAGTCGGCATGCCGAAGGTCATAGGATTGGTCCCCAGCATGTTTTCCACGCCAAAAGTGGGAGCAATGGATGGACGGGCGTTGGTGCCCGTAATTCCGATCATATTCTCACGTACAGCCATCAACGGGTAGTATCCTGCAAAGCCATAGTGCGTTGAATTACGTACAGCTACCATAGCCATTCCAAATTTTCCGGCCTTTTCGATGGCCAGCTTCATGGATTTGTATGCTATTACGTGGCCCATTCCATTATGACCGTCTACTACAGCTGTCGTTGGGCTCTCTTTTATGATTTCAAAATTTGTGACAGGATTCAGTATTCCTTCTTTTATACGGTCAAGATAGATGTTTTTAAGACGGTTTACGCCATGTGAATCAAATCCTAGCTTGTCGGCCTGCAACAACACATCAGCAACAATTTGTGCATCTTCAACGGGAATACCTGCCTTAGACATCACATTCAGTATGAACTTCTCAAGCAGATCAAAAGGGATAAATTTTTGCTCCATAACTATTTCCTCGTTTGTTTGAGTAAATTTAGTTTGTTTTCCTTGAATAACAAGCTCTCAGCCCTTAGCAATCAGCTGTCAGCCATCAGCTATCAGGCCTTACCGCATACCGCACACCGTACGCCGTGTGTCTTGCGTCCTGCGTCGTTCTCAACATTACTTTCCGATACAGAAATTCTTAAAGATATTACCCAGGATTTCATCTGTTGTGATCTCTCCGGTGATCTCTCCCAGATAATGAATTGCCTGGCGAATATCTATAGCTATGAGATCTTCAGGCAGGTTTTCATCAAGTCCGGAAATAACTCTTCCAAGGCTTTCAGAAACATGCAGCAGGGCTTCATAATGTCTTATATTTGTTATAATTACATCATGTGAACTAAACCTTTCCTTCTCGACTACCTGACCAAGCTTCAACCGTAATTCATCCAGACCTGTTCTTTCCTTAGCTGAGATAAACAAAAGTGATTCACTCCCTTCCAGCCGGATGTTCTTCCTGAATTCTGCTTCAATTTCAGGTGTCGTTACCAGATCAATTTTATTGACAAGAACTATGAGATTCTTTCCTGAACCTTCAATCTTTTCCCTGACAACCCCAAGACGTGCATTTACTGATTCAGTTGTATCTGATATGTCATCAATCAAAAGAATAATAGAAGCCTGGATAATCTTTTCAAGAGTTTTTTGTATTCCAAGGCTTTCAATAATATCTGAAGTATCACGTAAGCCGGCAGTATCTATAAACCTGTATTCCAATCCATTAATAATTATTGTATCCTCTATGACGTCCCTGGTTGTCCCGGGAATTTCCGAAACAATTGCTCTCTCTTCATTCAACAAAACATTTAACAGTGTTGATTTTCCGGAATTGGGTTTTCCGATAATTGCAACAGGAATACCGTTCTTTATTGCATTTCCCAGTTTGAATGATGAAGCAAGGTTTTCTGCGAGATCTTTGACCTCCATAATAATTGATCTAAGTTCCTCTCTGTCGGCAAACTCCACATCTTCTTCACCGAAATCGAGTTCAAGCTCAATTAATGAGGCAAACCTGAGCAGTTCAGACCTTAATTTACTTATTTCATAAGAGAAACCTCCCCGCATCTGGCTTATTGCAATCCTGTGGGCAGCCTGTGAAGCGGATGCAACAAGATCAGCCACAGCTTCAGCCTGAGAGAGATCCATCTTTCCGTTAAGAAATGCTCTTTGTGTGAATTCGCCTGGCAGGGCAGCGATGGCACCATTCTTTATGAGGATCTCCATAATCCGCGTCTGGATATACGGGGAAGCATGACATGAGATCTCAATTGAATCTTCGCCGGTGTAGGAGTGAGGTGCCCGGAAAATGCTTGTAAGTACATCATCAATTATTTCTTCACCATCTCTTATCTCTCCATAAATAATATTATAACCTTTTGATTCAGTAAGTTTTACCCTTTGGTCAGAGGGGAAGAAGATTTTTTCACCGATCTGAAAACTACGTGGTCCGCTAAGTCTTATCACCACTATCGCTCCTCCTCCAGAAGTAGCAGGGGCACAGATAGTTTCCTCTTTCCTGAACATACTCTTATAAATATTTATCAGCAAATGTAGGAAACTTTGTCGCCTTTGAGTTAAGAATTATGTACTAACTTTAAAGCAGTTTTCAATATAAGAAAAATCAGATATGAGCAGTTACAATCGCAGAAATTTTCTTAAAACTTCATTCATGGGTGGAGTTGCATTAGCCTGTTCAAATCACGTATCAGGCTTTTCTTCAGCGGGCGACAAGGAGGAGCATAGTACTTGTGTGTCAATAACTTCAGGCAGTAACAGGGCTGATATGGCTTTCAGGGCTCTTCAACCCTTTGCAAAACAGATAAAGCGTTCAATCGGGAACCGCCGGGTTGTTCTTAAACCAAATAATGTGCTTATCTATGTTCCGCTGGCATGCACACATGTCGATACGCTGGAAGGTGTACTGGAATTTCTTAAATCAATAAACAAAATAAATAATGTCATTATTGCCGAATCTTCAGCCAGCGGACCGACACTGGAGGGTTTTGACAACTATGGGTATTTCAGGCTCTTATCAAAATATCCTGTAAAGCTCGTTGACCTTGATAATGAACCATTTGATCAGATGTCTGTTATTGATGAAAGAGACTTCAAGCCACATCTTGTAAGGGTCTCAAGGATTATCCTCGATCCTGATTCCTATATTATCTCTGTTGCCAGGATGAAGACCCATACTGTTGTTGGAGCCACATTATCTCTTAAGAACATTGTTTTTGGTGCACCTGTTAAGGACCCCGGATTCACCCTCTATTCAGAGGACATAAGGTTTTCGCAACGTGCAAAAGAATCAAAACCAGGCACTGTAAGTTATAAAAGGCTGCTGCATGGGAGCGGATATCATGCTGTGAATTACAATATGGCTCTGCTGGCTCAGAAGCTCCATCCCGATCTGGCAGTTATCGATGGCTATGAAGGAATGGAGGGAAACGGACCAACACTGGGAACACCAATAAGTCATGGAGTCTGTGTTGCAGGTCAGGACTGGCTGGCTGCCGACCGCGTGGGAATTGAACTTATGGGGATCGATTTTTCAAAAATAGGATATCTAAACCATTGTGCCCAGATGGGTTTAGGTATTTCTGATTTAAGTAAGATTGATATTACAGGGGAGAATCTGAAGGATCATATTAAATCCTATAAACTGCCAAATAATTTTGACAGGCAGGTTGTATGGATGAATCCTAAAGCTTAGTGTTTACTGAATCACCTTTCAAGATTCTGCAGGCTGAAAAAAGAGTCATCAACTGACACCCCGTCTTTTATATTGCTGAACAATATCTGGGACTTTCTGTTTGTAACCAGATTGTATGCTATCATATCTTTAACGAGATACTTACCATCGGTCAAAGGATGGATGCTTTTAAT
>DATKXL010000272.1:0-17801 GCA_035529055.1 Bacteroidales bacterium
ACGGCAATCAAAAATTCAATCCTGAAAGATATTTATCACCTGGTTAAATATATAAGAAACGACAATTTCTGGTCAGCACAGATCGATCAGATCTATGTTGACAGCAATGATGAAATAGATCTGGTACCAAGAGTCGGGAATCATATGATACATCTTGGTACTGCAGAAAATGTTGATGGGAAGCTTAGAAATCTTGCAACATTTTATGAAAAAGTTTTACCTGAAGTGGGGTGGAACAAATACTCAAAAATAAACCTGGCCTTTAAAGATCAGATAGTTTGCAAAAAGAGATAATCAGAAACAACCATATTACAGACCATGAATAAAAAAGAACAGTATGTAGCAGCAATCGACATTGGAACCACAAAGATCGTGGCTATTGTCGGTACAAAGAACGAGAATGGCAAAATAGAAATTCTTGGGCTCAGCAAAGCTCTTTCCAAAGGGGTAAAGAGAGGCGTGGTACTTAACATTGAGGAGACCGTCAATGCTATCCGGACAACCGTTGAAGATGTACAGAAACGATCCGGCATACTCTTTTCGGAGGTCTTTGTCGGCATTGCGGGGCAGCATATTAAAAGTATGAAGAACCGAGGTTACATCACACGCGAGGCTTACGAAGATGAGATAAAAAAGGAGGAGGTCTTCAAGCTAATTGAAGATATGCATAAGATACATATCGATATCGGGGAAGAGATAATACACGTTATCCCACAGAACTTCATTGTTGATAACGAAACGGGAATAAAAAGTCCGATAGGTATATGTGGCAGGAGACTGGAAGCTAATTTCCATATTGTCATCGGCCAGGTAGCTGCTGCCAAGAACATCGAAAAATGCATCCGGAAAGCCAACCTTTTAGTCAAGGACATGATACTTGAACCCCTGGCTTCATCTGATGCTGTCCTCACTGAGGATGAAAAGGAAGCAGGTGTGGTCCTTGTTGATATTGGCGGTGGAACTACTGATGTCGCAGTCTATTATGATAACATAATCCGGCATACTGCAGTGATCCCTTTCGGAGGTAATGTCATTACCAAGGATATCAAGGAGGGCTGTGCTATATTGCAGCGTCATGCAGAACAGCTGAAAATTCAGTATGGCTCAGCGCTTGGAGACATAGCTCCTGACGACAAGGTAGTTTCTATACCCGGGATAAGCGGCCGCGAACCTAAAGAGATATCATTTAAAAGCCTTGCATATATTATTCAATCAAGGATGGAGGAGATAATTGATATCGTGAACTTTGAGATTCAGAATTCAGGCTACTCCGACAAACTGGCTGCTGGAATCGTTATCACTGGCGGGGGCGCCATGCTTAAACACCTCCCTCAGCTGATGAAATTCAAAACTGCCATGGATGTCAGAATTGGTATTCCCAACGAACATCTTGCAGGCAACGGAAGAAGTGAGATCAACCAGCCCATGTATGCGACCAGTGTCGGTCTGATAATGCGCGGATTTGAACATCTTGAAACCTACAAGAAATCGTTCAATGCCGGCCCGAAATCAGAATTCGTCCGACCAGACAAACCTGTTATCGGGATGGACGAAGAAAAAGAGGTTCATGAAACAGTACATGAAGAAGACAAGGTCTCCCTGACAGAGAAGATAAAAACAATGCTTTCACGAATGTTTGAAGTGGAGGATCAGAAGATCAATTAATCACGGATATGGCAAAAACTGTCAAAAACATACTGTTCATTAACAATTTTAAAAACAATATCATGACAGACGATATAATGAACTTTGATCTCCCTGTTGAGAGATCATCAATTATAAAAGTTCTCGGAATAGGCGGGGGTGGTAATAATGCTGTAAATCACATGTTTGAAAAGGGTATTAAAGATGTCAATTTTGTGGTTTGCAATACCGATCATCAGGCTCTGACCAGGAGCCCCGTACCGGTTAAGGTACAGATAGGTGAGTCATTAACTGAAGGGAGGGGTGCAGGCAGTAAACCGGAAGTGGGCCGGCAGGCTGCCATGGAAAACATAAAGGAGGTAATGGATGCTCTGTCCGGCAACACCAAAATGGTATTCCTGACCACTGGCCTGGGAGGGGGCACCGGCACAGGAGCAATTCCTGTTATTGCCAAAGCATGCAGGGAAGCCGGGCTTCTTGCAATTGCGGTCGTAACAATCCCATTTAAATCGGAGGGTAAGGTCCGCATCCGGTATGCCATTGATGGTATCACCGAGCTTAAAGATCATGTAGATTCCCTGCTGGTAATTAATAATGAAAAGCTTAGAGAGATCTATGGCAATCAGGGAGTCTCAACAGCCTTTGCCAAAGCAGATGATGTCCTGACGACTGCAGTTAAGGGAATTGCCGAAATAATAACTGTTTCGGGATACATAAATGTTGATTTTGCAGATGTTGAAACAGTGATGAAGGATTCAGGTGTTGCAATAATGGGAATGGGAACGGCAGCCGGAGAGAACCGTTCATTGCAGGCTATCGAAAATGCCCTGGCTTCACCTTTACTCAATTCGAACGATATCACAGGAGCAAAAAGTATTTTGATAAATATTTCATCAGGTGTTGGTGAGAATGAGCTTACAATGGATGAGCTGGGGGAGATCACTGATTATATGTACGAGGTGGCATCCGAAGATGCGCTGATTATACGGGGATTATCACAGGATGAAAGCCTGAAGGAAAACATCAGCGTAACTGTTATTGCTACCGGTTTTGAATCCAACAGCATCTTCCAGATCAATAAACCCAGGAAGCTTAAGAAAGTCGAATTATTTACAACCAGCAATCCCGTCCCTCCACATTTCATTCCTGAGAAAAGTGAGGATGTTTTCACCGTGCACGGAAAGGCAAACAGGTCTATCATCACAAACCTGGATGAAGAGACACAGGGGGAACTCGATTTTAACCTGGAAAATGTTGAGGAGATAAATGAGATAAGAGGCAGAAGATCAGGTGGTGAAAACGAAGACAAGGAAAAATCCGAATTAACCCTTCGCAAAGTCAAGCACATGCAAAATATGCTGAAAAAGGAAGGGTTATCGGGCAATACGATGAAAGAGAATATAGATACATTTGAGGATGTACCTGCATATATAAGAAGAAACATGTCGGTTGGATCACCTGATAAGGGATCCGAAAGCAAAGTTTCGAAATTCACTCTGACATCAGACGATGACGATGAACCGGTACTGAGGGAGAATAATGCTTATCTGAATGATAATGTTGACTAGCAATTTTCCTATATTTGCCGCTGATGAGGCGAAATTGTGCATTTATAATAGTACTTTTTTTTTCAGCAGTTTTATCTGCCCAGAAACAGGATAGTCTAAAGCCGAGAATAATTAAACAATGGAATCTCTCGTCTGATTTTACTGAGGAGGTTATAATCCCCTTTGATACAGTCTTTTCTCTTTTTAACCGATACAGACTCGCTGACAGATATTCTCCGGTCAATGCGACCATGGGTAATTACGGCCTGCCATTCTATCAGATCAGCTTTTTCGACAGGATCACGGATCCTGATAAATTTCTGTTCACCTGGCACTATCCGTTTATGTATCTTCCCGAAAGTTCTGTCTTTATGAATACCCAGGTGCCTTTTACAGAACTTGTATGGACATTTGGCGGACCAAGGGAAGTGGCAGAACAGACCTTCAGGGTAAGACATTCCCAGAATGTAAACAGATTTTTCAACTTTGGATTGATATACGATATTGTATATAACCTGGGTCAGTATAAATACCAGAGGGCGGAAGACAAGAATTTCACAATGTACTCATCTTATACTGGAGCCAGGTACAAACTCTATTTTGCAGCGGGAATCAATAATAACATATTCAATGAAAACGGTGGCATAGTCGATGAAAACCACCTCAGCCAGTTCGAAACACGTGATGTTGCTATAAAGCTTGGCGGACTTAATACCGCCAAAAACACTCTCATGAATCGCAACCTGCTTCTTGTTCAGCGCTATACTATCAGTAGGAAACCTGCCGGCATTGCAGACAGCACCTCCCGGCAAAAATCAAAACCTTTCAGGCTAAGTGGAATAATATCTCATATATTCCAGATTGAAAGCAACCGCCGCACCTATTCGGACAATTCCCCTGCATCGGGATTTTATGACTCTATCTTTATAAACACATCAGCTACTTTTGACTCCCTTTATGCCCGGTCGCTTAAGAACACAATCAGGTTTGATTTTGCGACGGATGAAACGCGGAAGTTCAGACTCGGAGGTGGAGTCGGGGTAAGGAATGAACTGTTCAGATACAGCCAGATAATACCAACACACGACACTCTTGTTGCCGATACTTCAGTCTGGCGCAGGAGCAGCAGCGCAATTATAGGCCGGTTGCACAATGACATCGGTGATAAATTCCGGTGGATAGCCACAGGAGAACTCTTCCTCAGCGGTTACAAAGCAGGGGATTTCAGTCTGAATGGAGTTATATCCAAGTCGTTCGACTGGAAGAAAGGAAAAGCAACATGGATGATAAACGGCGGGATTTCAAACAGACAGCCATCATTCTGGTACGAACAATGGGGAAGCAACCATTTCGAATGGAAAAACAATCTCAGCAAAGAATTCAGGATTGACCTGGGCACCAGTTTTTCATATCCCGGCCGTAATGCAGAAATAAAGCTTAACTATGCTATTATAGATAACTATACCGACTTTAATACTTTTGCAGTTCCATCCCAGCATGCCGGAGGGCTCTCGGTAGCTTCATTTACGGTAAGCAAAAAGCTGAGAGCGTGGAAATTCCATCTGGCAAATGATCTCCTGATCCAGAAAAGCAGCAATTCAGACATTCTTGATCTGCCATTGTTTACAGTTCGTTCTGCAGGCTATTTTGAGCATCTTTTCATCTTCGAAAAAACGAACGGGAAACTGAATACTCAGATTGGTGCAGACGTTACTTATCATACGCTTTATCATGCCTATTCATATATGCCTGCCACAGGAAGGTTTTACAGGCAGGATCAGGTTCTGACAGGCAATTATCCTTTCATAAATGTTTTTCTGAATATAAAACTTAAGAGGACAAGGATCTTTCTGATGTTTGATCATGTAAACTCTGGTTTCATGGGATATGACTACTTCATGATCCCTGCTTACCCAATGAATGTCAGGATGTTCAGATATGGCATAGCATGGACATTTTATGATTAGGAATAATTGTTGTATCTTTGCCGCCGCAAAAAGAATACAAATGTTTAACAAATACAATATCTTTGGTAAAGAAATTTTTTATTTTACTTCTTATAGCAGGAGCACTTCTGTTATCCTGTTCTGATAATTCCCGGCACTCACATATTAAGGACTCAGTTTCCGTCGATCTTGATGCAATCAGGGAGAGAGGGAAGCTTATTGCTGTAACGGATTTCAATTCAACGAATTATTTTATTTACAGAGGTGAGCCGATGGGATTCCATTTTGAACTCCTTAAAGCGTTTTCCGATCATATAGGAATTGATCTTGAAATAGTTACTGAAAACCACCTCGATAATGCATTCAGGATGCTGCATACAGGTGAGGCGGATATTCTGGCTCTTGGTCTGACTGTTAATGCCACAAGAAAGAAAGATATACTTTTTACTGAGGCAATTGATGAGACACGCCAGGTCCTTGTTCAGAGGAAACCGAATAACTGGCGTACAATGACGAGGAATGAAGTTGAAAAGAGACTGATCAGGAACCAGCTTGATCTTTCCCGGAAAACTGTTTATGCCCAGAAGGGTTCTTCTCATGTTGAACGGCTCTATTCCCTGGCGAATGAGATAGGTGACTCCATAACCGTGGTTGAGGTTCCCTACGAATCGGAACGGCTTATAAAGCTTGTTGAAAAGGGAGAAATTGATTATGCTGTCTGCGACGAGAACATCGCACTGGTAAATGCAACTTATTACCCCGGCATTGATGTAAGCACACCTTTAAGCTTCCGGCAGAATATCGCATGGGGACTGAGGAAGAACGACTCGGATGAGCTGCTCAGAGAGTTGAATCAATGGATCAGGACCTTCCGGAAAACAGAGACCTGGGCAATACTTTACGCAAAATATTTCAGAAACTCACGTTCCAGCATCATCGTCAGCAGCGATTATTATACCCTCAGCACGGGCAAGGTCTCCCAGTGGGATGACCTGATAAAAATTTACAGCGACAGTATAAGGTGGGACTGGCGTCTTCTTGCATCGCTTATTTACCAGGAATCGCGCTTTAAGCCTGATGTGAAGTCGTGGGCCGGAGCCTATGGTCTCATGCAGGTGATGCCGGCCACAGGAGCAAACTTTGGAATTGACATTACTGCCTCCCCCCGTAATAATTTAAAAGCAGGTACACGATACATTATCTGGCTTCATTCAATTTTTGATAAGAAGATTGCTGATGAGAACGAGCGGCTTAAGTTCATCCTGGCTTCATATAATGCAGGACCTGGTCATGTTCTGGATGCAATGAAACTTGCAGAAAAGAACGGGCTCGACCCGCATAAGTGGGAAGGCAATGTGGCTGTTTGGCTTCAGAAAAAATCTGAACCTCAGTACTATAACGATACTGTTGTAAAGAACGGATACTTCAGAGGGAATGAATCGATTGCGTTTGTTACTGAGATCCTTGGCAGGTACGGGCATTACAAAAACATAATACCGGCACAGAAGATTAATTAAAGATTTTAGCTTCCTCTTTTGTCTAACCTCCCTCTTAATCTCCCCCCAAATGGGGGGAGAAACGCGAAGGGAGAGGGGGGTCAATCATATCTTATCGCCTTAACCGGTGTGATGCGGCTTATGAGCTTCGAAGGAACAAGAAGCATCAGAATAATTGCTGCGATAGTTCCCGCATTGAGAAGGAGGATATGGACAGGATCGAGGTTGACAGGTACATATTTGATATAATATGATGTTGGATCCAGAGAGATCAGTCCTGTTTTAAGCTGAAGCATGGCCAGGCCGATGCCTATAAGATTGCCCCACAGAAGTCCTTTGCTGATAAGATAAGCAGCCTGGTATAAGAAGACCCTGCGTATAGTAAAATCTTCAGAACCAAGCGCTTTAAGGATGCCTATCATATTTGTCTTTTCGAGAATCAGTATAAGCAGTCCGGAGATCATATTGAATCCTGCCACTATCAGCATCAGGGTGATGATAATGATTACATTCAGATCCTGAAAATTGAGCCAGTCAAAAAGCTGAGGGTATCTTTCCCGGATGTTCAGCAACCTGAATTTTTCTTCATCCTCCGAAATCCTGTAACCTATAACATCACTCACTGCCTGAGTCATTTCATCAAGTTTATCGAAATCATTAATGAATATCTCAAACCCGCTTATCTGGTTTTCCTCCCAGCCATTAAGCCGTTTTATGTGACCTATGTCACAGAAGACATACATCTTATCAAACTCCTCAAGACTTGTTTCGTAAATGCCGCTGATCGTGAATTTACGGCTGCGCGGCGGATCCTGGACAAAATACATTGCAAAGGAATCTCCTGTTTTCAGACTGAGCATATCAGATATTTTTTTTGATATGATCACGTCATTGGTCCGGCCTGTATCAGCAACTGTAAATACTTTTCCGTCAACAATGCTGTTGCCGAAATAGCTCCAGTCAAAATCGCTACCGACACCTTTGAGGACAACACCCTGGATATTCTCATCTGTTTTAATGATCCCTGCCTTGGTGGCGAACCTCTGTACATGTTTAATACCGGGCATCTGTTTTATCACGGTGATAAACGCCTGTGTATCAGTTATTGGTGCTGTCTCAAATGAGATGTTTGAGTCAAAGTTCATGATCTGGATATGTGAACCGAATCCCACAACTTTCTCCCGGATCTGCTGTTTGAAACCCGTAAGTATTGACACAGCAAGGATCATGACTGCCAGCCCAAGGGCAATGCCAATGATTGCAATAACATTTATCGGCCGTGAAAATGATGTACCTTCCCGTCTGCCTTTAATGAGCCTCTGTGCTATGAAATATGGTAAGTTCATTTTTCTCCTTAATCAGCAAAATTAAGAAATTTGATCATTCTTTTTCCAGAGGTTGATTTTATAAGAGAATTAACCCCACAGAAGGCAAAGTTTTGATCTTGACGGGAAATTCTTTGCGAACTTTACGGTTAAAGAATTAGAATAATAAATAAATCAGGATTTTATTAGATTTACTGAAAATTTAGAATCTCAAATGAAAAGATTATTCCACGCTTTTTCTTTTATATCATTGGTTTTTATCACTTCAGGGTGCTATAGCGCTGATAAGACACCAGTAACCGGTGCAAGTCAGATTAAACAGTATAAACATTTGATCGAAGGCAAAGCGGTTGCCCTTACAGCCAACCAGACTTCGATGATCGGGCAGACTCATCTTGTTGATAACCTTTTGGAGACAGGGATAAATATAAAAGTGATTTTTGCCCCTGAGCATGGCTTCAGGGACCTTGCAGATGCTGGTGAGCAGATAAAGGACGGCAAAGATCCTGCTACAGGGATCCCTGTCATAAGCCTTTACGGGGGTCATCTTAAACCTACTGCCGAAGAGCTCCACGGCATTGATGTTGTCATGTTTGATATACAGGATGTCGGCACACGCTTTTATACCTATATATCAACTCTTCATTATGTTCTTGAGGCATGTGCTGAAAACGATGTGAAATGTATAGTTCTCGACAGGCCAAACCCTAACGGCTTCTATTTTGATGGAAATATTGCGGACACAGCATACCGGTCATTTGTGGGAATGCACCCTGTACCAATTGTTCATGGTATGACGGTGGGCGAATATGCCCGTATGATCAACGGAGAAGGATGGCTTAAGGGCGGGATAAAATGTGACCTTACCATAATAGAATGTAGAAATTATACTCATAAAACTCTTTATGAGCTTCCGGTCAGACCATCGCCAAATCTGCCTGACCAGACATCAATTTACCTGTATCCGTCAATATGCTTTTTTGAAGGGACAAATATTTCACTTGGGAGGGGAACGCCTTACCCGTTCCAGGTTTACGGTTCTCCGAAACTCCCTGATAAGGGGTTCAGTTTCACCCCGGAAAGTGTTCCCGGAGCAAAAAATCCACCCCTTCTTGGGGTACAATGTTATGGTACTGACCTCCGTAACGCAATAAAAGATAAGCTGGTTCCATCTCCTGAAGTAAATCTTGGCTGGGTAATTGATGCTTACAACGACTACCCTGAAAAGGAAAATTTCTTCACACCTTATTTCGATGTTCTTGCTGCCGGACCTGGTCTCAGGGAACAGATCCTGAAGGGGATGACTGCCGCTGAAATCCGGGAGACGTGGAAGCCAGACCTGACCGGGTTTTCTAAAATAAGAGAGAAATATCTGCTTTACAAATAGTAGTCTGTCGCTTTGCTCCGTCCGTTAAGTTTAAGCGTAACGTCTTTAATATCTTATAAGACAACAAGACAAGCCGAAGGCTAAGACCTAAAGACAAACGACAGAAGGGAGTAAGACAACCTTCGAAGTGGTATTGAAGATAATTATACTCTTCCGGGATAGACCTTCAGAGCTTCAGCAAGGGTCTCCATTGCATTCTTCAGATCATTAATGTTTAGAACATAGGCGATACGAACCTCATTTCTGCCCAGACCGGGTGTTGAATAGAACCCTGATGCAGGGGCAACCATAACAGTCTGATTCCTGTATTCAAATTCCTCGAGCAGCCATTGCGCGAACTTATCGGCATCGTCAACAGGAAGCTTTACAACGGTATAAAAGGCACCTTTCGGTTTCGGACAATAGACACCTGGAATTTTATTCAGAGCTTCAACCATATAGTTGCGGCGGGCAGTATATTCCCTGTTTACCTCGCTGAAATATTCGGGAGGAGTGTCAATGGATGCTTCGCCGGCAATCTGTCCCAGGCCGGGAGGGGAGAGGCGCGCCTGGGCAAACTTGAGAGCTGAGGAAATTACATCTTTGTTTTTTGTGATCAGGGCACCGATACGAATACCACATTCGCTGTAACGTTTTGAAACAGAGTCTAATAAGATGACATTATTTTCAATGCCATCAAGTTTCATTGCTGTGAAATGTTCAGCGCCGTCATAACAAAACTCACGATATGCCTCATCGGCAAACAGGAACAAGTCATATTTTTTTACTATATACCTGAGGTGAAAGAGCTCCTCTTTTGAGTAAAGGTAACCTGTAGGATTGCTGGGGTTGCAAATAATAATACCTTTTGTTTTCGGAGTTATTTTTTTCTCAATATCATTTATAGGTGGCAGCGCGAAATCATCTTCAATATATGATGTCACAGGGACGATAGTAACGCCTGCAGCTATTGCAAATCCGTTATAGTTGGCATACAGCGGTTCGGGGGATATTACCTCTTCACCGGGATTTACGCAGGTCATCAGTGCAAATGATATTGCCTCTGAGCCTCCGGTTGTTATCAGCATTTCAGTATGGTCGATATTGATTCCGATATTCCGGTAATAGGTTGCCAGTTTCCGGCGGTATGATTCATTTCCGGCTGAATGACTGTATTCAATCACTTTAAGATCCAGGTTACGGATGGCATCTAAAGCCACTTTGGGAGTGGGAATATCGGGTTGACCTATGTTCAGGTGGTAAACTTTTCTGCCCTTTCTTTTTGCTTCTTCAGCGTAAGGAACAAGTTTTCTGATTGGTGAAGCAGGCATAATCCTGCCTTTTTCTGATATCGACGGCATATATCTCGTTTATTATGATCCTTAAATTGTTACACCCAAAAGTAAGAAAACTTCACGCAGATCCCACAGATTTACGCAGATTTCAACCCTTCAACATTTCAACTCTTCAACTCTTCAACATTTCAACCCTTCAACAGTGTATTATTTATTTTCCTATTTTTGCATTTCTACTTCAGATTTTAAACATTTTCGTACAACAATGGACATTCCTTCGAAATACGAACCCGGAAAAGCAGAGGGTAAGTGGTACAATTACTGGATGAATCATGGATTCTTCCGGAGCAATCCAGACGGGAGAGAACCCTACACGATTGTTATTCCGCCCCCAAATGTTACAGGAGTGCTCCATATGGGCCATATGCTTAACAATACCATACAGGATGTTCTGATACGAAGAGCGAGGATGCAGGGTAAAAATGCATGCTGGGTGCCGGGTACCGACCATGCTTCAATTGCCACTGAAGCCAGGGTTGTGGCAAAGCTTAAAGCTGAGGGTATTGAAAAACGTGACCTGACACGTGAAGAGTTCCTTCGTCATGCCTGGGAATGGACCGAAAAACATGGTGGAATTATCCTCGAACAGCTTAAGAAACTTGGCGCTTCGTGCGATTGGGACCGCACTTTGTTTACAATGGATGAAAAAAGGTACATTTCGGTTATTAAGGTATTTGTTGATCTCTTCAATAAGGGGCTTATATACAGGGGGATACGTATGGTCAACTGGGATCCTGAAGCCATGACAGCCGTTTCGGATGAAGAGGTGAATTACAGCGATGAGAAGTCAAAGCTCTATTACGTCAGGTATAAGATCGTTGGAGAGGATAACTACATAATGGTGGCAACCACACGTCCTGAAACAATCCTGGGCGACACAGCAGTTTGTGCCAATCCTGCTGATGACAGATACAGGCACCTGAAGGGGGGAAAAGTGATTGTACCAATGACAGAAAGAGAGGTCCCAATTATTTTTGATGATTATGTGGATATGGAATTTGGAACGGGCTGCCTCAAGATAACCCCGGCCCACGATATAAATGACTATGAGATAGGAATAAGGCATAATCTTGCCTCAATAGATATATTTAACGATAACGGAACGATCAATCCGCGGGCAGGAATGTTCGCAGGAGTTGACAGGTTCGCAGCAAGGGGGCTGGCGGAAGAAGAACTAAGGAAAACAGGTAACCTTTTTAAAATTATTCCGTATAATAATAAGATAGGCCGTTCCGAACGCACCAATGCAGTGATTGAGCCCAGGCTCTCGACGCAATGGTTCCTGAAAATGAAGGATATTTCCAAGCCGGCCCTTGATGCCGTATTAAACGGAGAGGTGCATCTGCATCCTTCAAAATTTAAGAATCTCTACCGGCACTGGATGGAAAATGTACGCGACTGGTGCATCAGCCGGCAACTCTGGTGGGGACACAGGATCCCGGCATGGTATTATGATAATAATGAGTTTGTTGTAGCGGAAAACATAACTGAAGCACTGAGGCTTGCACAGCAGAAAAGCGGAAATAATGCATTGACAGAAAAGGATCTGATTCAGGATGAAGATGTACTTGATACATGGTTCTCATCATGGTTATGGCCGATAACCTCATTCGACGGAATAAACAACCCGGGGAATGCCGACCTGAAATACTATTACCCGACAAATGATCTGATAACAGCCCCGGAAATACTCTTTTTCTGGGTTGCAAGAATGATAATTGCCGGATACGAATTTGCAGAAGACAAGCCATTCAGCAATGTTTACCTTACCGGACTGGTTCGCGACCAGTTGAGGCGGAAGATGTCGAAATCGCTGGGTAACTCACCTGAACCTCTTGACCTGATTGAAAAATATGGAGCTGATGGTGTAAGGGTGGGTATGATGTTGTGTTCTCCTGCCGGGAACGATCTTCTTTATGACGACAACCTTCCCGAGCAGGGACGTAATTTTGCCAATAAGATCTGGAATGCTTTCAGGCTTGTAAAAAGCTGGAAGATCGATGATGGCATTAAACAACCTGAAGCGTCGGAGAGTGCTGTTAAGTGGATGAATGAGGTATTGAAAAAATCAACCGGCGAGATCGATTCCAACTTCAGGAAGTTCCGGATATCCGAAGCCCTGATGCAGACATATAAGCTATTCTGGGATGAGTTTTCGGGTTGGTATCTTGAGGTAATCAAACCTGAATATAAAAAACCCGTTGACAGGTTAACATATGAATCAACAATTTCAATATTTGATAAACTTCTGAAGATAATTCATCCTTTTATGCCATTTATTACAGAGGAGATTTGGCAGATGATGACTGAACGTAAGGATGGGGAAAGCATAATGATCAGCCGGATGCCGGAGACAAAAAAATTCAATAAAGAGCTCCTGGCACGCTTCGAGCTTATTAAGGAAATAATAAGCAATATCAGGAGTGTCAGGAAGGAGAAGCAGATTCCAAATAACGAAAAAATTGAATTATGCATCAGGGCAGAAAAGAGCAGTTATAATAACGAATTTATGGCTGTCGTAATGAAGTTATGCAGCCTGGCCGATATAAAATACGTTGCTGAAAAGCAGGAAGGGGTATCCTCTTTCATGGTCAGAACGACTGAATATTATATCCCAATGGGAGAGAGGGTGGATGTTGAAAGTGAACGGGCAAGGATAATGGCCGACCTGGATTATTACAGGGAATTTCTGGCATCTGTGATGAAAAAACTGGATAATGACCGGTTTGTGCAAAATGCTCCGGCAAATGTTCTGGAGCTTGAAAGAAAAAAGAGGCTCGACACCGAAACCAAAATCAAATCGCTTGAGGAAGCACTGAAAGGCTTTTAACCTGCAAGGCCTGAAAACCTGCACGACAATCCTATGGAATTAATTTCCTGACCAGATAGTTTTGATTAACCTCAACAACCTCCCAGTCATTATTCAGGATAAGCTGCCAGCCATCACCATCAATATGGTTCTTATTTGCCTTAAAGCCCTTTGCGGAGATGCGCAGATATTTGTAACTATTCGAGACCAAACATCCTCCTTTATCAACCGTAAGTTTTCCCCAGTTATCTGAAACCCGCATTTTACTGTAAAGTGTTCCAAGCGTATCAAGAGAATGTACATCTTCCGGTTCGAAATCAAAATAGGGACTCATAAGCTCGAAGAAAACAACCGGTTTCTCGGCAAAGAGACTGACCTGTTTATTCAGCCTCTCCCTTATATCCTGCAATCTTGTTTCTTCTTCTCTGTATATCTCATCGATATTATAATTCAATGCAATGCTGCCGGCGACATCCCGACAGATAGCAGGCAGCTGGATATTATAATGGTCCTTCACCAGACTTCCAAGATCAACATTCAAGGTATGGATCGTGGTAAAATCAAATCCCTTTTTATAGAGAAGAAAAGCATAAAGAGCTCCGTGTATTGAACCGTAAGATCTTGAATATGACTGGAATGAGTATATTCTGTCGAGGTATTCCAACAACCGGGTC
The DNA here is from genome assembly GCA_035529055.1 of Bacteroidales bacterium. Classification (GTDB taxonomy): domain Bacteria; phylum Bacteroidota; class Bacteroidia; order Bacteroidales; family VadinHA17; genus LD21. Next base: position 14,163 of record DATKXL010000272.1, read on the forward strand.
TTAAATTCTTCGGGCGATTCAGCCAGAAGTTGGAGATAGGTGAAGGTTGCAAGCCCTTCATAATTCTCGAAACGATTTTCTTCATCTGTATTTTTTGGATAAAGCTCCCTGTTTGATCCTCTGAAGATCAGGGCGTCCCTTACAGCCAGCTGCCTCTCTTCTCCTCCTGAACTGACAGCTTTCTTTAATGCTCTCCATTCAAGCTTGATCCATAATCTTGCTTCCTTGTCATCCTTATTTAAAGCGTTGAAACTGGCAGGACTGATGCCCATTGTTTGTTGCTGGAACCGGTGAAACAGACTGTGGATTGCCCTGGTCACTATCCTATACTCATCTTCTTCATTTGGAATGGCTGTCATTGCAAACAGTGTACCACCGAAATCAATAGCAGTGTTATTTATAATATTCTCCTTCGGATAAAGGCCGGTATAAACACCCTCTTTTAGTTTTAAAAGACCCTCTCTGTCAGGCTGATTTGCAACTATTCTCCTGCTGGTACGGTCAACAAAAAGAATCGGTCCGTAAAGGTTTTTGCCCCACAGCCTTCCGCTGTCTCTGGTACAATAAGTTTCTATTTTGCTAAAATAGAGAGATGCCTTTTCGGGTGTTAAATAGATGTCTTCAGTTTCCCCCTTGCAACTGCTCAGATAAATCAGAACAGGTAATAATATCCATTTTCTCATTTGGCTGGTTTGATGCCCAAAATTAATGAAAAATTTTTCAAATGGCCTATTTCTGTAAAAGTCCTTATTTCCCGGGCAAATTAGTTTCATATCATTAGTATCGTTTGCCAGGCCCTTCCTTTCCTCTATTTTCAATACGGGCATCTTTGATACTTACATTCAGTTCAAATCCTATAAGCAGGGCTATTGAGTTAAGATACAGCCATATAAGGATGATCATAAGTGTCCCTATCCAGCCATAAAGCTTGTTGTACTGCCCTATACTATTCACATAAGCCGAAAATCCCAGTGATGTTAAAATGAACAGTGTTGTGGCAAGCAGAGAACCGGGGGTGATGAACCGGAAATCGGTTCTTTTTGCCGGGGCAAAATAATAGAGGAATGATATTGCCAGGAAGAGTAAAAGAATTACAAGGATCCATTTAAGAACAAGAAGTATCTGAATTGTCAGGTCCCGTTCAAGGATCTGGAGTTCAGCAAGTCTGTTAACAGCCATTTTGCCGAAAATTGCAAGGAAACCGGCAGACGAAATCAGTAAACCAACAATTAAAAGCAGAACGAATGAGATCTTGCGCTGGTTGATCCATGATCTTGACCTGAAATTGTGTGATGTGACCACGAAGGCATGAATAACTGCATGTATGCCGTTAGTGGATAAAATTACTGTGGCAAAGAACATAATCAGAAGGAGACCTCCGCTTTTATTTGTAACAATATCTATAATCGTGGTTTCGAGGAAATTAAAAGCATTAACAGGGAGAATGTTTTCAAATAGTTTTATGAGCTCCTGCTGAAAATTTGGTATAGGAATAAATGGAATCAGAGTGAACAGGAATATTGAAGCCGGGAGAAGAGCCATAAGAAGGTTAAAAGCTATTGAAGAGGCCCTTGTGACGAGAACGCCTTTACGGAATCCCCTGACAATAAATTTAAAAACATCGCTTATAGGCATCCCATCAAAGCCAGGGAGAACCAGTTTTTTAATCCTCTCTCTTCCGTTGAATTCCTTTACAGCTTCAAAAATGCTCATAACCTAAACAGCTTTCAGGCTCATGTCAAGGCTTTTTATATGATGTGTAAGAGCCCCGACCGATACAAAATCGACACCACATTCAGCATACGACCTGACGGTATCAAGAGTTATGCCTCCCGAAGATTCAGTCTCAAAACGGCCTGCAATCATTTTAACAGCTTTACGGGTGTTGCTGATATTAAAATTGTCAAGCATTATCCTGTCAACTCCTCCTGTGACAATTATTCTGCCTATATCATCAAGACTTCTTGCTTCTATTTCAATCTTCAGCTTCCTGTTATTCTTATTGAGATAATCTAAAGTTCTTTCAATTGCAATTTCAATACCACCGGCATAATCGATATGATTATCTTTCAGCATTATCATATCGAATAGTCCCATCCTGTGATTATATCCTCCGCCTAGTATGACAGCCTCTTTTTCAAGGAACCTCATTCCGGGAGTTGTCTTACGGGTATCGAGAACCCTGGTTTTTAATCCTTCGAGCCGGTCAACATATTTACGGGTTGTGGTTGCAATCCCGCTCATCCTCTGCATTATATTAAGCACCAGCCGTTCCGATTTAAGGATGGACTGCTGCCTGCCTGATACATAGAAGACAATATCTCCTGCCTGAACATTGCTTCCATCTTTGATAAATAGCTCAAAATCAAGTTCTTTATCAACAGTAGCAAAAACCTCTTCCGCAACTGCTGCGCCTGCAACAATTCCATTTTCCTTAATAAGAAGTCTGGCTTTTCCTATTGCCTCAGTTCTGATACATGCAAGTGAAGTATGATCTCCGTCTCCTATATCTTCATCGAGGCTTCCCAGAATGAATTCCCTGAGAATTCTATTTTCCATTGTCGGGTTCAATGCGTATTGTATGAATGAGCAATTCCTGGTCAACCTTTTTGAGAAGAAAATATACTCTGAAATCCCCCTTTTCAGTCTTCAGGTTACCAATAGCATACTGGGCATCATTCTTTGCACCCTGATGACGGATTATAAAATCTTTGGTCTGATAATTTTTAAAAAAATCTTTCAGAATAGTCTCTGCTACATTCTTTTTGTAAAAATCCTCTTTTTCAAGAAGAAGAAGCTCTACTGTCGGATTCAGATATTTTGATAATTCAGCAGCATTTCCTGCTTTAAAGGCAACGGAGATCTCAGCAGGGATCTTTGCCTGCTCCTGTACGCTGGAAGCAAGAGGGCTTATTACAAGTATTAAAACCGAAATAACAGTTATGAATTTCATTACATTCATTTTTTTGAAGACTTTCAGAAGCAATAAAGATACAAATTTAACATATTTTCAATAAAGATGACCGGTTCAGCTTATTCTGTACAATCATAATCACACACATATTAATAAATGTTGTTTTTGTAAATAATGGTGTGCAAATTTGTATTATACAAAAGTCGAGCCAAGGTTATGAAAATTGCTTTATTGCAGATAGGAAAAACAACAGAAAAATATTTAGCTGAAGGCATCGACATTTTTTCATCAAGGATCAAGAAGTACAATGCCTTTGAACAAATCACCCTTCCGGATATTAAAAATGCCCGCAATCTGCCGGTTCCTGAACAGAAGATTAAAGAGGGAAATAAAATCATTCAGATCATTTCCCCGGATGACTATGTTGTGATACTTGATGAAAAGGGAAAGGAGTTCCGGACAGTTGATTTTGCCGCATGGTTCGAAAAGAGCTTAATGTTACCGAAGAAAAGAATCGTTTTTGTGATCGGCGGACCATGGGGTTTTTCGGAAGCGGTTTACGGACGAGCTGATATTTCAGTGTCACTATCAAGGATGACTTTTTCGCATCAAATGGTACGATTATTGTTCCTTGAGCAGCTTTACAGGGTATTTACAATTATCAGAGGAGAACCTTATCATCATAAATAATCCTATCGACATATTATGAAAGGCAAAAGAGCGGG
>DATKXL010000273.1:0-2602 GCA_035529055.1 Bacteroidales bacterium
ACATGCTCGCATGTCAACTTGGCGTCAACGAACTCCTGATATTTTGATGTAAACGAACTACTGAAATTTATCAAATAAAAGTTAGTACGCGAATAAAAGATATAACGAGACTGAATGTAAATATATAAAACAAATTGTGAGTGTGAGTGTGAGAGCGAGAAAACAGAATAAGAGTGTTCGTTCGAGTTCTCACTCTCACTCTCACTCTCACTCTGTTTTAAGTGGTGCCACCAGGAATCGAACCGGGGACACACGGATTTTCAGTCCGTTGCTCTACCGACTGAGCTATGGCACCTCCTTTTCGGATTGCAAATATATATCTCAAATCGGTGAAAGCAAAACTTTAACAGAAATAATTCAATTTGGAATCGTATGACCTAAGTGGTACATTTGTACCCGGATCAACTCACTATGATGGAACTTCTCCTGCACACACTCGACAACGGCATCAGACTTGTTCATAACAGAATCCCCGGTATGGTCGCGCATTGCGGACTGGTAATCAGTACTGGTTCGCGCGACGAGACAGACACTGAACATGGCATGGTACATTTCATCGAACATATGCTTTTCAAGGGTACAATAAAAAGAAAAGCATATCACATCCTGAGCCGGCTTGAAGACGTAGGAGGCGAACTCAATGCTTATACCACTAAAGAGGAGACAGCCGTGTTTGCCTCATTTATGAAAGAGGACTATGAGAGAGCTGTTGAAATTATAAGTGACATCACATTTAATTCAGTCTTCCCCGAGAAAGAGATTGAAAGGGAAAAAGACGTCGTCATCGAAGAGATCCACTCCTGGCTCGATAATCCGGCCGAGCTCATTTTTGATGATTTTGAAGAACTGATTTTTGCTGATCAACCTTTAGGCCGCAACATTCTTGGCACATCCGAATCAGTTAAGTCTTTCTCACAACATAGCCTGTCAGACTTTGTCTCAAGAAATTATAACACCGATCAGATGGTCTTCTGTTCAGTTGGGAATATCGCTGATGATAAAATATTGAGGCTTTTTTACAAGTATTTTGCTCCGGTTGCCGGGAAAAAAAGAGAGCCGGCTCCTAAGGCTTCCCGGTGGTATCAGCCAGCCACAATGACAAAGCAGATGAATACTTACCAGAATCATTGTATTATTGGGAACATCGCTTACGATCTGAAAGACAAAAGGAGAATGGGGATGTTCCTGCTTAATAACATTCTTGGAGGCCAGGGGTTGAATTCGAGGTTAAATATGTCGCTTCGCGAGAAAAACGGACTTGCATACAATGTGGAATCGACCTATAATCCTTATTGCGACACAGGTGTTTTTTCGATATATTTTGGTACGGATGCTCATAACCTTGATAAAAGTATTTCCATTGCCATGTCGGAACTAAAGAAACTGCAGTGCGTGAAACTGGGAATAATACAGCTGAGCAAAGCAAAAAACCAGATAAAGGGATATCTTGCAAGAGGTTATGAAAATCATGAAAGTCTGATGCTAAGCCTTGGGAAGAGCCTTCTTGTCTTTAACAAGATCGATAATATTGAAGAGATATGCAGAAAAATAGATAGTATTTCATCATCTGAACTGCTTGAGATTGCAAATGACATTTTCGAATCTCCCAGGTTATCGACTCTGATATATAAATAATTATGAACCGGGAACTTGAGAAATTCCTTCTGGATCATTCTTCACCTGAAGACCCAGTTCTTGAAGATCTCTACAGGCAGACACATATCAGGTTTGTTAATCCGAATATGATCTGCGGTCATCTCCAGGGAAAACTCCTTGAGATGATCTCAAAAATGATACACCCTGAAAATATTCTTGAAATAGGAACCTTCACCGGATATTCTGCAATCTGTCTTGCCAGAGGGCTCAAACCAGGAGGTCTGATTACGACTATTGAACTTAATGATGAACTTACCGGTTTTGCCAGATCTTATTTTCAAAAAGCCGGTGTTGAATCAAAGATTATACAGCTAACAGGCAGAGCACAGGATATCGTCCCGGGACTAAACCAGGTGTTCGATCTTGTTTATATTGATGGCGACAAACCGGAATATTCCGAGTATTTCAAAATCGTAATTGATAAGGTGAAGACCGGGGGTTATTTAGTCGTTGATAATGTCCTTTGGGGTGGTAAAGTTCTGGAAAAAGATACAAAAGACCCCCATACCAGAGGTATCATTGAGTTTAATGAAATGATCCACAGACAGGAAAATATTGAAAATATTATCCTGCCGGTAAGAGATGGAATAATGTTAATCAGGAAAGTTTCCTGAACAATATTTAAATTGGTACAGTTTTTGCAATTTTCAATAAAAATCTTTACATGAAACCCACATGTATTACATGCACATACATTTATTTAAATAATTTTCAACATGTGGGTTTGCCTTCGGCGAGCCCTTCGGGTTTCATCAGACCATTAAAACATTAAAATTATATACTAATGAAAAAGCTATTAATATTTCTATTTTTAATAATCCCAGTGTGTGCCCTTGAAGCTCAGGCAGGCAGGACTGAAGTTCTTCAGGATCTTGAAAAAAACCAGGCTGCAAATCAGCAGGGTACAGCAACAGCAACTTTAAAAGCATCAAGTCGTTTATTTGGC
>DATKXL010000274.1:0-6573 GCA_035529055.1 Bacteroidales bacterium
CCCCATTGGTAGCTGGGCTACATTCCAGGTGAACTGGTCATCAGGTTCTGTAATTTTCGATGATACTCTGTAGATCCTGTCTGCATTTTCATGATACCTGTCATAACTCAATTCATCTGAAACATATATGACAAGAAACAGCGCACTGGAGATCCCAAGAGTAAGCCCCAGTATATTCAAAAGGCTATATCCCAAATGCTTACGAATATGACGTAGAGCGGTTTTAAGTAGGTTTTTAATCATTTTATTTAAAGGTTAGTTATTTAAAGAATCAATTTAAATTTAATATATATTTATGCTATTTTCAGCCTATACTATAAGTTTAACCTTTCATTAACATATAATCAGGCTGCAACTTGCAACTTGCAACTTGCAACCTGCAACCGGTAATAAAGACTTTATTTTTTTATTAATGCAACAAATGCAGCAATTATTCGTCCTTAAAATGATCCCAAATTTCAAACTATGTTTAATAGCTTCTTACGCTTAACCTTCCGGAATTTACTGAAGCACAAAGGTTTTGCATCAATTAATATAATCGGCCTGGCGATAGGACTGGCCACTTCGTTGTTGATAGTTTTATGGATACAGGATGAACTGAGCTATGAAAAATTCAACAGCAATGCCGAAAATATTTACAGAGTGGAGGAAGATCAGTTCTACTCCGGTGAACGATATCATGTAACTGTAACGCCTCATCCCAGCGGCCCGGTATGGAAGGAAAAGATTCCCGAGATAGTGGAACAAACCCGCATAAACCGCCTTCCGAGGATTCTGTTCCGTCAGGGAGAAACAGTATTCTTTGAGTCATCTGTCATTGCAGCTGACTCAGGCCTTTTCAAAGTCTTCACCCTGCCAATGGTTCTGGGAGACCCTCAAACAGTACTCAGTTCTCCACACTCTATAGTCCTGACAGAGAAGCTTGCGAAAAAATACTTCGGTGACGAAAATCCGCTTGGCAAAACTCTGACTCTTGAAAACAAGCTTCAGTTTATGGTGACCGGTGTCATGAGAGATCTTCCGCACAATTCTATTTTTACTTTCGAAGGAGTGATACCATATTCATTCTTATCGGAAATTGGAGCAATCAGTGACTCCTGGGGCAACAATTCAATCTTTACCTTCGTTGTCCTGGAAAAAGGTTCTGATATTCAGTCTGTTAACAAGAAGCTCACAGATGTTGTCCTCGAGTATCTGCCTCAAACACTTACAAAGTATCTTCTGTTCCCGCTCCTTGATATCCATCTTCATTCACAGTTCGGCTATGAAATCAGCAGAGGTCCTGTAATTGTAATATACATTTTCACATTGGTTGCTGTATTTGTTCTTCTGATTGCATGCTTTAATTTTATCAATCTGTCAACAGCCAAGGCCTCAGGCCGTTCAAAGGAGATAGGCATTAAAAAAGTAACTGGTGCCGGTCAGAAGACGCTGATAGTACAGTTCATGATTGAATCTCTTTTTCTGGTTTCGGTTGCCATGCTGTTTGCCTTATTTCTGATAGGACTGGCACTACCTCTGTTCAACAATATCTCCGGAAAGAATTTTATCCTTCACGATCTCCTTCAGTTCAGGTTTATTATCAGTGTGATTATAGTCGGATTTGCTGCCGGCATCATATCAGGCATATACCCGGCTCTTTATCTCTCTTCGTTCAAGCCGGTGGCTGTTTTGAAAGGTGAAACAGTTTCCGGTAAAGCCAATGGAAGACTGCGACAGATACTTGTTGTGATTCAATTCATGCTATCGATATTAATTGCGATAGCAGCGATATTCATGTATATGCAGTTAAAGCACCTTCAGAATAAGGATCTGGGTTTTGACAAGGAAAACCTTATATGCATCCCGATGCTTGGAGATATGCTGCCCAAATATTACCCTCTGAAGGAAGAGCTTCTGAAGCAGACTCTTATTGATGGAGTTACAGCGGCCAGGAGCAACCCGGTAAGGATCGGAAGCAATTCAGGAGGTGCCGACTGGGAAGGAAGAGATCCTGAACGGCGTGTTCTCATAGGTACCAATGTCATTGATTATGATTATCTTAAAACAATGAAGATGGAACTTAAGTCGGGCAGGGATTTCTCAAGAGATTTTCCTTCGGATATCGCAAGGGATACAACAGGTAATTTCCTGATAAATGAAGAAGTAGCAAAGATTATGGGAGTTGATGATCCTGTTGGAATGAGCTTCAGTTTCATGGGGATTCACGGCAGAATAGTCGGATTACTTAAAAACTTCCACTTCAAGGGTGCTGATGAGCCAGTTGAACCTATTGCATTCGCTCTTACCGGTTCGGAATATCTGAGTTATATCCTTATCAGACTGGCATCCGGAAATATACCTGATGCTCTGAAAAAAGCCGAGGAAGTATGGAATAAGGTGATTCCTGAATACCCGTTCAATTATACTTTTATCGATGAAGATTATGATAATCTTTTCAGAGGCCAGATCCGTCTTACAACACTTCTGAAGTATTTCACCATCCTTGCAATGATAATAGCATGTCTTGGACTGTATGGACTCTCTGCATATTCAGCAGAGAGAAGAACAAATGAGATCGGCATAAGAAAAGTGATGGGTGCAGGAACTGCAACAATCCTATATACAATGGCGAAAGAATTCATGCTTCTTATCCTTATCTCACTGGCCATTGCACTTCCGGCTGGCTGGATCATTGTTGAGAATCTCCTTAAGCAGTTCGCAAGCAGAATTGATATGAGTATATTTGTTTTTGCCGGAATAGCTGCAGGAGCAATTGTGATCGCAATTGTCACAGTGAGCTTCCAGGCGTTTAAAGCATCGAGAATCAACCCGGCAGAAGCATTGAAAGTCGAATAAACAGTTTAAATTTGATATAAAACCAAACCATCATGTTCAGTAATTTATTAAAACACAGCATTCGTTCGTTCAAGAGACAGCGGGCATACATAATCATCAATATTCTTGGGCTTTCCATCGGGATAGCATGCAGCCTTTTAATTGCCTTATACGTGATAAATGAGGCTGGTTATGACAAATTCAACCTTAAAAAAGACAGGATATACAGGCTTGTACTCAACGGCAAGATCGGAGGACAGGAAATATTGGGATCTTATACCTGTGCACCGATAGGTCCGACAATGACAAGAGAGTTTCCGGAAGTTGAAGGCTTCCTGAGGATTCATGGATGGGGACCAATGGTCGTTGAATATAAGGACCAGACATTCACGGACGAGAATGTTGTCGCAGCAGACTCTTCCTTTTTTAATGTCTTCTCTATTCCCCTGATTAAAGGAGATCCCGTAAATGCTCTTAATTCCGCGAGAAAAGCCGTGATCACGGAGTCAATGGCAAAGAAGATCTTTGGAGATGAAGATCCTATTGATAAAGCCCTCAAGCTTGGAGATGATACAGCCAGGTACATAATTACAGGTCTGATGGCTGATGTGCCTGAAAAGTCGCATTTTGATGCTCATATTCTCGTTTCATTCGTTACAATGCCTGTTGCAAACAGCACTTTCTGGCTTAGTAACAGTTTCAGCACTTACCTGCTTCTTAAGCCCAACACAAATTCACTGACAGTGTCTGAAAAGATGCCGGCAATGCTTGAGAAATACGTGGGACCGGAATTGCAGCGTTTAATGGGCATCACTATTGAGCAATTTGCTAATCAGGGTAATAAATACAATTATTTTCTTCAGAAACTTACTGAAATCCATCTTGATCCTTCAATTTCGCAGGAATTCAAGGCGGCAGCTGATCCGAAATATCTCTACATCTTCGGAAGTATTTCAATCCTGATTGTACTGATAGCAGCGATCAATTTTATGAATCTGGCAACAGCACAGGCTACGAGAAGGTCAAAGGAAGTCGGCATAAAGAAAGTCGGAGGATCAACCCGCGGAGTGCTTATCTCACAGTTTCTTGTCGAGTCATTCATACTGGCATTTCTGGCTTTACTGCTGGCATTACTGATAATATGGCTCACACTACCTTATTTTAATAACCTCCTGGGGACACAGCTTAAGCTTAATCTTATCGCTCAGTGGTACGCAATCCCGGGTTTGCTTTTATTCACGATAATTGTTGGTTTCCTTTCCGGAACCTATCCTGCTTTCTTCCTTTCATCATTCAATCCTGTTGAAGTTCTTAAAGGCAGTATGAAAGGCAATACCAGGCACGGTGGACTAAGAAAGGTGCTGGTGGTATTCCAGTTTGCAGTGTCAATTCTTCTGATAACCGCTACTTTGGTGATGTACCGCCAGATATTTTATATGCTTAACAAGGATGTAGGATTCAATAAGGAGCAAATGCTTGTGATCAACAGGGCTCAATCTCTTGAGACAAGGGTGGAAGCATTTAAGAATGCCGTAAGTGAGATCCCCGGTGTGATAAACATAACCAGTTCAACGGCTTTACCCGGCAGGATCAATAATACTAACGGATATGGAATTGAAGGAAGGAAGGATGAATCATTCCTTATGGTATCAGGCTGGATTGATTACGATTTTATCGAAACATACGGGATGACACTTGCTGAGGGACGTAATTTTGATAAGACATTTACAACAGATCGCGATGCCTGTATTATAAATGAAAGCGCTGCAAAAAACTTCGGAATAACTGATATTTCGAAAACCAGGTTCCTCCGACTAGTATCAGAATCAGGCGATTTCCAATTCCTTCAGGTTATAGGAATTGTTAAGAACTTCAATTTTGAGTCGCTCCGCAATCCGATTCAACCTTATGTCTTTCTTTTCAAAGGTGATGAAAACCTATGGGGATATGTGACTGTAAAGCTGTCAGCCCAGAACTATCAGAGCACCATAACCGAGATTGAAAACAGGTGGAAAGAGTTCACATCAAATGATCCTATGCAATATTACTTTATTGATGAGGATTTTGAGCAGATGTACCGCCAGGAAAAGCAAAATGCACAGCTTGCAGTAATATTCTCTGTCCTCGCGATCTTTATAGCTGCTCTCGGACTCTTTGGGTTAACATCCTTTACCGTCGAGCAACGCACCAAGGAGATAGGAGTAAGGAAGGCAATGGGGTCATCCATCACAGGTATCTATTTTGTCATCTCCAGGGAGATCATTTTGCTTGTGACTATCTCTTCCCTGATCTCATGGCCGATAGTATACTTCATTGCTAAAAGATGGCTGGAAAACTTCTATTACAGAATTGATCCCGGCGTGTTCAGCTTCCTGATAGGTCTGGTCATTGCACTTGGAATAGCGCTTACCACAATAAGTTACCGGATTGTGAAAGCAGCCAGGATTAATCCTGCCCAGTCGCTTAAGTATGAGTAAGTACTGATCGGCATGTTCAGAAATTATCTTCTTGTTACCTTCAGAAACTTACTGAAGAACAAGGTTTTTACCCTGATAAATATCGTAGGACTCGGTATTGCGTTGGCTGTATGTATTGTCGCATTCTTCAATCATATGTTCAATTATGAGTTTAACAGGACTCATGAGAACTTCAGAGAGATCTACAGGGTCAACAAAAGATATTCACGCTGGCTTCAATAAACGGTGACACTAAATCAATACCAGGAACAGGAAATGTGCTTTTAAGCGAAACTATGGCGCATACCCTGTTCGGCAATGAGAATCCGCTTGGTAAGGTAATATCCATTTATAATGACCAGAGTAACGAATTTACTTATACAGTAAGTGCTGTATTTGCCGACTTTCCGGAAAACTCAAGTTTCAGGATAGATTTACTCCTGCATTATGATAACTTTCTAAGAATGTGGAATGCAGTTGATGCAGACTGGAGGCTGTGGACAACTGCTTTGTTCGTACAGATCACGGATAAATCCCTGGTACCCTCCATACTTAATTCATTAAAAGGTTATCTGCCGGTGCAGAACAAAGCGCGTGAGGATTTCCGGATAAACAGGTTCTCACTTGTACCGCTTAAAGAGGTCGGTTCAAATTCCAGGAATATCTGGAGTTCAGGTCTGTTTCCTTCACTTCATCCCGCGGCATTGATAGCTCCACCGCTAATGGCTTTTTTCATCCTTCTGATAGCTTGCTTCAATTTTGCAAATACCTCAGTAGCAATATTCAGTAAGAGACTTAAAGAAATAGGCTTAAGAAAGACTTTCGGGGGACAAAGGAAACAACTGGCAACCCAGTTTATGTTTGAAACCATTATCATTTGCCTTCTTGCATTATTCGTCGGGATTGCCGTTGCTTCCATACTGGTACCTGCCTACAGTAACCTTTGGGCATATATGTCAATAAAGCTAACATTCACCAGTTATGAGATTTTCTGGATTTTCCTCCTTTTGCTTTTAATGCTTACGGGCTTTGTGTCAGGAGTCTACCCTGCATTGTATGTAAGTTCATTCAGTCCGGTCAATGTTCTCAAAGGAGAAGTTCTTGTGAGAGGCACAGGGAAACTTTCGGCTATCCTTCTGACACTCCAGTTCTCAATCTCAGTGATATCGCTGGTCATGGGAATAACTTTTGTCAGAAACGCTGACTACCAGCGTACTCTTGACCTTGGATACGACAGGGATAAACTGATAATTGTACCAGTTCCGCCGGAAACATTTATCTCTTTGAGGAATGAGATCCA
>DATKXL010000275.1:0-23931 GCA_035529055.1 Bacteroidales bacterium
TCTTCCTTTCAAAGCATTCACTGCCGGAGCCGGAGTTGATGTCCTGTCATTCGGCGGAACAAAGAACGGTATGATGTATGGCGAAGCGGTCTGTTTTTTTAAACCAGGTCTCTCAGTGGATTTCAAATATATCAGGAAACAGGGTATGCAGCTTGCTTCTAAAATGAGGTTTATTTCAGCACAATATATTGCATATTTCAGGAATGATCTCTGGAGGAAATGCGCCTTACATTCAAATTCCATGGCCAGATTGCTTGCCCGGAAGATTGAACAAACGGGAAAGATACATATAACCCAGCCCGTTCAGTCAAACGGTGTATTTGCGATTATTCCTCATGAGGTTGCAGAAAATGTTTGTGAAAAATACTTTTTCTATCCGTGGAACGAGCATATCTCAGAATACAGGTTAATGACCAGCTGGGATACCACTGAAGATGATATTAACGGTTTAATTTCAATTCTTGAGGATGAGTTTGATAAATAACAAAAAAGCCGGATCGATTGAACCGGCTTTTTTTATAATAGAAAATGAGTTTATTTAAGTGTAAAGGTAATTGGTACCATGTACCATACAGGAACGGGTTTCCCCCCCTGTTTACCTGGCTTAAATGCAGGAAGTGATTGTACGACCCTCATTGCCTCTTTATCAAGTTCCTGGTCAACTCCTTTGAGGATGCTTACTTTATCAACACCCCCTTTAGAGGTGACACAGAACCTGACGATTACTCTACCCTGGATGTTGTTTTCCTTTGCAACTTCCGGATACTGGGTATGTTCAGAAATATAAGCCAGTAGTGCAGATTCGCCTCCGGGAAACATCGGCATTTCTTCCACAACAATGAACGGTTCTGCTTCACGTTCTTCTTCCTGGACCTCTTCTTTAACCTCCTGGATAACTTCAACAACCTCTTCGTTTTTCACCTCTATCTGTGCCTGATCTGCCGTCATAAGCTGGACAGTTTCTTCAGGCTTTACAGAGTCAACAACAACAGGAGGCACATATTTTGCCTGCTGAACCACATCTTCCGGAGGAGGAGGAGGAGGAGTAGGAGGAGGAGCAACCGTTTCTGTGGGCTGATCCAGATTCTCCATTGTGATCTCAACCTGTCTTTCATCACTTTTCTGCTGATTTACCAGAGCTTTAGCATTCAGGTATGGAGTTATGACAGCAGTTCCCATGATAACAATTCCAATCGCAAGACCTATAAGCAGATTTCGACTGTATTTCTTCCGTAGTCTATAAGCTCCGTACTCCTTATTCCTTGATTCAAACACAATATCATCAAAGGCAGGAACTCTGATTTTTTCTTTTGCCATTTTTTTGAAGGTTTACGGGTTAATTAGTTGAAGTGGCAGCAACAGCGGGTGTTATTCCGGCTGCAGCTTCTACCATCCTATCTTCATACCATGTAATGTCAACAAATGTATAACGGGCTATTCCGCAGATATTCATCTCATCGAGAATATCAACGAAATTGCCGTAATTGGCTTCCTTATAAGCTTTTATAAGTACAATTGGGCCTGTGTCGTCATCTCTCTTAAGTTGACTTACCGAGCTTTGTAAAGAATCCTGTGAAATAGGAAGTTTACCCGAAATTACCTGCTGCTTAAAATCATCGATCTTTTTAAAAAGAGCTCTGTTTCTTTCAAGTAACATTTGGCGAATGCCGGTAGGGCTGAAATCTGTTTCGTTTAGCGGAGGCAGATTATTATAAGCCTCTGGCTTTACCCCTCCGGGATAAGTATAAATTTTATTATCCGGACCAAGGATGATATTCAGAGTACGGCTCGCCACAATTTTTGGAGCTTCTTGTTTTGTAGGATCTTTGATCTTCTCAGGAAGAACAATTTCCATGATTTTAGCTTTACTGAAAGCGGTGGTCAACATAAAGAATGTGATGAGCAGACACATCAGGTCAACCATCGGTGTCATATCTATATGCGGGGGATGCTTCTTTGCTTTCTTTTTTCCGCTGCTTTTTTCTTCTTGAATTATTTCTGCCATATCACTGCTGTATTTCTTCCAGGTTAATTTTAGCTCCTTCCAGACTAGTAATCAGATTGAACCTGTTTACATTCCTTTCCTGTAAAATATCCAGAGTTTTCTTAACAATAGGAAAGCGTGTTTTAGAGTCTCCTTTTATGCAAGCCTGGACATTAGGATTCACCTGGCGGATACAGAGTATCCACATTGCCAGCTGGTTATCAGTCGAATCGATAGGAATCCCGGTCTGCATGGCTGTTCTTTCCTCGTTATTATTAGTTGCAAAAAATTCTTTCATTTTCTGAATAGGGACCCCTATGGATGAAGGATATTTCTCAAAATCCTTCAGTTCTGCTTCTGTAAACTCGATATCGTACCGTTTACCCATTTCAGCAAGCACTTTAGGCCTGTACTTGAGCAGGGTGTCAGGTCCGTTATCCATGTTCAGAAAGATTTTATTATCAGGAGATAACAGAAAAGTCATTGAATTAAAATCCGGAGTAGGTTTCTCTGATATTGAATAAGGAGTATCAACAATGGCCGGTTCTGGTTGTCTCATCGTAGTAGTTAATACCAGGAATATTAAAATTACAGCGAATGTATCAACCATCGGGGTCATGTCGATGCGGGGCGACTTTGTTGGTAATTTAATCTTTGGCATTGTAGCTTTATATTTTAAGATTAACCAAAAGATAAATCTATGATTAAATATTTTTCAAAGAAGCAGCAAAATTCTGTGTCAGGCTGAAACCTGCTTCATCGATTTTAAATGTATATGAGTCAATTGTTGATGAGAAATAATTGAATGCAATGATTGCTAAAGTTGACCCTGTGATACCCAACGCAGTATTAACAAGAGCTTCGGATATACCTTGTGAAAGTGCAAGAGCATCAGGAGCACCTGACTGAGCCAGAGCGGCGAATGCACGGATCATACCAAGCACAGTACCGATAAGACCTATCAACACAGATATTGAAGCAAGAGTCGAGAATATCACCATGTTCTTTGACAGCATGGGAAGTTCCAGAGCAGTGGCTTCTTCAAATGATTTCTGAATTGAAAGGATCTTCTGGTCTTTTTCAAGCTCTTTGTCTTTCTGAAGATCACGGTAACGGGCTAAGCCTGCTTTAACGACGTTTGCAAGAGAACCTCTTTGCCTGTCGCAAGCTTCAAGCGCCTCTTCAATCTTGTCTTCTGCAAGAAGAGTCTGAATGTTACTGACAAAAGTATTTAACCTGCCTTTTCCTTTTGCTCTCGAAAGGGTGATAATCCTTTCAAATACGAAAATAATAAGGGTTAAAACACAAGTCATAAGAATAGGAACAACAAAACCACCTTTATATACTATTCCCAAATAGTTACCCTGGAGGGGATGTCCTTTCGGATTGCCACCTTCGAAGTTAACAGGATTACCCATTATATTGACAAACAATAAATAGGAAACCACAAAAGCTATCACAATAGCACTTGCTGCAAAAATATTCTGCAACGCATCTCTGAACGAACTTCCTTGTTTACTCATTTTTCTATCGATTTTGTTTAGGTTAAGATTTTACGATTTGCAAATATATATTTTCAATTGTTTTTTTCCAATAGGGTTTAAAAGATTGTTAAGTTTTTTACGCAGTTTAGAATAATTCTCACTATAATAAGACCTTTAACTTAATACATCACCCTGCTTTTAATAGCTGTATTAACAAATTCTTTTTACTTTTTACTTTTTATTTTATACTTTATTTCCTACTGTTCCAGTACAACATTATAAGTCCTTTGTGCAGTAATGGCAATCTCCCTGGTTTGATAACCTTTGGCTGTGACAATCAGTATTTCTGAACCCTGAGGAATCTCAAACTTATATTCTCCCTTGGTATTCGAAAGATTTTCAGCAGCAGTATCTTTGACACGAATTGATGCATAAGCAATTGGCTGACCTGCACTGTTTGTAACCCTGCCTTTGATTTCATTGGGATTTATCCCTTTCTTAACGGATGCCTGGTAATCATGCACCCACTTCAGATTGCTCTTTGCTGATGAGTTCGTTGGATCGAGAGCTATGATCTTTTCGTATGCATCGGCTGATTTTGCAAGATAAGCAAGCTTACCTTCAAGTGTTTTTTCCTGTCCGGCCGCTCTGGTCTCAATGCTTGCTAATCCGTTATATCCTCTGATCTTGTTTTCTTTACTGTTTGGATCAAGTGATATCATCCTGCTGTAGTAATCTTTTGCTCTGCTGTAATTGCCATTGTTCATATTTATGTATCCAAGATAAGTGAGGGCTTCCATCATTTCACCTGAATACTTTACAGAATCTTTGGCTGCTATCTCAAGGAGCCTTTCAAATTTGGGTCTGGTAAGACCGAGCTTTAAATCAGGATCCATTTTGGAATAGGTCCTGGCAATCCAGACATGAGCCGGAATATAATCCGGTGACTTCTTAAGTACCACATTGAATATTGAATCAGCCGATTTGAATTTTTCTCCGTTATAATATGCTCTCCCTACCTTCATGTAATCTGCAATATTATTCTCTTTTGAAGGATCAATAAGATTAGCCCATGTTCTGGCAGCTCCATTGTATCTTTGAAAGGTATAATAATTACTGGCCATCTCATTGAGAATAGATCTCTCCTGAGGAGTATAAGTTGTAACATTTGGGTCTTTACGATCAAAATTCAGAGCTTTCCCGAACTCAACAAATGCCCTGTCTATTTCAACATCAGCTTTTGAAATTTCGGTTTCCTGATCAGCAATTTTTTTAGTAAGTTCGTCAACAGTAACTTTATACTTGGCTTTTACAGCCGCTGATGTGGCAGTGGAATACCTTGATCTCTCCCTGTCGAGCTGTGGTTTAAGTGAATTAAGTTCATCAACCAGTTTGGGATAGTTCTGATTCTTTCTGAGAAGGATTCTTGCCATGTAATGATAGTCCTTTTTAATAATCCTCTCGGGAGCTACAGTTTCAAAAAGGGTTTCCATATATTTAAGCGCTTTATCATAGTCTGCATTTTTCATTTCATAGCATGAATAACCTGCAATACGGTTTATATAGCTTCTGGAATCATCAATTGCCAGAATTTCTTCAACATTCTTAATAACCTCTTCATAGTCGCCGGCATAAAAAAGAGATGTAACATACCTGACCTTTGCAGGAATATTACCTGCTGTTAATTCAAGATACTGTTTAAAATTCTCTTTCGACTGCTCCAGTCTGCCTGCAAGCCAGTAAAGTTGTCCAAGCTCACGGTATGCAGGAGCATAATTGGCATTAAGTTTTATAGCATCCTCAAAATAGGGTATGGCAGATGATAAGGCACGTCCCTTGACATAAACAAATCCAATCTTCATGAAAGCGGTAGGTGATTGAGGATCGGCATATTGCGCCAGGTTGTAATTCTTAATGGCATTCGATCCGTCATTAAAAAGCATATAAATATCACCGGCAATCAGATAGATATCGGCGTTTTTATTGTCAATCTTAACTGCTTCTCTGATGAGAGGAAGAGCAAGGGATGTATCCACAGCACCATCTTTAATATAAGATTCAGCAATTTTAGCTAAGGTGTAAGCATATTCTTTAGCCGGCGGACTGATTTTCTTTATCTTCTTATAAGGCAGAAGAAAACTCTTTGCTTTTGCCCTCATCTGAGTTGCAGTATTTTCATCACCCAGGTAAGATGCAACTTTTGCCAGTCCTATATAATTAAGAGGATCATTTGGATTAGCGCTGACACCTTTCTGGTAGATTTCCTTTGCCTCTTTGGTTGCAACGGTTAATGAGTTTGATATTGTATCTGCAAAATAACCAAGCAAATAATTTTCTCCAAGGTGAAAATAATTCTTACTGTTTCCAGGCTCCTTCTTAATAAGTTCCTGAAGCATTGATTCTGCTTTATCATACTGCTCGCTTCTTGTCAGCAGTATGGCAGAATTTAAATCCTGCGCCTGAATATTACTCGCCAGGATTAATGAAAATGCACTCGCCAGGAAAACAACCGGACTTAAAATTGAACGTTTCATAGCTTTTTTAATTGATGTCAGTTATGTTTATACTAGATTTTACCTCTTAAATTATTGTTGTTATTTTCTTTCTTCTAATTCGTAATTTCTAATTTCTAATTCTTAATCTGAACCAGCCTTATCGGCATGGTAGCCGGAACTAATCCTGATTTCAGTACTATCCTCTGTCCTTGAGATGCAGTTGCCCATTGAATAAATCCTGAACCCAATCCCGAAAAGGTCTCCCTTGATATGAAATATACTTCTCTCACAAATGGATAGGACCTGTCATAAATGGATCCCTGATGGGGACGATAATAGGTACCATCATTAATAAATTCCTGAGAAACAGCTAAAACATTTATTTTTTTAACAAAACTCCTACTCAGTGAATCATCTTTATCACTTATCCAGTTTACACTTATAATTCCAAGAGCATCACGGTTCCTTGCGACAAAATCAACAACTTCTGCATTGTTGTTTACTGCAAAGAAATTGACGCCGAGATCAGCTTTAATTTCAAAGAGCTCCCTGAAATACCTGATGTTGCCCGATTTGTTGTTGTCAAAAATAACACTTATATCACCAAGCTTCGATCTTGGATTGATGTCTTTCCATCTCTTAATCTTACCGGTGAAAATATCTTTTATTGTATTGTATTTAATAAGTGTATCGGGATTCTCTTTATTTGTTATTAATGCAAGAGCATCATAAGCAAAAGTGGTTGTGCGCGCAATAACAAGTGTATCGCGAAGATAACGTATCTGATCTTCAGAAAGCTTTCTGCTCGTTACCATAACCCTTACTGAGTCATTCATGAAATCATTTACTACATCATATTCGGGCTTGTATTCTGCTCTGATATGGGCATTATAATATAATGAAGTAAATGTATAAATCTCAGTATCAAGAAGAGGCTGAAACGATTCATCTACCGAAATTTCAATGTTTCCGCGGGTTGGGGTTTCACTTAATTCAGGCTTACTGCCATTTCTGCAGGAGAAGCATAAAAATATAATCCCCAGAAAAACAAATGATAATATTGACTTTACTTTTTTTCTGTCTGTGTTGTTCACCCTGTTTAACGCTTGAGAATTATGATTTCGGAACGCAATATTAATAAAATTTTGAATAAATGTAAGTATCTTCATTTTTATTAATTTGTCAAAGTTAAAATATTTACTAATTGTTAATCTGCAAAGTACATGCCAACTGTGATCTGAATCAGTAAAATCTGCTCCTGAACCTGATTTCCCCGATCAGAAAGCGATTCAATCATCATCCTTGTTATCTTTAAAAAAAACTTCGACAATTTTTACATATGTTCTAAATGCCCGGAATAAACCATAAAAAATTAAAGTGGATCCCAGAATTACCAGTAATGCTCTGTCAAGATAAGTTTCAAAAAAGAAAATAAGGTAAATTCCGGCACCAATGTAGAAAAAGACCATGAAAACACTAAAAATGACCACAAACTGTTCCAGTATTTTATTCTGATTCATACGTGATAATTTGGATGCCAAATAAACAAATAATCATTGTACTATCAAAAAAAACAGTGAAATTTCTTAATTCTACTTTAAGAGATTACGATCAATTACATCTACCTGAGTAATAAGGAGCTATCACCATAGCTTAAAAACCTGAAATTGTTCTCAAGAGCAAATTTGTAAATCTTTTTCCAGTCTGGGCCTGTCCATGCCGAAATAAGTAAAAGGAGTGTACTCCTGGGCATATGAAAATTAGTTATTAATCCGTTCAGAATTTTAAAATTATATCCCGGAATAATAATCATCCTCGTTGAACCGTACAGGCAGTTAGTATTTGTTTTGCTCATGGTGTCAAGTAAAGCTCCGAGAGATTCTGTGACCGTGATGTTATTTCTAAGCTCATATGGTTCCCATTGTCCTACAATAAAACCTGTTTCCGGAAAGATCTTATTTTGAAGTACTTTAATGCCGGACCAATATAGACTTTCAAGGGTCCTGACCGTGGTAGTCCCTACGGCTATGATTTTCCCCTGGTTTTCAATTAAGGATTCAATTGTCGCTCTTTCAACGAAGAAATGTTCGGTATGCATCTCATGCTGCGAAATACCTCCTGACCTTACCGGCTGGAAAGTGCCGGCTCCGATATGAAGAGTGAGTTCTGTCAGCTTAATGCCTTTAGTTTTAAGCCCTTTAAGGATCTTATCAGTGAAATGCAATCCGGCAGTGGGAGCAGCTACCGATCCCTTCATGCTTGAATAGACAGTCTGATACCTTAAATAATCATTCTCTTCATCTTCTCTTTCAATATAGGGAGGTAACGGGATATGACCTGCAGATTCAAGTACATCACTGAATGTTAAATTCTTACTGTTCCATCCAAACCTGATCCTCCAGGCTTCGCTTTCGGGCTGAAGCTTTTCTGCGGTTAACTCATAATGTTCTCCCCTGTAACTGATCTCTGTTTTGATTGAGCCGCTTTGCCATTTCCTCAGGTTACCGACAATACACTTCCACTCAACCGGTTGCTGCGAACCAAACGATAATTCATAACCGGCAGGGAGAAGCGGCTCAAGACAAAACACTTCAATATTGGCCCCTGTCTCCTTGCGAAACAGAATCCGCGCCCTTATTACCCGTGTATTATTGAAAACAATAAGTGACCCGGAAGGAATAAATTTATCTATCTCCTTGAAATTTTCCCTGCTTATCTCTTTTCCATTATATAGCAGAAGGTGAGAAGCCTCCCTTTTTTCCAGTGGATACTGCGCTATTTTTTCCTCCGGAAGCTCATAATCATAATCATTCATATCAATTTCAATCATCAGCCTCTTCCGTTTATTTTACCTTTGGTCTGCCGCCTTACGCCTTCCGCCTTACGCCTGAATTCACATACGAAAGTAACTAAATTTACAGTTTGTCCCTGTTTTTATGTATCTTTGTGGCGCAGCTGGCCGTTCCATCGTTCCGATTTATCGGAAAGGAAAGTCCGGGCAACGCAGAGCACCATACTTTCTAACGGAAAGATATCCGCGAGGGTATTGTAGTGTAACAGAAAATAACCATCCCGCAACGCGGGAAAAGGGTGAAAAGGCGAGGTAAGAGCTCACCGGTCCTGGTGGTGACATCAGGAGCCGTACGCCTTATGGGTTGAAAGACCATGTAAACCGGCACCAAGGGCTGCTCGTCCGACGCCGGGGGGTAGGTCGTATGATCCCGGCAGTGATGCCGGGACAAGATAAATGATGGAAACCGGTTTAAATTTCTTTCGCAGATACCTGAACCGGTACAGAATCCGGCTTACAGGCCACCTGCATATAAATACCGTTGTGGAGACGCCAGGCATGGCGTCTCTACAATTATTTTATTTTAAATACACTATCCTCAATCGGAATATTAACTTCTATGAGGTCGAAAATGATGGCACCTGCTTCCATACCGTTTGCTGAAGTGGTTGTTTTCTTTGGGATTACAACACCATTGATTTCAACATAATCAGATGGATATGATTCAACATTAATTGAAGTCCCCATCTGATTGACCGTCGTGATTGTTTTTGTCAGATAAAATGAGCCTTTATCAATGAACATATAAACGGGTTGGGCACCTTCCGGGACAGCTTTCAGCTTATAGGCGGGCTTCCCGTTTACACTCTCTTCACCCTCAAGGGTTAATTTACCATTTTTGAAATAATTCAGGACCTCATTGCTGAAAGCATTATTGTTCTGAACCTGTTTTAACTGGTCGCCTGTCAGTTCTACCGGATCACTTGAACCCATAAGAGGATTAACCATATATCCTTTTTCCCCGTCGAATACTTGTATTATATCCTGTCCGTTGAAGCTGATAACTGCTTTTACTTTGTTTGGATTCTTCATGAACATCGTGATCGGCATCTCCTGACCCATCTGCGAAACTTTACCGGTAATTTTTATGGTTGTCACTTTAGCAAGCTGGTCGACTTTAAGGGCAGCTGAATAATTTTTCACGATCTCGTCAAGCGATTGAGCATTGATGACAGTAGCTGCAGCCAGTCCTGCCATAACAAAGAATAGTTTTTTCATACAATTTTTTTAAGTAGTGATATTTAATTAAATGAATTAATGGTTTTTCTTAATTCGACAAGTTTCTTTAATAGTCCGTCAAGTTCTGAAAGCTTCAGCATATTGGCCCCATCCGATTTTGCCACAGAAGGGTTTGGATGAGCCTCAATGAATATACCGTCAGCACCGACACTTATTGCAGCTTTTCCAATAGTCTCAATCATCTCCGGATTGCCGCCTGACACTCCGGTTTCCTGATTGGGCTGCTGAAGTGAATGTGTGATATCCATAATAACAGGAACACCAATCGTTTGCATTATCGGAATATTGCGAAAATCAATTACGATATCCTGATACCCGAACATATTACCTCTGTCGGTGAGCAATATTTTGTTGTTACCTGCCAATCTTACCTTTTCCACCGCGAACTTCATGGAGGCTCCTGAAAGGAACTGGCCTTTTTTTATGTTGATCCACTTATCTGTTCTGGCGGCTGAAACCAGCAGATCGGTCTGCCTGCATAAAAACGCCGGTATCTGCAGAACATCAACATATTGCGCTGCCAGTAGTGCCTCATCGGGATTATGAACATCAGTGATTACTGGTATTGAGAATCTGTTTCGTACTTCAGCCAGTATTTCAAGAGCTGCAATATCTCCAATCCCCGAGAAAGAATCAAACTTTGATCTGTTTGCCTTTCTGTAGGATGATTTAAAAACGTATGGGAGATGGTATTTTTCAGATAAACGAACGATCTCTTCAGCTGTTTCGAAAACGATCTCCTCATTTTCCACCACACAGGGACCAGCGATCAGAAGAAAATTATCTCCGGCACCGAATTTTAATCCGGGAATATCTATTCCAGTCTTGAACATATAAAAACAAAGGTATAAAATTTAAATTGAGAATTATTCTTTGATTTTTCTCTGTGTAACTCTGTCTAAGTTCTTTTTGTTCAACAAGCAACAAGCAACAAGCAACTCAGGTTAATTATTTATCATAGTTATAAAAATCTTTCCACATCCCTGCCAGCCTCTTTCTTATCTCTTCCTCTTTCGGATTAATCCCCGGTTCATAAAAGATGGTTCCCTTTATTTCATCGGGAAGAAAATTATCAGGAACAAAATTTCCTGAATAACTATGAGCATATTTATATTCCCTGCCATAACCCATATTCTTCATCATGTTAGTAGGAGCATTACGGATATGGAGCGGGACAGAAAGATCACCATGATCACTGACAGTTCCCTGAGCACTCTCAATTGCCATATACGAAGAGTTGCTTTTAGGGGAGGTGGCAAGATAAAGGGCAACCTCAGACAGTATTATCCTTGACTCGGGCCATCCAATAACATTTACAGCTTCAAAACAGGTCTGGGCGAGAAGCAGAGCATTAGGATTTGCCAGGCCAATATCTTCTGCTGCAAGTATTAACATTCGCCGGGCAATGAATTTTGGATCCTCGCCTCCCTCCACCATCCGGGCAAGCCAGTAAACTGCAGCATTGGGATCACTGCCGCGGAGCGATTTGATAAATGCGGAAATGATGTCGTAATGCTGTTCCCCGTTTTTGTCATATAAAGCAAGGTTTTTCTGAACATGCTTCAGAACTTTTTCATTGTCTATTACAATTTTTTCAGAAGCGGTTTTATCCGCTTCTGAAGAGACAACCAGTTCGAGGGCATTGTATAACTTCCTTGCATCTCCTCCCGAAACACGCATAAACGCCTCATATTCTGTGATTTCAATATCGTATTTTGAAAGAAAAGGATCTTTTTTAAGCGCTTTTTTCAGTAATCCTGCCAGTTCCGGCTCACTCAAAGGATTCATTATATAAACCTGACATCTTGAAAGGAGAGGGGATATTACCTCAAAAGAGGGATTCTCTGTTGTTGCTCCGATAAGGATTATTATTCCCTGCTCAACAGCGCTCAGCAGAGAGTCCTGCTGGGATTTGTTAAAACGATGTATCTCATCAATGAAAAGGATGGGATTTGGCTGATTGAAGAACTGCTGTTTCTTCGCTTTCTCAATAGTTTCTCTGACATCTTTAACTCCTGAATGAACTGCACTTAGGTGAAAAAAAGGTCTTTTAAGTGTCTGAGCAATTATCAGAGCCAGAGTCGTTTTTCCCACAACGGGAGGGCCCCAAAGTATAAATGAAGGAATATTGTCGGATTCAATTACCTTTCTCAGAACAGCATTTTTGCCGACAAGGTGATCCTGTCCGCAAAACTCATCGAGGATCTTGGGCCGTAATCTGTCTGCCAGAGGTTGATTTGCCAGCATCATTATATGTTTGCGTAAAAATACTAAAAACAACTAATTAAATTTGCCACCGATCCGGATGGTGTGCTGTTTTATTTAAATTTGCGATCACAAAAACAGATATGATGAACAGACTATTATTATTTGCCCTGATAAGAGAGGTAATAACTCGGCTTGCGGATATTAACCCTGTTTGCAGTTAAATAATTTTTACTAAATTGCTCCAGATTTATTTTAAATAAAAGAAATAAATTAATACTTTTAACAATTGAATTTGCGTTTTACCATTAGAAATTGCTAATTATCAATATAGTATTTGAATACTTTCAGATATTTATTCAGTTATGAAAAAACCTCTGCTTATAGTAATTATCATTCTGGTAGTAATTTTTGCTCTGCCGGTGATTAACCTTATCCGCTGGACCCTTCAGGAGAAGAAACCAATGGATATTGTTGTACTTGATAAGACAGTTCCTACAATTGACCGCCTGAAACACAAATCATTCCATTGGATTCTTAATAATGAGAGATTTGTTAAGAAGGAAAAAAAGAATAGTTATTCTTACAGCAAGGATTATTATGGATTTTCACCCACAAGACCTCTGAAAGAAAAAGGAAGCACAAGAAATGAGTATCGCCTCTCTGAAATGATTGACCTTCCTGAAAGAACCGATGTACTTTATATTGCTGATACATACGGAGTCTTTTTTAATGACTGGTGGAGTGGCGTTAACAAGAGCAGAAGGTCAAGGAAAATATACGGAGGGTTGACTAATAACGACTACCTGTTCATTAATGAGATGAAAAGCAGGAACAAACTGATAATTCTTGAATATAACACTTTTGATTACCCCACTGCCCAGTTTGAATCTGTCAGAACACAGGAGAAGATTGGTGTAACTTTCTCAGGCTGGACCGGAAAATATTTTGATAAACTTGATACTTTGACTGCTGATTTCCCGATCTGGCTAACCGGCATGTACAGAAAACAACACAAGCAACCCTGGACCTTTAAAAAAGCAGGAATAGTTCTTCTTACAGAAAAGAACATTGTTGTCCTTGAAGAGGGAATCCATCTTAAAAGCCCATTACCCTTAATAATTACAGACTCGGCAAATTGTGCAAGATATGGAGTGCCTGCCTCTGTTACATTTAAAAACTGGTTCGATATTATTGACCCGCTTGAGAATAATATTATTTCCAGATTCAGGATTGAAACAACAGCTTTGGGCGACACTCTGCTTGAAAACAATACTCTTTCAAATGAGTTTCCTGCAGTTGTTCAGGAACCTGCCTCCGGCAGAATTTTCTATTTCTCAGGTGATTTCGCAACAAATAATGTCTGGTATTGCACCTCGCGGATCAAAGGTTTTGATAAGCTGAAGGGAATACTCTATTCCAGCAAGCCGGATGATCATAGAAGGTTTTTCTGGCTCTATTATAAACCTCTTATTAATGGGATTCTTACTGATTACTACAATTCCATAAATGCAAAATAGGAATTCAATCGGTTCTGATTTATTTATAAAAGAGGGTGACTAAAAAGTGTAAATAAACACCCAGTCATGACCCTTCGGGCATGACACCCCACCTGCAACCATTACATGAGATTATCAATAATACAACACAACATAGTCTGGGAGAAAAAACATGAGAACCTCAGATCTCTGGGTGAAGTGATCTCTTCTGTTTATGGGAATACAGATATTGTTGTTCTTCCGGAAATGTTCAGTACAGGTTTTACGATGAATCCGGCCGATATAAGTGAAGCTCCATACGCAGAAACCTATGACTGGATGCTGGACATCTCCGTAAAGGGCAATGTGGGCCTTTGCGGGAGCTACATTGTGAAGCAGGATAGATCTTTTTTCAACAGATGGGTTTTTGTCTCTCCTGAAAGAAAATCATGGCATTATGATAAGAGACATCTTTTTTCAATAACGAATGAAGACAAGAATTATACCCGGGGGAATAACAGGGTTGTTTTCAGCTTCAGGGGTGTCAGAATCTGCCCCAATATCTGCTACGATCTCCGGTTCCCTGTATGGAGCAGGAACAGACAGGATTATGATCTGCTTATCAATTCAGCCAACTGGCCTGAAAGCCGAAAGGATGTCTGGATTACATTGCTTAAAGCAAGGGCAATCGAAAATCAATGTTATGTGGCAGGAGTTAACCGTACAGGCTGGGACGGGGAGGGGATAAAATATTCCGGTAATTCAATGATAATAGGTCCAAAGGGTAACATCATCACAGAAATAGATGATAATAAGGAAGAACTTGTAACCGCAGAAATATCATTATCCGTACTTAATGATTTTCGCGACAAGTTCCCCGTTCATAAAGACGCTGATAACTTCACAATCAGTATATAACTTAATAATTTTATCCTTAATCTTTAATCTTTGTTAACCACAGAGTTACACTGAGTTTAAACGGAGTTTCACTGTTTCTTTTTACCCTTCACGCCTTCACGCCTTCAGTGCATTAAACAGCACTTCCGCCGGATGAAGAGCTGTCCTGCCTGTCCCATCCTTGATGTGATGTCTGCAACTTGTTCCCGGGGCAACTATAACCGTTTTGTCATCGGAGTCTCTTATTTCAGGGAACAGAATAAGCTCTCCGATCTTGTCAGACAGCTCAAAATGTTCTTTTTCATACCCGAACGAGCCGGCCATCCCGCAACAGCCGGATGGTATCTCTTTAACTGAATAATTTTCAGGTATTGAAAGCATATCAATAGTGCAGGCCGATGAAGCAATGGCTTTCTGCTGACAATGGGCATGCAATAATATTTCAAGTTTATTCTGAGTGAAAGATTCCCTCTTTATCCTGCCTGACTTAAACTCCTTTGATATGAACTCATCAATTAAAAAACTATTGACAGAAAGCTTATCAGATTTCTCCTTCAGATCATCCCCTACAAGCTCCGGATATTCATCACGGAAACCAAGTATGGCAGAAGGTTCAATTCCGATAAGTGGTAAATCGTCGGTTATTAATCCTGACAAGACCTCCACATTCTTTCTGGCTATCCTTTTTGCTTTCCTTATAAGACCTTTGGAAATGAAAGTTCTTCCGCTTACATCATGATCGGCAAATACTAATCTGTAATTCAGGGAAGTCAGCAATTTAATTGCGGCAATTCCTGTAGCGGTATCATTGAAATTGGTGAATTCATCAATAAAAAGACAAACAGTTCCTGTTGGCTCAGCTGGGATCAGCGATGATTTGTTTTTTCTGATCCATCTTCTTAATGTTGTTTTATATAATAAAGGTATGCTTCTTTTTGACGCAAAACCAATAGTCTTCTTCATCAACCCCGACATGATCTTATTCCTCAGAAAAAAATTATATACAGCAGGTGCGTAAGACCCTATATTGTTAAAATTTGATATATAAGCAATTAACTTAGTTCTTAAGGGTATTCCATGTTTATCGTACCAGTGCTGAAGGAACTCAGATTTCAGCTTTGCCATATCTACTCCCGAAGGACATTCCGATTTGCACCCCTTACACTCGAGGCAAAGATCAAGGATTTCATATATCTCTTCATGATCCCATGGATCAATATCTTTAATGCTTAAGAATTCCCTCAATACGTTTGCCCTTGCCCTGGTGCTGTTCTTCTCATCCATTGTGGCCATAAAGCTCGGACACATTGTGCCGCCAATTATCAACGATTTCCGGCAATCGCCCGATCCATTGCATTTTTCTGCAGCCCTGATAATCCCTTCGGTCGATGAGAAATCAAAAATTGTCTCAATATCTGGGGTTATAGTACCTGGTTCGTACCTTAAGAAAGTATTCATCGGCGGTGTATCAACGATCTTCCCGGGATTCAGGATATTTTGAGGATCCCAGGACATCTTAACCTTCTTCACCAGACCGAAATTATGTTCGCCGATGATTATCGGGATAAATTCCCCTCTGAGTCTCCCGTCTCCATGCTCACCGCTCAGCGATCCCCTGTATTTCTTAACAAGCTTCGCTGTATCGAGACCTATTGATCTGAATAACTCAACATCATGAGGGTCTTTGAGATTCAATACTGGCCTGATATGCAGTTCACCGGTACCAATATGGGCATGATAAACCGAATCTTTGCCAAATCCGGCCAGCATCCGGGCAAACTCATCCATATAGGCTGGCAGATCCTCAACTCTTACAGCTGTATCTTCGATCAGTGATACTGATTTGGCATCTCCTTTCATATTACCCAGAACTCCAAGTCCGGCTTTCCTTAATTCCCACACCCTGGCCATATCAGTTCCTTTCACTACCGGATAGGAATAACCGTAACCTTCCTCCCTCAGTACGCTGATCATCTTGTCGCAAACCGCATCAACCTCTTTTTCGCTCCCCCTTGCAAACTCAACCATGGTAATCGCTTCAGGGTTACCATCAATAAAAAACCGGTTGTTTCTCTGACTGATATTGTCTATTGTAAGTTCAAGGATCCTGTCATCGGTCATCTCGACAGCGGTCGGGCCAAATTTCAGGGCGATAAGATTAGCCTTAAAAGCCTCGTCTCTTTCTTTATGGTGAATACATACAAGTGCTTTATGCGCCGGGGGCAAGGGGACAAGATTCAACTTTATTTCAGTAGCGATGGCAAGAGTCCCTTCCGATCCGGAAAGAAGCCGGCAGAAATTAAATTTCCGGTTAGAATCTACATCAAAAATATCAGAGTCAAGAAGCAGATCCAGGGCATACCCGGTGTTCCTTCTGGGTATTCTCGGATCAGGATAATCTTCTTTTATCTTTTTCTTATTCACAGGATTATCAAGGATTTCCCTGATATTCCGGTAAATCTCCCCTTCAAGATTATCCTGGTTGCATTTGTTCTGAAAGGTTTTTTTATCAACCGGACCGAAAAGAGCCTCACTGCCATCGCTGAGAAGGGTCTTCATCTCTATAGTATGATCCCGTGTCGATCCGTAAATTACAGAATGTGAACCACATGAATTATTACCCACCATTCCGCCCATATTGCACCTGTTTGATGTTGATGTTTCGGGCCCGAAAAATAAACCGATAGGTCTGACATGAAGGTTAAGTTCATCAAGTACTACGCCTGGTTCGACCCTGACCCACATCTCTTCTGTGTTAACTTCCAGAATACGATTCATGTATCTTGAGATATCTACAATTATCCCTGAGCTTACCACCTGTCCTGCCAGCGATGTTCCCGCAGCTCTGACAGTAATCCCCGTTTTTTCCTTTGCACCGAATAACAGGATCTTCCTTATATCCGAAGCTCCTTTTGGCCAGGCAACAGCCAAAGGCTGCTCCTTATAATCCGATGCATCGGTCGAATAAATTGTTCTGGTGATAATATCATATTTCAAATCCCCCTCGAGGCTTGCTTTGAGAGAATCCAACCTGCTGATGAAAGTGTCCATTTCAGAATAAAATTACAGCTGCTAAAATATGAAATGATTTGAACAAGTTTTTCTTCTTTTCTGAAAGGAAGATATATTTCCGAAAAAATGATAACTCTGATAATAATCATGTAACTCAAAATTGTTTAATAGAACTTTTTTTTCGTACATTTAGAAAAAAATTTCGAACACTTTAAAATATTGATACACAATGGGATTATTGGAACGCATCAAACAAAATGCCAAAAAACAAAATATGAGGATTGTCCTTCCTGAAGGGTATGAGGAGAGGACCATCAGGGCTGCTGATATTGCTCTTGAAGAGGGTCTGGCTCAGATAATCCTGATCGGAGATCCTGATGAGATTAAATCACATGCTGCTGCTTGGGGATTGAAGAATATTACTAAAGCTATAATAATAAATCCAAAATCTCATGATAAGAAAGAGCACTATATCGACATGATGGTTGAGATCAGGAAGAACAAATGCCTGACATGGGAAGAGGCATCAAGACTTATTGAAGATCCTCTTTACCTGGGCGTTCTGATGATAAAGAACGGCGATGCCGATGGAGAAGTTTCGGGAGCTGATCATGCCACAGGTGATGTTCTCAGGCCTGCCTTTCAGTATGTAAAGACTGCTCCCGGTATATCAGTCGTTTCGGGAGCTTTCATAATGATTCTTCCCGACAAACGTTTTGGTGAGGATGGCGTACTGATATTCGCCGATGGTGCCGTGCATCCTGATCCAACAGACAAAGAGCTTGCTGAGATAGTAATAGCAACTGCTCATACAGCAAGAGCTATTGCTGGTTTTGAACCAAGGATTGCTCTGTTGAGTTTCTCAACCAAAGGAAGTGCAAAGCATGAAATGGTAGATAAAGTTGTTAACGCAACCAGATTAGCAAAAGAGATGGCCCCTGACCTTATGATCGACGGAGAACTGCAGGCTGATGCCGCTCTGGTTGAAGCAATAGGCCAGAAGAAAGCTCCGGGCAGCAAAATTGCAGGCAGAGCCAATGTACTTATCTTTCCGAATCTTGATAGCGGCAATATCGCTTATAAGCTTGTTCAGCGTCTTGCAAATGCAGAAGCAATCGGTCCAATTCTTCAGGGAATGGCAGCTCCAATAAACGATCTTTCACGTGGTTGTTGTATTAATGATATTGTAAGCATGATCGCAATTACATCCAACCAGGCAGCTGGGAGAAATAAATAATAATTATAACAATAACAATCTTTATCATGATCATTCTTGTATTAAACTGCTGAAGCTCCTCAATAAAATACCGGTTGTTTAAAATGAATAAAAGCACTGACCTGCTTGCTAAAGGGCTTTTAGAACGTATTGGTTTGAATGATAGTATTTTAACACATATTCCCACCGGTGAAGAACAGTACAAAGTCATTAACGGTATTCCCGACCATACAACAGGTATAAACCTTGTAATGGATGCTCTGACCGATCATAAACACGGTGTTATAAAAAATGTTAATGAGATTAAGGCTGTTGGTCACCGTGTGGTGAACGGAGGGGAAAATTATAAGGAGAGTGTATTAATAGATAATGATGTTAAGCGTCATATTGAACTCTGCAGCGATCTTGCTCCTTTGCATAACCCGGCAAACCTTAAGGGTATATTGTCGGTCGAGAAGCTTATTCCCGGAGTGCCGCAGGTAGCCGTATTTGATACTTCATTTCATCAAACCATGCCTGATTATGCTTACATGTATGCCCTGCCTTACGAATACTATGAAAAGTACAAAATAAGAAAATACGGATATCATGGGACCAGCCATAAATTTGTTGCATTAAAAGCGGCAGGTATCCTGAGAAAAGATGTGAATAAAATTAAGATTATTACCTGCCATCTTGGCAACGGAGCCTCGATAACCGCAATCCAGAATGGGCGCTCAATCGACACTTCTATGGGTTTCACACCCGTCGATGGACTGATAATGGGCACACGAACCGGTGAAATTGATCCGGGAGTTCTGATATACATCGCTGATAAGGAGCACCTTAATGTTACCGGAGTCAATAACCTTATCAATAAAAAGAGTGGTGTTGCAGGGATCTCCCAGCTTTCATCCGACATGCGCGACCTGGAATTAGCTGCTGCAGAGGGAAATGAAAAAGCTCTTCTTGCCCTGAATATGTACGCCTATAAAGTCAAAAAATTTATTGGCTCATATATCGCTGCCCTGAATGGAGTTGATCTGCTGGTCTTTACAGGTGGAGTAGGAGAGAACGATCATAAAATGAGGGCAATGATCTGTTCAGATATGGAAAACCTCGGGATAATCTTTGATTTTAAAGTAAATAACGGGGCCAGAGGCAAAGATCTAATAATCTCAAAACCAGAATCAAAAGTCACGGTGATGTGTATCACTACCGATGAAGAATTCGTGATTGCATTCGATACACGTTATATAGTTGAACATCATACAGTTTAATTTCTAATCTTAAAAAAACAAAGCTATGGTGCTAAGGAACATGGGTGACCTTAAAAATATTGTGGCCGGCAAGCCTACAAAAAAACTGGTGCTTGCCGCTGCTCAGGATCAGCATTCTTTAAGTGCCGTACTGAGAGCATGGCAGGATAATATTATTGAACCTGTACTTATTGGCGATAGGGAGGGAATCCAGATCATCAGTGACGAGAATGGGTATAATATCTCAGGGTTAAGGATCATACATGAACCCGATACGGATATGGCAGTTGAAATGGCAGTAAAAATGCTAAACAACAAGCAGGCAGATATACTAATGAAAGGTAAGGTTGGTACCTCAACCCTGCTTAAATGTGTTCTGAACAAGGAATGGGGACTGAGAACAGGTAATTTACTTTCCCATATAGCTCTTTTTGAAGTCGAAACATATCATAAGCTGATCGCTGTAACTGACGTCGCAATGAATATAGCTCCTAATTTAAAGGATAAGATTGCTATTGTTAATAATTCCGTTTCACTCCTCCTCCGGCTCGGATATGAGATGCCTAAAGTAGCTGTGCTTGGAGCTGTTGAAATGGTCAATGAAAACATGGAAGCCACCCTCCATGCAGCTCTGCTCTCAAAAATGAATCAGCGCGATCAGATTAAACATTGTATTATTGACGGACCGCTTGCATTCGATAATGCCATAAGCCTCGAAAGCGCACAACTTAAGGGGATCAGAAGTGAAGTAGCAGGCGATACCGATCTCCTGCTGATGCCTGACATAGAGGTCGGGAACGTCCTCTATAAATCACTTGTTTTCTTCGCTAAAGCTAAAGTTGCATCAATAATCCTTGGCGCCATGGTGCCTATAGTCCTCACTTCCCGTTCCGATTCGGAACAGGCAAAATACGATAGCATACTTCTTTCAGCGGCAGCATGTAAATAAAATTGTCATGATCCGATCCTTCGACCAGATGGTGGGAAAAGTCCGGTCACTTAAAAAAAGATACCGGATAGCTGTTGCCTGGGCACAGGATATCAATACATTAGGTGCTGTTTATAAATCTGCTAATGAAGGTTTTATAGAACCGGTAATGATTGGCCGGGGATCTGAAATCAGAAAGATATGTAAATCTTCAGGGATCGATGAAAAACATTTTAATATAATTGATTCCGACAATGAACAAAATGCGTCAGAAGAAGCTGTACGGTTAGTAAAAACCGGTCAGGCCGACATTGTCATGAAAGGCCTGGTAGGTACAGACAAATTCCTGAAGGCTGTAATGGATAAGGAACACGGTTTGATGATACCTGATGCAGTTCTTAGTTATGTAGGTGCCCTTCAGATACCTGCGTACCATAAACTTCTTTTCATTACCGATCCCGCTGTTATTCCCTTCCCTGATCTTGGTCAGAAAACAGCGATGGCCGGCTATGCAATCGATATGGCCGGCAGATTTGGTGTGCAGAAACCAAAAGTAGCTCTTATCGGTGCTTCTGAAAAGATGAGCCGCCACTTCAGTAACTCGATCGACTATGCTGCAATGTGCAAGATGGCAGAGAGAGGACAGATTAACAATTGCACCATGGATGGCCCTCTTGACCTTTTCCTGGCCTGTGATCCCACTAGCATCAGGATCAAAGGAGTTAAAACACCCATAGATGGTGATGCAGATATATTGCTGTTTCCGTCTCTTGAAGCCTGTAATCCGTTTTACAAAGGTCTTATGCTGTTTGCAAATGCAGAGCTGGCCGGACTAATAAGAGGAACCATCAAGCCTGTCGTTTTGATGTCAAGAAGTGAAAGTGAAAAATCAAAATACTATTGTATTGTGCTCGCCTGCCTGATGGCATGATGATCCTTCTTTCAATAAATCAGAACAGAATCTCATCTATTCTATGATAAAACGACTTATTCTGGCAATAAATCCGGGTTCAACATCAACAAAATTCGCTCTGTTTGAGGAAGATGTTATGGTTTTCGAAAAAACATTGCGTCATAGTGCCGAAGAACTCTGCGGGTTTAATAAGATCACTGATCAGTTCCATTTCAGGAAGGACCTGATCATGAAAGAGCTGGCTGAGAGAGAAACCGATATTTCACGGATTGCAGTGGTGGTTGGACGCGGGGGACTGGTAAAGCCTATTGAATCAGGGATATATAAGGTCAGTGAGAGGATGAAAGAGGATCTTATGACCGGACTAATGGGACAGCATGCCAGTAACCTTGGAGGATTGATTGCTGATGATATTGCGGCTTCTTTACCTGATGCAACTGCTTATATTGTCGATC
Organism: Bacteroidales bacterium; assembly: GCA_035529055.1. GTDB lineage: Bacteria > Bacteroidota > Bacteroidia > Bacteroidales > VadinHA17 > LD21. The sequence goes on from DATKXL010000275.1 coordinate 22,396, forward strand.
CTGTTGTGGTTGACGAACTCCAGCCTCTCTCAAGAATCTCGGGACATCCTGAAATTGAGAGAGTATCTATCTTCCATGCTCTTAATCAGAAAGCGGTTGCACGTACATATGCTGAATCCACGGGAAGAAAATATGAAGGTCTTAACCTTATTGTCGCTCATATGGGTGGGGGTATTAGCGTTGGAGCTCACAGTAAAGGCAGGGTGATAGATGTAAATAATGCTCTCAACGGCGACGGACCCTTTTCTCCTGAAAGGTCAGGGGGACTGCCTGCGGGTCAGCTGATTGATCTCTGCTTCAGCGGGAAATACTCATATTCTGACCTTAAATCAATGATCACCGGAAAAGGCGGAATGGTGGCATACCTCGGCACAAATAACTTCATGGAGGTGTGCCGGATGGCCGAAGAAGGAGATCCCAAAGCTCTGCTTATAAAAGATGCAGTTTCATATCAGATCGGAAAAGAAATAGGAGCGATGGCCGCTATTCTGAACGGCAATGTTGATGCAATAATTCTGACAGGGGGGATGGCTTACCGGCAATCACATATCGACTCTATAAAATCGATGATAGGATTCATAGCAGAAGTTGTCGTCTATGCAGGAGAGGATGAGATCAAAGCCCTGGTATTTAATGCCTTGCTGGCTCTGGATGGCAAAATGGAAATTAAGACATACTCCTAGGGATTTCCAAGGGCAACAGGAATAATTTTCCCGTTAAAGAACCTGTTTCCATTCAGGGCAAAATAAGCCACAAACTCACCCATCTCTTTGGCACTGACAGGAGCTTTATATCCCGGAAAGGCAGTTTCGAACATTTCAGTCTGCACTGATCCGAGAGCCAGGCAGTTTACACTGATGCCATCTTCAGAAAACTCCTCAGCAAGACACTCGGTAAGAGTTGCGAGAGCCGCCTTAGAGGCGCTGTAATAGGAGAGCCCCCGGTATTTTGAGCTTCCCTGAAAACCTCCCATGCTCGATATATTGACAATATGCGATCCACTTGCCATAATCGGTTTTATTAATCTGATTAAGCTTGCGGGTCCGAAGAAGTTTGTCTCCATCATTGTCCTTGCCTCTTTGTTCGACATTTTCATGAACTCCTTCACTGTAAGCGATCCGGCATTGTTAATAAGAATATCGACTTTGCTGAACCGGCTGTAAATCTGATCTTTAAACGATACAATCTGGAAATCCAGCAGTGAAAGGTCAAATGCCAGATAAGAAACATTTTCATGAATGCAACTCCCGGCCAGCTCTTTCAGAGCTTTTTCATCCCTGCCGGTGACAAGCAGCTGATTGTCCGGATCACCGGCAAAATGAACAGCCAGTTCTCTTCCAATTCCTCTGGACCCGCCATTTACTATTATATTCATAATTATCTTAGCATATTAATTAAGTGATTTTTTTCGTTTATTTGCAGTGCCCATGTGTAAAGTTACAAATTTATCACAATGATCTCAAGTATTTCCACACCGGTTTTGCAGCATGTCAGACGTTTTATTTTTCTGCCGGGTATTCTGCTTTTCATGACGCT
>DATKXL010000276.1:0-21410 GCA_035529055.1 Bacteroidales bacterium
GCACACATCGCATATTCCGCACCTGTCTGATTCCTCGCCAAAATAATCGAGAAGATATACTGATCTGCATCTTGTATCGTAGTCAGCATAATCGATCATTTTATTTAACCGGTGAATATATTTTTCCTTTACATGAAGATAGTTTTCGGGAGAGATCAACAGGGCTTTTCGCACAAGGCGCTCTTCAGTGAATATAACCAGGGCTGTTTTCTTTCCCGGGATATACCTGATAATATTCATTGATGAGAGCTTAACAAGATACTGATATACCGTATCTCTTGTTATTGCTGCTTTTTTTGCAAGCGACTCCTCATTTATTGCGACAAACTCGGTAAACATTCCGGTATGGGAACGCAACAATAATTTTATAAATCCGTCGAATGATTCATTTGCAACCTGAAATTTATAAAGATCGTCCCGGCTCACAATAAAATGGACCCTGGAAGGATTGTTTATCTCTTCAGTGAATTCCATGTATCCTTCTCTCTGTAAAAAATTCAGACTGTTAAAGGTCTCAATAACAGGCAGCCGGAAGCGTGAAACAAATACCGACATATTAAAATCAAATACATTATCTTTTCCTGCGCCGTAAGGAACCTGAAGGTAATTGCATAAGGCTTCGTAAATATCTTTGATCTTTTCTACCGGAGGGAATTTCCTGATAACTGAATCATTGAGTTTATTTTTATCAGCCGGTGAATACATCATCACCGCCCATGCAGGCTTGTTATCACGTCCAACTCTGCCGCTTTCCTGGAAATAGTTTTCGATTGAATCAGGTATATCCCAATGAATGACAAACCTGACATCAGACTTGTCAATACCCATCCCGAAAGCGTTTGTGGCAACAATGACACGGGTTTCACCTGCCGACCAGGAGGTCTGCTTTTTATCCCTGAGTCCGTCGGTTAAACCTGCATGATAGAAATCGGCATTTATTCCATTTTCAACAAGCAGTTCAGCGACCTCTTTACATCTTTTCCTGCTTCTGACATAAACAATGCCGCTCCCCTGCACTTTTTTCAGGGTTTTAACCAGATAGGAGCTCTTATCTTCAACTTTTCTTACCAGGTATGAAATATTCTTCCTGTTGAAACTGGTTCTCAGGACATTTTTTTCCCTGAAAGCCAGCTTATTCATAATATCATCTATAACCTGCGGGGTAGCGGAAGCTGTAAGGGCAAGAAACGGCACTTTTTCTGAAATGAAATTCCTAAGAGTTGCAATTCTGAGATAGGATGGCCGGAAGTCATAACCCCACTGCGAAATGCAATGCGCTTCGTCTATTACCACGATGGAAAGATTCAGGCGGACAATTTTTGCCTGAAAGATCTGGGTTGAAATCCTCTCGGGAGAAATATAAAGAAATTTATAGTCACCATAAATGCAATTTTCGAGAGCCACATCTATCTCTTCCCTTGACAACCCTGAATGGATAGCTATAGACTTTATTTCCTGACTGTTAAGACGGTTCACCTGCTCTTTCATCAAAGCAATCAGGGGAGTGATCACAAGACAGGTCCCCTCACTGGCAAGTGCAGGTACCTGGAATGTGACAGATTTCCCTCCTCCTGTTGGCATAAGACCCAGCGTGTCCCTGCCTTCAGCTACCGATTTGATTATGTCTTCCTGAAGTGGCTTAAACGACGTGAATCCCCAGTACTTTGTTAATATTTGTTTGTACTGATCAATATTCATACTCAAAGATACCTTTTACAAAAATAATAACTGTATTTCAATTTTTTATGAAGCCTAAAAATAAAGGACCTGCTACAAAAGTCCTGTTTTTTTCGTAATTTGCACCAGCAAAACTTAAAACACCATACAATGTCATTTTTAAAGGATAAGATACTCTACGAAGGATTAACTTTCGATGATGTCCTTCTGATCCCATCATATTCTGAGGTTCTTCCACGTGAAGTGGATCTGAGCTCGATGTTCACAAGAAATATCCGGATCAATACTCCGATTGTTTCAGCCGCTATGGATACGGTTACTGAAGATGAACTTGCAATTGCAATTGCGCGGGAAGGAGGTATCGGAGTGATCCATAAGAATATGACAATTGAGAGGCAGGCAGCACAGGTGAAGCGTGTCAAAAGGGCCGAAAATGTAATGATATTCGATCCTATTACCATTAACCTTGATGCTACTGTCGGGGAAGCTATGAACCTGATGAGCGAGTATAAAATCGGTGGCATCCCGGTTATTGACAAACAAGGTATACTGAAAGGAATCGTTACAAACAGGGATCTCAGGTTTGAGAACAACCGTTTGCGAAAAATAACGGAAGTAATGACCACTAACCTTATAACCACTAACCACCAGACGAACCTTGAAGCAGCCGCACGGATCCTTCAGAAGCATAAGATTGAAAAACTACCGATGATTGATGAATCAGGTAAACTTATTGGTCTTATCACCTATAAAGATATCACCAAGACCAAGGACCGGCCAAGTTCATGCAAGGATAATAAAGGAAGGCTCAGGGTGGCAGGTGCCGTCGGGATATCTTCTGATACTCTTGAAAGGGTTGAAGCTCTGATTAATGCAAATGTTGACGCTATTGCTATTGATACTGCTCATGCCCATACAAAAAATGTAGTTAAAATTCTGAGGGAGATAAAGAAGAATTTTCCCGCCATCGATGTAATTGCCGGTAATATTGGAACTGCTGAAGCCGCAAAAAAACTTGCTGATGAAGGAGCGGATGCTCTTAAAGTAGGTATTGGACCGGGGTCAATCTGCACAACCAGAGTAATTGCAGGAGTAGGAATACCGCAACTTTCAGCCATTTATAATGTCTCAAAGGCAGTTGAAGGCTCAGGGATTCCTATTATAGCTGACGGTGGTATCAGGTACTCAGGCGATATTATTAAGGCATTAGCAGCAGGTGCTGATTCGATTATGACAGGATCGCTCTTTGCAGGTGTAGAGGAATCCCCCGGGGATACAATCATTTATAATGGCCGTAAATTCAAGGCTTACAGGGGTATGGGTTCTATTGAGGCAATGCAGCAGGGCTCAAAGGATCGTTATTTCCAGGATGTTGAAGATGATATCAGGAAGCTGGTTCCCGAAGGGATTGAAGCCAGAGTGCCTTATAAAGGAACACTTTCAGAAGTTATATACCAGATGACCGGAGGTCTGAGAGCAGGTATGGGATATCTTGGAGCTAAAAATATTGCTACCCTTAAAAAAGAGGGTAAATTTGTAAGAATAACACATTCGGGGATAATAGAGAGTCATCCGCATGATGTAACCATAACAAGAGAATCGCCAAATTACAGCAGAAAATCTTCAGAATAGCAGGTTCATAATATCTAAATGAAAATCAAAAATCTCTTCATAATTTTCATTATGATAATCCTGTTGCCTGATTTCTCACAGGCCCAGGATCCGGATGAAAAAGTCTTCCTGACTGTTGCCGGCAGAGAGGTAAAAACCGGGGAGTTCCTCCGGATGTTTAACAAAAGTATGGATGCCGAGAGTCAGACCGGCATTGATCTTTATCTTGAACAATTCATTAATTTCAAATTAAAGGTTGCTGAGGCTATTGAAGAGGGTTATGACACCACCCGGGCATTTAGAGAAGAGCTGAATGGCTACAGAAATCAGTTGGCGCAACATTACCTTACCGATACTGAGACAAAAGGACGACTCCTCAGGAAGGCCTATGAGAGATCATTAAATGAAGTTAACGCCTGGCACATTCTTGTTAATTGCTCACCTGATGACAGTCCTGAAGATACTTTGAAAGCATGGAAGAAAGCAACGGACATAAGGGAGAGAATCATTAAAGGAGAACCCTTTGAGCAGGTGGCACGCAGTACATCCGATGACAAATCCGTTACCTTAAACGGAGGCAATCTCGGTTATTTCTCTGTATTCCAGATGATAATGCCATTTGAAGATGCTGTCTATGCAATGAAACCCGGTACAATCTCAATGCCTGTCAGAACATCTTATGGCTACCATATTATAAGGCTGGCCGATAAACGTCCTGCCAGAGGTAAAGTCAGGGTGGCTCATATAATGAAAGCTGCACCACCCGGAACTGATGAGAAGGTGATAAGTCAGGCAGGAAAGGAGATTAACAATGTCTATCAGATGGTTCTGTCAGGCACACCTTTCAGTGAACTTGCAGAAAAATATTCCGACCATAAAGAATCAGCAGTCCGTGGAGGAGAGCTTAACTGGTTTGGAACAGGCGAGATAATAGGCGATTTTTCAGAAGCCGCATTCACCCTTAAAGATACAGGCGATTTTACAAAACCTGTCAGGACAATTTATGGCTGGCACATTATTAAACTTTTAGATAAAAAAGAACCCGGGTCCTTCGAAGAATCCAGATCTTTTCTCGAAAGTAAAATAAACCAGTCGTATCTGAACTCAATAAGCAAAAAGTCACTTGTCGAAAAACTTAAAAAAGAGTATAATTTCAGGATAAACCAAAAAGCATACAGCTGGTTCGTTCAAAATACCGATACACTTGTCATCCAGGGTTTATCAGGGTATGACCGGACTAATCTGCCTTCCGGAAATCTCTATTCATTTGCAAATCAAAGGTTCACTTGCGGTGAATTTGCCCGGTACATTGAAAAGAGAGGTTCAATGATAATAACCCGAGATCCTGAATTCTTCGTTAAAAACTCACTTGAAACAAGGGTATCGGACCATATAATAAATTATGAAAATTCAGTTCTGGAGAATAAATACCCTGAATTCAGGTACCTGATGAATGAATTCCACGACGGCATACTTCTGTTTGAAATCTCAAATAATAAAGTATGGAGCAGCGTTCAGGATGATTCAGCAGGCTTGAAAATCTATTATGAAGCAAACAAAAAAAACTATTTGACACGCCGGGAGATTGAAGCTAAAGTATATACCCTGAAAATTATTAGTGGCGAAAAGAGGCTTACATCAGCGTATAAAAAGTTTTCCAGGAAGCCCGATACGGACCGTAGGCTGAATGAGAAATTCAACAGTGACGGAGATACACTTCTGGTCATTACAGAAGGCAAATGGATGAAGGGTGATGATAGTGAAATAGATAATATCAAATGGATCACAGGCTCACAGACATTAAAGAAAGATGGATTCCCTTCTTTAATAATAATCAAAAAAGTAAATGAACCTGTCCCTTTACCCTTAACGGAAGTTCAGGGAGAGATGATCTCTGGTTATCAGGATTGGCTCATGGATGAATGGATAAAGCAATTAAAGGTTAAATATACCGTTAAAATTGAAAAAAATGTTTTGGACGAGATAAAGAGAAAAATAAGCAATGATTAGGGTTTTAATTTTTATAGTGATCACTCTGCTTTTTTTCGGTTGCGGAGAATCCGGGAAGAACGAAAAAAGAGTTCCTGTTGCAGAAGCAGGTGATGTGATCCTTTTTTATGACCAGATACCGGTTCTCTTTCAGCCCGGGACAAATGAACAGGACAGTGCCGGACTGGTACTGAACTATGTAAATAAATGGACAAGGAAAGAACTGGTGCTTCAAAAAGCTGAAGACAACCTGTCACCTGAAGTAAAAAAAGAAATAGAGAAACAAATTGATGAAACCAGAAAAAATCTTTTAATATATCAGTATCAACAACAGATGATTCTTGAAAAAATGGACACCCTCATTGCAGAAGAAGAATTAAATAAATACTACTCAGATAATGAAAACAGCTTTCTCCTTAGTTCTAACATTGTGAAGGCTCTTTTCATAAGAACACCTGTCGAAACACCGAATCTGGGAAAAATAAAGCTGCTGGCAAGATCATTTAATCAAAGTGATTTGCAGGAACTGGAACGTCTCTGTTACCAGTTTGCTGAAAAGTTTGATGACTTTAATGAGAGGTGGATAACTATAGATAGACTATCCCTCGAGTTGCAGGAGGATTTTGAAAACCAGGAGAATTTCCTGAAAAGAAATACTTTTTTTGAAAAAACCGATGCAAATTCAGTTTATCTTGTTTCTATCAGGGACTACCGTCTCAGATCTTCACTTGCTCCCTATGATTATGTAAGGGACGATATTAAGAGAATTATCTGGAATAACCGCAGAATCGAGTTTATACAAGTGCTCGAAAACGGAATCTATAATGAAGCATTACAGGAAAACAGTTTTAAGATTTATTGATGATGAAAAGAAGTTTAAGTTCAGTGCTGATACCGGTTTTTGTTTTTATGGCCTTCATGAACGAATTAAATTCGCAAAAGCTTGTCGAATCGGTTGCAGCAATTATCGGCAACGAGGTTATCTATCTCTCTGATGTGGAGAACACAGTAAATGATCAGAGGAGGAGTGGGAGCAGAAGACCGGTTGATCAGCTCCGCTGCGAAGTATTTGAAGAGCTGCTTATTTCAAAACTCTTCCTTGACCAGGCACGTATTGACAGTATTGTGGTTACAGATGATATGGTGGAAGGCGAACTTAACATGAGAATGAATGACGCTATCAGGCAGGCAGGAAGCGAAAAGACTCTGACAGAATATTTTAAAAAGAGTATGGTGGAGATCAGAAGGGATATCAGAAAGGCTATTTTGGAACAGCAAATTGTTTCAGAAGTACAAATGACAATCGCTGAGGATATTAATTTAACGCCCGCTGAACTTAAGAGATTTGTGGCTTCGATACCAAAAGACAGTCTTCCAGTCATTCCTGCTAAGGTACAGATCAGCCTTATTCAACTTGATCCACCTGAAAATGAAGAAAATAAGGCTACTGCAAGACAAAAACTTCTGGACATACGAAGCGAAATCCTTGCAGGAAAAAGTTTTAATGTCCTTGCAGTAATGTATTCAGAAGATCCGGGTTCTGCGGTAAACGGAGGGGAAATAGGATACAAGACAAGAGGTGAGCTGGAGAAAGAGTATGCTGACGCAGCTTTTAGTCTTACAAAAAATACAGTATCAAAAATTGTGGAAACCAAATTTGGTTTCCACATTATTCAATTGATTGACCGAAAAGGCGACCTGGTTAACTCCCGGCATATACTGATCAGACCAAAAGTGACACCACAGGAGGCAGCAAGGGCAATTTCAAAACTCGACAGTATAGCCAGGCTTATCAGAAAAGACAGCTTGAAATTTGAAAATGCAGCCATCCGGTTTTCATCTCATAAAGACAGCAGGATAAATGGCGGCAAGTTTGTAAGCACAAATCCATCTTCCCGCATAAACTGGTTTACTCTGGATGAATTTAGCAGAGAGATGTATATAGTAGTAAGGGATATGAAGGTTGGAGAAATATCAGAGCCCTTCCGGACAACAGATGAAGATGGCAATATTGTTTTCAGAATTATCAGGCTTGACGATGAATTACCGGCTCACCGTGCTAATCTCAAAGATGACTATCAATACCTTTACGGTGCTGCACTCATGAACAAGAGGAACAGCACCTATGAATCATGGATCAGGGACAAGATTGAAAACACTTATATAAAAATAAGTGAAGAATTCAAAATATGTGATTTTCTTGCAAAAGGATGGTTAAAATAGCAACTCCTGGAAATTCATCATTTATATTTTCAATCAGATACCCCCTGTCTGGTTTATTATTAATTCTTCTTACATATAACCTTTATAATCAAGAAAATACTGTTCAAAAACCTGGAAAGAAGAAGATTGAGGTCACTTACGCTTCTGAAGTAATCGATGAGATTGAACCAGGGACCGGAAAACGGCTGACAAGACTTCTTGGAAGTGTCTCGCTTAAACACAATGATATAGTTATGACCTGCGACAGTGCACATTTCTATCAGGGTTATAACCAGATTGAAGCATATAGCAAAGTCCATATTGAACAAGGTGACACACTTGATCTTTACGGGGATTATCTATTTTATGACGGGACTTCTGAAAGCGCGAAGGTTGACGGGAATGTTGAACTAATTGATAAGGAAACACACCTTTATACAGAGTCTGTAAGATATGATGTAGCCAACAAAATTGCCAGGTATAATGATATGGGTACGATCATTAACGGGGAAAACACGCTTACAAGTGTTGTAGGAATATATTATGTATCCCGGAAAATTTTTCATTTCAAGGATAGTGTAAAAATTGTGAATCCCGATTATATAATGAGTGCAGACACCATGGACTACAACACTGAGACGGAGACTGCTTTTTTCACCGGACCTTCGGAACTTAATGGTGATAGTCTCTACTTGTATTGTGAAAAGGGCTGGTACGATACTAAAAACGATATTTCCCGAATCTGGCAGAATGCTGTAATTGACAATAAACAGCAGATAATACATGGGGACTCCCTTTATTATGATGGAAAGACAGGGTATGGTCAGTCGTTCGGAAACATAAGTATAGCAGACACTTCCAATCACATTTTAGTTAAGGGTAATTATGCATGGTATTACAAGAAGCCTGAGAGATTTCTGGTTACTGACCGGGCTGTGTTTATTCAGATATCGAAAAATGATTCGCTATTTCTTCACGCAGATACAATAAGCGCTATTACTGTTTCTGACGCATCAGCTGCCGGACACAGGCTGATGAGGGCATATTATGGCTGCAGGATTTTCAGTGAAGATCTGCAGGCAAAATGCGACTCCCTCTCCTACTCATTCCAGGATTCTGTAATACGATTATACCACTCTCCTGTAATATGGTCAGAAGAGAACCAGATTACATCTGAATCTATTGCAATTTTTACAAAGAACAGACAACCCGAAAGGATGGAGTTGTATAACTCTGCCTTTGTTGTAAGTGAAGTGGATACAAGCAGGTATAATCAGATCAAGGGAAGATCACTCACAGGTTTCTTTAAAGACAATGAATTGTACAGAATCTTTATTGAAGGTAATGGCGAAACGATATATTATCTTCTTGATGGTAATGAAATTGTAGGAGTAAACAATGCTAAGTGTTCAAAGATTGAAATATTAGTGGAAAACGGAAAGATAACAGAGATTACTGAATACCAGAACCCTGAGGGTGTAATAGATCCGCCTGACCTGGTTCGTCCCCAGACACTCAGACTGGAAGGTTTTGAATGGCTCGACCATCTGAGACCCAAAAAAATGGCAGATATTTTTAGTAAATAAGAAAGGCTGACCATAGAGGTCAGCCTTTCTTTTTAGTACTCATCTTCGTTAAAGAAGAAGTCATCCTTGCTTGGGTAATCGGGCCATATATCTTCAATACTTTCATATATATCTCCCTCATCTTCAATTTCCTGTAAGTTTTCAATCACTTCCATCGGGGCACCTGACCTAATGGCGAAGTCTATAAGCTCATCCTTAGTGGCAGGCCATGGAGCATCCTCGAGTTTTGATGCTAATTCAAGTGTCCAGTACATACTATTCCTGATTAAGTTTAGCTTTTACAAAGTCTGCAAATATATATATTATTTTACTTAAAAAACAATACCTTTTTTTAAGTTTCTCAATATATTAAACAGACCAGCTAATCTCCTCAATACCAAGATCTAAGCTCATTTGTCTGGATAAAACAAACAAATAATCTGAAAGCCTGTTAAGGAATTTGATTACTATCTCAGGTATTTCTTCACTCTCATAAAGTTTTACTACTGCCCTTTCTGCTCTACGGCACACGCATCGGGCTATATGACAATATGATAGGAGAATATTTCCGCCAGGCATGATGAATTTTTTCAACTGATGCAGATTAGCTTCCATTTTGTCTATTTCACCTTCAAGGATTGATACACATTTGTCATCCTGCCGACAGATGCCTTCCCCACCATTTCCCTCAGTTGCAAGTAATGTTGCACTGACCATCAACTGCTTCCGGATGTATAAAAGGATTGATTCCCGGGATTTGTTCTCCTTAAAATCTTTAAGAAGGCTGATCCATGCAATCAGCTCATCAACAGAGCCATATGCTTCCACACGGGGATGATGCTTGGGAACTCTCCTGCCTCCCGATAAAGAGGTATAGCCATCATCACCTGTCCTGGAGTAAATCTTCATGAGCTGATGGAAATAAGATAAGTGTTTTATCAGAGCCTTAAAATGTTTTTATCAGGCTTTTACATACTTTTCATTCATGTAGTCATCTGAGACCTCGCCATCAAACAACCTTATAATACGTGCAGCATGTTTGGCAATATCCTCTTCGTGTGTAACAACTATTACCGTGTTGCCTTTTCTGTGTATTTCATCAAGAAGTCCCATTATGTCAATTGCGGTCTTACTGTCAAGATTACCGGTCGGCTCATCAGCAAGAATGATGGAAGGCTTATTTACCAGGGCTCTGGCAATCGCCACCCTCTGCCTCTGACCACCCGACAGTTCGTTGGGTTTATGGGTCATTCTGTCACTCAGACCTACCTGTTCAAGGGTTTCTATTGCAACCTTTTCCCGTTCAGCTTTCTGTATCCCGGCATATATCAGGGGTAGTGTGACATTCTCAAGGGCTGTATATCTTGGAAGAAGGTTAAATGTCTGAAAGACAAATCCTATTTCCTTGTTCCTGATCTCAGCCAGGTAATCATCTTCCATCTTACTTACATCAATACCGTTGAGAATATATGTACCGCTTGTAGGTGTATCAAGGCAGCCAACAAGGTTCATAAGAGTAGATTTTCCCGAACCCGAAGGCCCCATAACAGCAACATATTCGTTTCTTGAAATATTAACAGATAATGATCTTAAAGCCCTCACAATCACTGATCCAACCTGATAGTTCTTAACAATATCATGAATCTCAATTACTTTGTCCATAATGTTTTAATTTGAATTTTCGAAAATAGATTAATTTAGTCAAATATGGAATTCTAATATCTTAATTTTTGTTAATATCTGATTATATAGTCAAAATGGCTCACCCCTTGTCTGAAAAAAACAAAACCCATTCTGAAAATATCAATCGTAAAAGTTACTTTCTCATTCTTCCTTATTTCATTCCATGCTTCCGCCATTTCGCATGAAGAATAAATGTCATCAATAATAATTACGGTTTTGCTACCGGAAATTTCAGTTATCTGATCGAAATATTTAAGAACAGGCTCCTTCCTGTGATTGCCGTCAATAAAAACAAGCCCCGGTTTTATATTTTCTTTTATTATAACGGGAAGAATTTCATCAAATGACCCGTTAAAAATTTTAATGTTCTGAATACCTGCTTCCCTGAAATTTTTTGTGGCAATTTCATAAGTTACCGGACATCCTTCTATCGTATAAACAATCGCATCACGACAGGATGCTGCCAAATACATAGTGCTTATTCCGAAAGATGTACCCAGCTCAAGTATAGCCGGCTTGCCAAATTCATTCGACATGTTTGCCAAGAGTACTCCGTGTTTTTGTGGAACAGATGAATATCTGGCTATATCGGACACTTTTCTTAAACTGGTTTTCATTCTTTCTGAACCTGATCCAAGATCCCTGACAACAATTGTTCCGGGATCGGAAATCATCTTTTTTCTGAGCTTTTCAATATTAAAGACAATATCAGTATCGATTTTATTCCGGAAGATCCTTGAAACAAGATCATAAACAAATGGACTATGTATGCCGTGACCCTTCCTGTGACGGGAAAAAAGAAAATATTTAATGAAACTGCCTACCCTGAAGAGAATCATTTATAAGTAGTAAATTTATTATGTAAGGTTTTCAAAAATACGTATTTTCGGATATCAATTGCAGATTAAAATATCAGATTAACCGGAAAAATAATGCAGGATTTCCTTGATACAAATATAACCTACCTGACCGGCGTTGGTCCCAAAAGGGCCGAGTTACTTAATAAAGAATTGGGAATCAACACATACAGGGATCTTCTCTACTATTTCCCTTATAAGTATATCGACCGGACAAAGTTTTATAAAGTTGCTGAACTTGATCCCGATCTGCCCTATGTGCAGATAAGAGGAGTAATAAAAGGATATGCAACAGAGGGATATGGCACAGGCAAACGGCTTGTTGCTGATTTTCAGGATGATACAGGCACTATTAAGTTAGTATGGTTCAAAGGAGCCAGATGGGTAACGGGTAGTTATTCTCCGGGTGTTGAGTATATAGTATTTGGAAAACCTGGAGTATTTAACGGTGCAATAAACATAATACATCCTGAAATTGAGGCTGTCAGCAAGGTAGCGGAGAGAATTAGTTCTGCTCTGCAGGCTCAGTATAGTACAACGGAAAAGCTGAAGAACCAGTTGGTCTCATCAAAAACCATCTCCAAGCTGATGGGAAACCTGCTGAAGCAGATTAAGTTCAGAATCCCGGATACATTACCCGGATACATCCTGTCGAGGTATAACCTTTTGGAGCTTCACGAAGCCCTCCATAAAATCCATTTCCCGGCTAATCCCGGTGAAATGGAAAAATCGAGATACAGGCTCAAATTTGAAGAGCTCTTCTATATACAACTCAATCTTTTAAGGTATAAGACAAACAGGAACCGTAAATTCAGGGGTTTTGTTTTTTCAAGCGTAGGTGATGTTTTCAATAGTTTCTATTATAATAATCTTCCTTTTTCACTTACCGAAGCTCAGAAGCGGGTGATGAAAGAAATCCGTAAAGATCTTGGATCCGGAAAACAAATGAATCGCCTGCTTCAGGGTGATGTCGGCAGCGGAAAGACCCTTGTTGCCCTTATGAGCATGCTTATAGCGATTGATAACGGTTATCAGACCTGCTTAATGGCTCCCACAGAGATCCTCGCAAAACAACATTACAATACAATCAGTAAGCTGGTTGATGGCATTAATTTAAAAGTCAACCTTCTTACAGGATCTTCAAAAAGGAGTTTGCGTAAAAAAATTGACGAATCGCTTACTGACAATTCACTGAATATCCTTATTGGTACTCATGCTCTTATTGAAGAGAATGTCAGGTTCAGCAATCTTGGGCTTGTCATCATTGACGAGCAGCACCGGTTCGGGGTGGCCCAGAGGGCAAGGTTATGGCAGAAGAGCCTGAATCCTCCGCATGTCCTTGTTATGACAGCCACCCCTATTCCAAGGACCCTGGCTATGACCCTTTATGGCGACCTTGATGTTTCGGTCATTGATGAACTGCCCCCGGGAAGGATCCCTGTCAAGACAATGCATTTTGTTGACCCGGAAAGAAATAAAGTATTTGGATTTCTGAGAAATCAGATTACGGAAGGGAGGCAGATATTTATCGTTTATCCGCTGATTAAAGAGTCAGAAAAGATTGATTACAAGGATCTTGAAGATGGGTGGGATACTCTCACAAGGGTATTTCCGGCGCCAAAATATTGTATCAGTGTTGTTCACGGTAAAATGACATCTGCTGAAAAGGATGCTTCCATGAAGCTTTTCAAGGATGGTCACGCACACATCCTGGTAGCTACTACGGTAATAGAGGTGGGAGTTGATATACCAAATGCCACTGTAATGGTAATTGAAAGTGCGGAAAGATTCGGACTCTCTCAGCTGCATCAGCTCAGAGGACGAGTGGGAAGAGGGGCTGACCAGTCATATTGCATTTTGATGAGCTCTGATAAGCTCTCAAAAGAGGCTGCCGTAAGAATCGAAGTGATGATCAGAACAAATGACGGATTTGAGATCGCGGAAACTGACCTTCAGCTCAGAGGACCCGGCGACATTGAAGGGACTCTTCAGAGCGGGATTCCTTTTGACCTTAAAATTGCAAACCTCGGCAAAGATGGACAGCTGATTGAATATGTAAGAAACATAGCTGAGGATATAATTTCAAAAGATCCTCTCCTGGAAGCCACTCATAACCTGACACTTAATACCGCTTTGAAAAGACTTTTCAGCATTAAACAGTCATGGAGCAATATAAGCTGAAACTCATTAATTAGAATCATTTTAAATAAACTGACCATCTTCAAAATCTGATAAAAAACAGCATCCGTTTGGTCAGGAATTATAAATTTGCCCACTGCTAAAAAATATTTAAGACTATGGAGAAATCTGTTCCTGCAGTAACTATTTCCCATTCAGGAATTGTACAGAGAGTAGATGCCGGTTCCGTGATCGTAAAAATAACATCTGCAGCTGCCTGTGCAGGTTGCCATGCTGAAGGATCTTGTATCTTATCAGGAAAAGAGGAGAAGGTTGTTCAGATTTCCGGAGGTTACAATGTTTATCCGGGCGACCAAGTTACTGTCCTGATGAAACAATCGATGGGCTATCAAGCACTTTTTCTTGGATATCTTATACCTTTGCTAGTCCTCATCGCAGTGCTGATGTTACTTGTTTCATTTTCTATACCTGAGTTGATTGCAGGTCTGCTCTCCGTAACTGCTCTGATCCCCTATTACATTATACTCTATTTTTTCAGAACCAGAATAAACAGGAAATTCCGGTTTACCATAAAAACTTAAACAATGAGTTCTATTGTTCTTTTAACCATTATAAGTCTGAGTGTGATAGCAATAATTGCGGCTGTTATACTCTATTTTGTTGCTCAGAAGTTTAAAGTATTTGAAGATCCCCGTATTGATGAAATTCAGGCAGTGTTACCGGCAGCCAATTGTGGCGGTTGCGGTTTTGCCGGCTGCAGGAACTTTGCTGAAGCACTTGTTAAAGCTGATACTTTTGAAGGATTGAACTGTCCGGTTGGAGGTGCAGCTATAATGGGTGATGCAGCAAAGATCCTCGGAAAAGAAGCCCCGTTTGTTGAACCCCAGATTGCAGTTCTGCTTTGTAATGGAACACCTGAATTCCGTCTCAGGACATCATTCTATAACGGGGCGAATGATTGCCGTATAGCCCATAATCTTTATGTCGGGGATACTGACTGCAGCTATGGCTGTCTTGGATTGGATGATTGCGTCAGAGCCTGTATATTTGATGCCATGTATATGGATAGTGTAACCGGGTTACCGGTGATAGTTGATGATAAATGTGTGGCTTGCGGAGCATGTGTAAAAGCTTGTCCGAGAAACATAATTGAATTGCGTAAAAAAGCCAGAAAGGACAGAAAAATTTATGTGGCCTGCTCTAACTGCGACAAGGGTGGCCCTGCCAGAAGAGCCTGTAAAGTTGCATGTATTGCCTGCAGTAAATGTTTC
Organism: Bacteroidales bacterium; assembly: GCA_035529055.1. GTDB lineage: Bacteria > Bacteroidota > Bacteroidia > Bacteroidales > VadinHA17 > LD21. Next base: position 14,995 of record DATKXL010000276.1, read on the forward strand.
AAGGTATGTGAGTTCGGAGCAATTACAATAGAGAATAACCTTGCTTATATTGATGCAGCCAAATGCACATTCTGCAGGAAATGTTCTCCGGAGTGCCCGACCAATTCAATCCTTGAGATTAATTTTCCTCCTCGTAAACCAAAAGTTGAGGTCATTACCGAGACCGTGACCGGATAATATAAATGTTAAATTAAAATAGGATAAACAGTGTTGAAAACATTTCCCATAGGAGGTGTTCATCCGCCTGAGAACAAGATCACTGCCAAAAGCTCCATTCAGTATCTCCCTGTTCCGGAAAGCGTTATTATTCCGTTATCTCAGCACATAGGAGCTCCGGCTGCTGCTGTAGTAAATAAAGGGGATCATGTAAAGGCCGGACAGGTCATCGCCGCCAGCAAAGGCTTCATCTCAGCAAACATTCACTCGTCCGTTTCAGGGAAGGTCAATAAAATTGATCAGGTTGTTGACGGCACCGGATTTAAGCAGTCAGCTGTATTTATTGATGTGGAAGGAGATGAATGGATTGAATTAATTGACAGAAGCAATGAAATAATCAAGAACATAAAACTTTCATCAGAAGATATCATAAACAGATGTCTTGAATCAGGTATTGTCGGGCTTGGCGGCGCTACTTTTCCCTCCCATGTCAAGCTTACTATTCCATCGGGCAAAAAGTGTAATGTACTTATCATTAATGGTGTGGAATGTGAACCCTTTCTCACATCTGATCACCGGCTGATGCTTGAAAAGGGTGAAGAGATCCTTATCGGAGTTACAATACTGATGAAAGCGCTCAAAGTTGAGCGGGCTTTGATCGGTATCGAAAATAATAAACCCGATGCAATTGCTCATCTCAGGAAGCTTTCCGCAGGCCTCACCGGAATTTCAGTTCACGCCTTAAAGGTCAAATATCCTCAGGGAGCTGAGAAACAGCTTATCAAGGCCCTCATTAACAGAGAGGTGCCATCGGGACGACTGCCTCTTGATGTTGGTACTGTGGTTCACAATGTCGGTACTGCTTTTGCGGTTTACGAGGCTGTCCAAAAGAATAAGCCTCTTTTTGAAAGAGTCGTCACAGTTACAGGTAAATCGCTTGAACGGCCGGGTAATTATTTTGTCAGGATAGGAACTCCCCTGATCAAACTTATTGAAGCTGCAGGCGGCATGCCGGATGATACCGGAAAAATCGTGAACGGTGGTCCGATGATGGGTAAAGCAGTAGTTAATACTGATGTGCCGGTTGTAAAAGGTATGTCGGGTGTTATACTGTTTCCGGCGAGCGAGTCAGTAAGAAAGGAGATAGCTCCATGCATCAGGTGTGCGAAATGCATTTCAGCCTGCCCGCTTAACCTCGAACCATATCTTTTAATGACTCTGTCTGAAATGAACCTATTTGAAAGAGCTGAGAAAGAAAGGATTACAGATTGTATGGAGTGTGGCTCCTGCAGTTTCACCTGTCCGGCAAACCGGCCTTTACTTGATTATATCAGGTTAGGCAAATCGACAGTGATAAGGATGGTACTCGAAAGGAATTTAAAATAGTCAGCAATTATACCTTATATGAATACTCTTCTTAATGTATCTCCTTCCCCACATGCTCATGGAAAAGAGTCAACGCAGAAGCTTATGTTCAGTGTTGCCCTGGCATTGGTGCCGGCGCTGTTTGCCTCGGTTTTCTATTTTGGACCGGGTGCAATAATAGTAACAGTCGCTTCGGTTCTCTCCTGTATTCTCTTTGAATATCTTGTACAGAGGTTCATTTTGAAGAAGCCGATCTCAATCACTGACGGATCGGCACTTGTTACCGGTCTTCTCCTTGCTTTTAATCTGCCGTCGAATATTCCGGTCTTTATTATTGTGATAGGAAGTTTCGTATCAATTGTGGTTGCCAAGATGACTTTTGGCGGGCTTGGCAATAATCCCTTCAACCCTGCACTTGTCGGTCGCGTATTCATGCTTATCTCCTTCCCTGTCCAGATGACAAGCTGGCCGGTCCCTTCAGGTTTTAAAACAGGTTATATCGACGCAGTCACAGGAGCTACACCTCTGTCAGTCATAAAAGAGGGTATTAGAAATGGTGAGTCATTTTCTCAGCTTATGGAAAAAATTCCTTCTCCTTCACAAATGTTCATGGGAGATATGGGTGGTTCAATGGGAGAAGTTGCTGCCGCTGCTTTGCTGATAGGATTTGTTTATCTGCTTATAAAGAAGGTCATAACGTGGCATATTCCTGTTTCAATAATAGGGAGCATGGCTGTTTTTACCACAATCCTCTGGCTTGTGAACCCCGGTAAAAATGCCGATCCCATGTTCCATATTCTTGCTGGTGGTATTTTGCTCGGGGCTATATATATGGCAACTGATTATGTCACATCTCCCATGGTACCTAAAGCAATGATCATTTATGGATGCGGGATCGGGATCATCACTGTAGTAATAAGGGTTTACGGGGCTTATCCCGAGGGTGTATCCTTTGCAATACTTATTATGAATGCATTTGTTCCGCTTATGAATACTTACATTAAACCTAAACGATTTGGTGAGGAGGTAAAAAATGGCTAAGCCTGAATCAACATTTAAAAACATGGCGCTGGCTCTTACACTGATCGCATTTGCAGCATCAGCCTGTCTTGGCTTTGTTTATGAACTCACGAAAGGGCCGATAGAACTTTCGAACCTTAATAAGAAACTTGCTGCAATAAAGGAGGTTGTTCCGGAATTCACTAACAACCCTAATGATGAAATGTATCGCCTGCCTACCGGCGAAGGAGACAGTCTTGAAGTCTATCCGGCAAAAAAGGAGAATATAATTGTCGGTTATGCAGTCAATACGTACACCAGAGATGGTTTCAGCGGGAATATCAGGCTGATGGCAGGTTTTGAACCGGATGGGAAAATATTTAATATAACAATCCTTGAACATAAAGAGACGCCCGGGCTTGGGACAAAAATGGCTGAGCCCTCTTTTAAAGATCAGTTCAAGCAAAAAAATCCGTCAGAATTCATTCTGAAAGTAAAAAAAGACGGAGGACCAGTTGATGCAATAACGGCAGCAACAATAAGTTCAAGAGCTTTTTGTGATGCCGTTAACCGTGCATACAATACCTTAGAGAAAGGAGGTTTAAAATGAATCAAATGCAGAATTTCACAAAGGGATTCCTGAAAGAGAATCCTATTCTTGTACTTGTCTTAGGGTGCTGCCCTGCTCTGGCAACGACAACATCGGCAATCAATGGCTTAGGTATGGGAATCGCCACAACTTTTGTTCTTCTTGGCTCTAATGTGGTGATTTCTTTGATCTCAAATCTGATTCCCGACAAGGTGAGAATTCCATCTTTCATTGTCATAATTGCATCATTTGTTACAATTGTTGACCTGGTTATGAAGGCTTATGTGCCAGACCTTTATGAAGCTCTTGGAATATTTATTCCACTGATTGTGGTCAATTGTATTGTCCTGGGCCGGGCAGAAGCATTCGCCAGTAAAAACAGTGTACTATCCTCATTTTTCGACGGCCTGGGCATGGGTCTTGGTTTTACCGCCGCCCTTGGGATTCTGGGAGCATTCCGCGAGATTGCCGGCAGTGGCGCCCTCTTTAACTACAAGTTCATTGAAGGTGACGGAATCCTGGTATTTATACTGGCTCCCGGTGCTTTCATCGCTCTGGGATACCTCATTGCACTGGTTAACCGGATAAGAAAAACTTAAAAAGAATAAAAATGGAATATATATTGATAATTATTTCAGCCGTTTTTGTTAATAATATCGTATTGGCTCAATTCCTCGGAGTATGTCCCTTTCTGGGTGTTTCAAACAAGGTTAATACCTCCATTGGAATGAGTGGAGCCGTTACATTCGTTATGGTACTTGCCACAATAGTATCTTATCTGATACAGACCTATGTTCTGGATAAGCTGGGTATCGGATATATGCAGACCATAACTTTTATTCTTGTGATTGCCTCACTGGTACAAATGGTTGAGATAATCCTTAAAAAGATAAGCCAGCCTTTATACCAGGCCCTTGGGATATTCCTTCCTTTAATCACAACTAACTGTGCGGTTCTGGGTGTTGCCATTCTTGTAATAAAAAAGGACTATAATCTGCTTGAAGGCGTTGTTTATAGTGCTGCCACTGCTGTCGGTTTCGGTCTGGCATTGGTTATACTTGCAGGGATAAGGGAACATCTTGATCTGGTAAATGTACCCAAAGGGATAAAAGGTGTCCCTGCTTCACTAATCATTGCCGGAATACTCGCACTTGCATTCATGGGATTTACAGGAATTGTGAAATAACAACCCGTGATAATTTGACCCGGCCATGGTTATTACTGATTATTATGAAGTTCTTGGCCTCGCTGCCGATGCATCAATCGGGGATATAAAAAAAGCCTACAGGAAAAAAGCCCGCCTGTATCATCCCGACATAAATCCATCGCCCGATGCAAAAGATCTCTTTATTAAAGCTACTGAAGCTTATGAACTTCTCATAACATACCATGATAAGATCACCTCTGATGAAGAGGCCTTTAACAAAGCGATGGAGGAGTGGAGGAAGTACCGGCAGTACAGGGCACGACAACAGGCACAAATGTATGCACAGTCATCATATAACAATTTCAGGAAAACAAAAATTTACAAATCCACAAGGCTTCCTGACGGGACAACCATTATATTCAATTTTGCAATTTCTATTCTGGTCTTTATTTATACAATCGCAGGTTTTATAATCAGATTGAGGAATCCTCTGCCTGATGAAGAGCGATCACCATATGTTTCTTTCATTTTTTTACTCCTGTTAAGCATAATTCTATTCTCAGTATCTTTTATTTATCTCAAAGCTTATATCGAGACAATAAAAAAACGGCGCAAGAAATAAGATCTGTGTGGCATGGTTTTTGAGCCTTTATGAGAGAAACAGTAACTACTTCCTCCTTCATTATTTTTTTATTCTGATCTTTCACTAATAGGAGTCTATATGAAAAACAAAATATTAGATTTGGCATTTTTCTGCTCATTGATAATCCCTCTATTCCTATTATCGTGCAGCAAAACAGAAGATGATAATCTGCCAACAGAACCGGTTCAAATTGACCTTACTGCAGACCAGATCTCCCTGATCGGGTCTGAGAATCTTTTTGCATTTGATATTCTGAAAAAGGTAATCCTTAATACGGATATAAGTGAGAATGTTATTATATCTCCATTAAGCATCTCTTATGCGCTTTCCATGACTCTTAATGGCGCCAGTGGAGCGACCCGTGATTCTATGTTAAAAGCTCTCAGGGTAAGTGGAATAACACCGGAGGCGATCAACGAATCATATAAGAATCTGACTGAAGCGCTGCTGTCCGTTGACAAAAGAGTATTAATCTCGATTGCAAATTCTGTATGGACCGAGAATGATTTTATTGTAAAACAGACTTTTATTAATATCCTGAAAAATTACTACAATGCCGAATCAAAATCATTTGACATAAATGATGCAGCTGCTCCTGATAAGATAAATGCATGGATTGAGGATAAGACAAATGGATTGATCAAAGAGATGATCGATGAGTTAAATGACAATACTGTTATGCTTCTTATCAATGCAATATATTTTAAAGGTAAATGGCAATCCCGGTTTGACGCAACAAAAACTGTTCAGGAGCCATTTTACAAACCGGGAGGTTCATCGTCGGATGTCCCGATGATGAAGCAAAAAGCCGATTTTAAAGTATATCAGGGAGATGGATTCATTCTGGCTGAATTTCCTTATGGTCAGGGTAATTTCGTATTGGATGTCATTCTGCCTGACAACAGAGACGGGCTTGACGTATTATTACCATCATTAAAGGAAGCAAACTTTAACACGTGGATTCAGCAAATGAATAAAAGAGAAATTGATCTTTCCTTTCCACGTTTCAAATATGGTTATAAGAAGCAGTTAAAGGATATTCTCTCCTCAATGGGCATGGGGATCGCTTTTACTGATTTTGCGGATTTTTCAAATATTTCAGATCAGTTTGACCTTTTAATAAATGATGTTACACATCAGGCATTTATCGAAACAAATGAAGAGGGTACCGAAGCGGCAGCTGTAACAATTGTTGATATGGTAGGTACTTCGATACCCCCTCCCGCTCTGGTTGTGAAGCTTGACCATCCGTTCATCTATCTGATAAGGGAGACAACCACCAATTCCATTATTTTCATGGGAAAGGTTGCCGATCCTTTAGCAAACTAATGAGAGGTTAATCGTCTGTCATAACCTCCATTCAGGCCTTCTGCCGTAAGGCGAAGGCCTTTTTTTATTTATATCCCACCGTTAAAATTTTTCACTCTGGCAGCTGCAGGAATTTATATAATCAGGAAGAGAATGAAGAATATTGAAAGGCCTTACAAAACTCCGGGTTACCCCGTGACACCATTGAT
>DATKXL010000277.1:0-9035 GCA_035529055.1 Bacteroidales bacterium
GTAATCGACACCGCGGTTATAGGATCTGAATCCTGTTTTGTCGTACAAATGTGCATAGAGTACTTTCTCGCTGAGTGTGAGCGGGTTTCTCAGATTTTTCCTCATCTCCTTAACGAGGTGCGGAAGACTTTCGTAATATGATTTTATAAGTTCAATATTGAAGATCATATTCAGAGAGTCTTTTCATTTGCATTCTGCAAGAACAAACACAAGGTCCTTTTCAAACTGATCATAGTCAAAAGTAAACCTTTTTGAAAGAAATTCCATCAGTCTTGAGGTATCTTCAAATGCATTGCCAAGACAGGTTGATGCACCGGGAGATGGCGTAATATTGAATATTATCTTTTCGCCCAGTATCTTCGCCTCTCCAAGTTCAAGTTTCTTAGTTGCATTATTTGCAAAGGAGTCGCATAATTTTCTGAAATCGACTGTATAGCCATCTTCTGTTACCAGTGCAAGCAGTTCCTGATCAGGATCACGTCCTTCCAGAATTCTTGGTTCTATTTTGCCTATCTCTTCCCTTCCAATCATCTTCAATTTGGGAAACAACTGACTAAAAGAAGGATATCTGTCTTGTAAAGTTTTTACCTGGTCTTTACCTACAGCAAGTACCATCTTGGGAACTTTAATAAAAAGCCCTTCATCCCCCTTAACAACCTTTTCATGTTCAAGGTAATGCATCACCATATCAGCGTACCGTTTTACCTTTTTTGCTTTTTCAAAGGTATAATTAGTCTCTATATCACCAAAATGAAGAGTCTGGCTATTCATCGTGGGAGATGAATTTACCAGTCCAAATTCAGAATACTTCTCAATCAGACCGATGTTTTTCACATTTGTGTATTTGCTTAGGGTATACAGCAACGCAGTACCGCTCACTCCGCCTCCGATAATTATTACATCGTGCTTCATTTTCAGACAGGGATTAAAAGAATCTGTTAATTGAATTAATATACTGGGGAAACTCTCCTCGAAATCCGGTTGCAAGAAAGTCTATTTTTCAACATAAAACATAACATGTTGTGAATATCAGGTTTCGAATTGCTTGAACTGTTATTCCAATAACAAAAGAATATCTCTGTATAGAAACAATGAAAAGTTGATTTTGTTTAACGGTCTGATTGAAATGGTGAATAATTTTGTAAAACCCTCCCCGGTTTTGCTTTTATCGTGAGCTCCCCTTTCCGATGCTTTCCTAACGATTCGTTAATACCAGGATACCGGGCATTAGTTTCCGGTAAATATTTAGTTTAAAAGAATAAAATGGCAAGGAAACAGAAAATCACGACGATTAAGTCCTTTTTTTGTTTCTTTTTTCGTAGTTATTATGGTTTATTGCTTAAACAGCTTTACATTCATGGCAGAAGGTCCTTTGGGCCCTTTGCCGATCTCAAAAATGACAATATTGTTTTCTTTTACAGGTTCCAGCAGGTTATTTACATGAACGAAAACACGCTGATCTGAATCCAGGTCGCGGATAAAACCAAAACCCTTTGATTCATCAAAGAAAGTGATAACTCCTTTTCGTACGAAATCAGGGGCATTTGCAGGATTGTTTTTAGTTATTTTAAGTTCAATATCTTCCGCATCAATAATTGTTTTCTTATTCGGATCGGGAGGAGTTGAAGTGATTACACCAAATTCATCGACAAAAGCGATCATATCATCGAAGCTGCTCTTTTTCCCCTCAATTTTCTTCTTTGCCCGCTTTTGTTCTTTCGCTTTTCTCTTCTTCTCTTTCTTATTTCTTACTTCCTTTTTATTATATGTTTCCGGCGATCTGCTCATAAGTTGATTTTACTTTAATTATTTTTTTATATATGTTGCCAGCTTCAGAAACTGATGGTGAGCAGGGGATAACTAATCGGGTGTATGATTAGCAGAAGATTGCGCAAAATCGCGAAGCTGAATTTCCCTGCAAAGGTACGAAAATATTTCAGGTACACCATTCTCCATTTCTCTGAATGGAGGGTGTGTATGTGGTATGAGATATGTTGTCATATTGACTTTGGCGAACTATCAATGATTCAAAAGGGAATTTTTTCAATAAGGATTTAATAATATCTTTATGCTTAAAGATAAAAAAAGTGGCTCCCACCTGTCATGTATTGCTGCGGGAGATGGTTACTGGTTATTTAACTAACAGATTTATGATTAATACAATAATTCCGATGAAAAATAAAAGTATTCTCCTTGCTTTCCTGTTCCTGCTGAATCCTTCCGTTCAGTTTTGTTTATCTCAAAACACGGATCTGGCATCAGAGCCCCTTCCTCCCTTTGCAGAAAAGTATAATCAGTCATCACTGGGCGGAAATGTGTTTGTTTTTGAACCGGGGATGGATATGAAGGAGATCCAGCTTTTGATAGATAGCATTTTTGCCAGGCAATCAGGCAGGAGAAGCGAATTCAGCAAAAACCGCTATGCCTTACTCTTCAAACCCGGAGAATATGAACTCGATATAGGAGTGGATTATTATATGCAGGTGCTTGGTCTTGGGGAATCGCCTGAAGATGTTGTAATTAACGGGGCAGTAAGGTCAAACACAACCCATGGTAACAGTGTCCTGACAAATTTCTGGCGAGCAGTGGAAAACCTGACTGTAATACCGGCGACCGATTCCACTATGGTGTGGGGTGTTTCGCAGGCAGCTCCACTGCGGAGAGTATATATAAAAGGTAATCTCCAGCTCTTCGATAAGGGTTATGCCAGCGGCGGCTTTCTTGCCGATTCAAAAATAGAGGGAACAATAACATCCGGTCCGCAGCAGCAATGGTTTACCCGGAATACTGAAATGATAAAATGGGACGGCGGAAACTGGAATATGATGTTTGTCGGTGTTAAAGGGGCACCTGTGGCAAACTTTCCGGATAATCCCTACACAACAATTGCCGCGACGCCATTAATCCGTGAAAAACCCTTTCTTGCCTGGGATGAAAATGGATTTAACATTAAGATCCCTGCAATTAAAAGGAATTCAACCGGACCCGATTGGGTAAAAGGTGTTAACCCCGAAAGAACTATTAACATGGATGAGTTTTATATTGCCAGACCGAAAACGGATAATACGGGATCAATCAATGAAGCCCTGGAAAAGGGGAAGAACCTTTTTTTTACACCCGGCAGATATTTTCTTCGGGAAAGTATTAAAGTGACCAGGCCAGGTACAGTTATAATGGGAATCGGACTTACAACACTTATACCCGTGAATGGTAACCCTGTGATGGAAATCTCCGATGTTAACGGAGTAATAGTTTGTGGATTGACAATAGATGCCGGCAGCATGTTTTCTGAAAAGCTTTTCGTGGTAGGCGAACAGGGTTCCGGGAAATACCATAAGATGGATCCCTCTTTTCTTTATGATATATTCTTCAGGGTCGGAGGTCCGGCAGAGGGATCTGCCTCAGCATGCATGGTTGTTAACAGCAGGGATGTCTGCATAGATCATATCTGGCTCTGGAGGGCTGATCACGGTACAGGAGTAGGATGGGATAAGAACAGGTGTGCAAACGGCATAATTGTTAATGGTGACAATGTTACTGTTTACGGGCTGTTTAACGAGCATTTCCAGGAGTACCAGACACTCTGGAACGGCAATAACGGCCGTGTTTATTTTTACCAGAGTGAGATGCCTTATGATCCGCCGACGGCAGATTCCTGGAAACACGACGGTATAAACGGTTATGCCTCGTACAAAGTGTCGGACAATGTAAAGAGCCATGAGGCATGGGGAATAGGCATTTACAACGTTTTCTACAATGCTCCTGTAATAGTTGACAACGCAATTGAGACACCTGTTGCCCTTGAAAGCAGGATGCACAACAAGGTAATTTTCTGGCTTAACGGCAATAAGGAGAGTGTTGTTAAGAGTATTATCAACGGAAAGGGGGGAAGTGTCAATGTATCGAACCGGAAAGCGGCGATGAAGTAAGGATTTTGCGCCATTGCACCTTTAAACCTTTTTGCTTTTTACCATTACACACGCTAACACTTTTTAAGAAATATTTTTCAAAACAAAGTAGATCAATGATTTGCAGGGGTCTCTGAATTTCCTGTCGACGGAATTGTGATGATTTTTATAACGACAACGTGATCAGGCGAATACATAGTTCTGCCAGCAATATTTCTTTTTCTCTTTCGATCAGTAACTTAATATTTCAATAAGAAAGATTGACTTTAAAAACAAGATTAAAATTTGATAACAGAAATGTATGACCGCATAACTTGCATAACAGAAAAACTTACGGAAACATGAGCATAAATTTTATAACTAACGAACAATTATATAAGCAGGCAATCGAGCCTGTTGCAAGTGCAACCTCCTTTGTGTGGATAGGTACGGCCGACATAAAAGATTTGCATGTGCACCACAAAGGAACTGTTCAATCTTTTTTAGGTGTACTTGATAGTTTATTAAAAAAGAAAGTAGCCATTCGTCTTTTACACGCAAAGGAACCTGGTGTTAACTTTAGAAAAAGTTTTGACAAATACCCTTTGTTATGGGATAATATGGAGAGGCAGCTATGCCCAAGGGTTCATTTCAAGCACATTATTATTGATGGTAAATTTGCTTATACAGGTTCTGCAAATCTTACCGGAGCAGGTTTAGGTATAAAAAGTGCAAATACCCGCAACTTTGAATCAGGCTTTGTTACAACTAATCCCCAAATAGTTGAGGCCATTATGAACCAGTTTGATGAAGTCTGGTTAGGCAAATTCTGCAAAAATTGCAAGCGAAAAGTCTTTTGTACTGACCCAATTTTATAAAACGGATACTTAAACATAAATCAAATGAAAGCATCCTGGGCTGAATATATTCCGGTTAACGGAAAGACGTATTCACTATTCGGGAATTCGGATTCGACCGCAGGATATTATGAGACCATAAAACTGCTTGCCGATAATGTCCTTGCGTTAAATCGGGATATGAGGGAACTGGTTGAGAATATCAGGGAGTTTTCTTCAAAAAAGAGGATACTGAAGAAGAGCTTAAGGATCAGCAATCAATTCAATACGATGTCGGTTATTCTGAATCTTATCGATCTTCATCTTAAGAAATACACAGAGAATGTCGAAGAGCATCTCAGGACACTACCACTTTCGAAATTCTGGGACCGCAGGCTTGCGACCACCAGAGAGCAGTATCATCTTTATATGCTTGAGATTGAGCTGACCAATCGTCTGTCCAAAGAAGAATTTTTAAAAGCGGACAGAAAGATTGCCTTGATGCCTTACTGTCTGCAGGACTTCTCGCTTAGCTGCAAATCGGCAAAGAATGGATTTGACTACCAGTGTAAACATTGCTCGGTAAAATGCTTTCAGAATCAGGCAAGCAAGATTCTGGAAGCCCATGAGATTGAACCTTATATCTGGATGGGCTGGAAAAATTGTTGAAAGTATGAAGATCTGAAGTCTTGCAGTCTTGCAGTCTTTTTCTTCCCCGCACCTCGGACCCCGTGCCCCGCACCTTATTTAAATTCACACAGTAAGTACCTCAGTTGCGGATTTTCTCCCGATTGCATCTACTGCGACAACTTTGAATTCCTTTCCTGAATGGATTTCATAGCTAAAAGGATCTTTGGAAGCCTGCGGAAGATGCGGGACTGTTCCAATAATCTTATCATCGCTTACTATTTCATAATGTGTAATGGGTTCATTACCTGCATAGCTGGTATCCCATGATAATTTTACTCCATCGGACTTAATGAGCTTAGCATTTCTCGGCGGAGTTAAACCTGTGTCAGCCAGCTGAAAATAATTTGTTTCCCCATTACGTGCACGCTCACCTATCTTTTCAAGTTCACGTCTTTCATTTTCACTCAGTGCATCAGGTTTAATCTGCGCTGCATAATAGTTTTGGACAAGCTGACATTTAAGGGGATTATCATTTATCTGACCGATACCTATTATGAGTGTATGTATACCTGGAGTAGTAAGTACATATTCGATCAGGGGTTTACTTGGAACCGATTCAGTTCCTATTATTCTGACCACATCCTCAGGTTTGTTTGACCATCCGGGTTCTTTGGTGTACATTGATCCATCGGCAAACACCTTCATGGCTATCACTCCCATGTTCCTGGCTTGTGCGACAGGGATTACATTGTATTGCATATTAAGATAGCGCCGGTCATTCACGTTGATCGCAACCAGCATACCATCCAGAAGTTCCCATTTGTCGCGCTGAATCATGTCCATCATTGCAGGAGCATTGTTATGTCCTGAAAATCCCAGATGCCTTACCAGCTTTTCATTTTTAGGATTCAGTCCGGTAATGTTGGTGCCATCTCTGTAGTCGCGAAGAGCAACCAGGGCTCCAAAATTTTCATTTATATCAAGGGGTGTTTCAAGACCTTTATACACCACATCAACCTCTTCGAAATTTGTAAGATTATGTATAAGTATCATGTTTACATAAGCTCCTTCCGGATAGCTTCCGTCATCGTTTCCAAACATCTGTGAAAGAGAGCGTTTCAGATCAGCCACTGCTCCCTCCCCATGATCCCCGTCCGTGCTGTTTCGAACGTTGTCAAGCTTCGGATAATTTCCTTTTGCCCAGCGAACCATTGTCTTGGTTGTCAGGAAAATGGAATCCCTGAGTTTCTGGTTGTAACCTTTTTGTCCCGGAACCAGATTAAGTTTCCGGAAGGCTTTTCCATAATTTTTCTGACTTGGGCCATATGCATTCGAGGTATCGTAGTAATTAATTCCCAGGTCAAAAGCTTTTAATATGATGTCAACAGGTTCAATACCATCCGGGGTCCACATCAGTGAACCTTGTCCTCCAAGCCCTATTGTAGTAACATCGAAATTGATTCGTCCGAAACGTCGTTTCAGAGGAGAAGGAATGGCGGTTGAAGTGCAGGAAAGGGCAGGCATTAATGAAACACCAGCTGCAACTGCAGCTGAAAGTCTCATAAATTCGCGTCGCGTAAGTTTTGATCTTGTTTTAATTGAAGCCATTACAGGATAAGTTTAGATAAGATTAAGAACTGAATACAAATCTAAGAAAACCAGCTTTATCTATGAATGAAATTTCATGCTATTTAAAAGGAATTAAATATTTCCAGAAATAATCTGCTTATTATAGGAATATTTAACTAATTTAAAAGATAAATAATTAAGAAGGAATTTGCTATGAAAACTAAACAGATGACATTCATTTTGACAAGTCTGCTGATATCAGTTCTCCCGCTGTGTGTATCAGGGCAGACAGGCACAAGAGCCCAAAAAGCTCCGGATGACATAACTAAATGGACAAATAAAACAATAATGTGGATTGGTCCGCATCAGGATGATGAAAGCGGTTGTTTGGGGACATTATCGTTACTTAAAGCAAATGGAAATAAAATTGTTATGGTTTGGTATACAACCGGCAACAAGGGTTCGAGAGATCTTGATATGACAAGTGAGAGACTTGCCCAGATAAGGAAAATTGAGTCCGAGAAAGCATGCGGAGAAATGGGAATAACACCGGCAACGGATACTTTCATTTGTCTCGGATATGATGATGGGATGTTAGAATATGTTCCCGAAAAAGAACTTTGTGAAAAAGTCTGCAGATTAATAAGACAATACCGTCCTGATGCAGTACTCAGTATGGACCCTGGTACTACCTGGATGAAGTGGCTTAAAACCGACCATCGTATGTCAGCTTTCATGACCCTCGACGCTGCGCGGGCAGCCGCTTATCATTTATACTTTCCGAATCATAGGATCAATGAAGGACTGCAACCCTTTACTGTTACCGACTATTTATTTTATTCTACCGGTGAATCAAATTACGAAGTTGATGTTACTGCAGTCAGTGATAAAAAGATTCGTGCCCGTGCCTGGTATGTAAGTCAATTTGGACCAGGTAATTTGAAATATACAGGTACGGAACCAGATCAGGAAAATCTTAAAAAACAACTGAGCAGTAATGCTGAAAGAATTGCTAAAGGTGAAAAGATCTATGAAAGATTCAGAAGGCTCTCTGAGTCCTTGTCATTCTGAAAAAACCTTTTATTGCTAGCATGCATATCCAGTCATAAGGCTGGAGTATTTTAGGTATGAAACATTACTGAGAAAGGGACATTTGTTATAACTTATGAAGCATTTCACAGCAATTATTATTTTATTTTCTGCCTTCACTTCCTGTCAGAAAACAGATCAGGTCAACCGGTTCCCGCTGGCTGCAGAACATAATATTGATGGTGTGCTTTTGACCGGAGCCTTCGATGAAATGAAAAAGGTGGATGGCGCACTTAGTCTTATAGTTTGCCGCGATGAAGAAATAGTTGCTGAGGAGTACACATACTTTAAAAGCTACGGTCCCGACAGTATTAAAAACATAATGTCTGTAACAAAAACCTTTACTGGTGTTCTTGTCGGGCTGGCTATTGAAAAAGGCTTTATTGAAAGTGTGAATGATCCCATAAGCAAATACCTCACCGGCATAGTTACATTTCCTGATGATATTAAAGCCGGTATCACCATTGACCAGCTTCTTAAAATGACATTCGGACATTCCTGGAACGGTACCTCAACTTCCAGTTTGTTTGAAGAATGTTTCTTCGATTCGGAGGATAATTTGCAGTATATCATTGATCTTCCGCTTGTAAGCACGCCCGGAACACTGTTTAATTACAGTGATGGCGCATCACACCTGCTTTCGGTCATCATTTCGGAATCAACAGGCATTAATACATCTGATTTTGCGAAGACAAATCTCTTCGATCCTCTCGGGATAAAAAAGTTCACATGGGAAAGAGATGACAGAGGTTATCCCATAGGTGCGGCTTATTTACGGATCACACCTTCGGATATGGTAAAATTCGGTAACCTGTTACTTAACAAGGGCAAAAATAACGGCACACAGATTGTCCCAGAAAGCTGGATCACAACTATGACATCCCCCAAAATATCAACAAATAATGATGTGCTTTACGGTCCTGAATATGGTTACCAGATATGGCTTGGTAACTCAGGCGGGAAAAAATATTTTATGGCGATGGGATGGGGCGGCCAGTTTATATTCATATTGCCCGATCATAAT
>DATKXL010000278.1:0-2273 GCA_035529055.1 Bacteroidales bacterium
GAGCCCGTACCGCCGGTTATCATCAGGCATTTGTTATTAAAATCCATATTGTTATAATTTTAATTCCTTTAACATAGATTTTCACGTCTTTAATTAACCGTACTCCACATTCATCATACTGATTCTATTTTCCATCTTATAGCTTGTAAAACAGCTAATTATACCGTTTCCTTATTACCTGGACATTTATATAAATACTGTATATATAAATTGTATTGCCATAGTTTAATAATTATTTGTGTTATATATTTATTTCTTCCACTTTTATAAACAATTAAATCATAGTTTGTTAATAAGTTTTTTATATTATGATGTTAATATTATAATAATATTGTATATTTATATCACGGTATTAATATACAGTATTATGAAACCTGAATCCTTCTTTATTTCCCCTGTATTAGTGACCCACAAACAATATGAAGCTTTAAGGATGTATTTTGTGGATAACAGGCCGGCTCAAGAAGTAGCCGCTCACTTTGGGTATACATATCGGGCATTTACCTCGCTGGTCGCTTTCTTTAGAGATAAATTAAGCGCCGACGCAACAGGATCTTTCTTTTTTATAGAATATCGACCGGGAAGAAAAGTTTCTTCAGCAACAAATGAGATCAAATCTCTTGTTATTGAGATGCGGAAAAAATACTACTCCGTACCTGACATTAAAGTGACCCTTGACGGACTGGGGTACTCCATATCAGAAAAGAACATTTTCAATATTGTGTCGGCAGAAGGGTTTTCACGTTTGCCAAGACGTTCAAAACTTGTCCGGCAACAATTGGAAAATGTTCAGATAGCAGCTGATAAATCATATCCCCTGACTTTTAATCCGGAGGTTTTTAAAAGCTCAAATGCCGGAATACTGATGCTCCTGGTATTGATAAAACGATACAAAATAGACGCCGTCATTAACAAATCAGATTATCCTGAAACATCTGTGATTGGCAAGAGTGCATCTATTCTTAGTTTTCTGGCTTTGAAATTATCGAACCGTCGCCGGTATTGCGCCGATGATACATGGTGTATGGACCGGGGTATGGGCCTGTTTGCAGGGCTTAACGTGTTACCCAAAACAGCATGGTACACTTCGTATTCTGACCGGGTCACGAGTAAAATGAACCGGAAGTTTTTAAAACAACTTCACAGGTTATGGATGAAAGCCGGATTACTGGAAGATACATCCAATCTGGATTTTACTACCATCCCCTACTGGGGAGATGACAGCCATCTGGAAAACAACTGGTCGGGGAAGAGAGGCAAAGCGCTCAGCAGCATGCTGGCCGTGCTTGCGCATGATCCCGACAGCGGATTGATCGATTATGGCAATGCCAATATTCTGCAAAAGGATGAGAGCGCGGTTGTCCTTGAATTTCTGGATTTTTACCATAGCAACAGCACAAAGAAAGATGACAGGCTAAGATACATTGTTTTTGACAGCAGGTTCACCAATTATGAAAACCTGAAAAAACTGGATCAGGCAGAGATTAAATTTATCACTATCCGCCGAAGAGGTAAACTGATGCTTGAAAGAATATCTGAACTACCTGCAGCAGGATGGAAGAAAGTGAGTGTTGAATGTGCCGGTAATAAACATAGAATCTTGCGTGTTTATGATGAACAGGTCTTCCTTAAAGAATATGACAAAGATATCAGGCAGATCACAATAACCGGTAATGGTAAGATAAAACCGGCTGTTATCATTACGAACGACTTTGATCTGACAATCGAAAAGGTAATCAGAAAATATGCACGTCGCTGGATTGTTGAGAAATCTATTTCCGAACAAGTAGATTTTTTTCACCTGAACATGGTCTCTTCTTCCATGGTCATTAAGGTCGATTTTGATCTTACAATGTCTATTCTGGCACACAACCTTTACCGGTTGTTTGCATTGGAACTGGAACGATACTCAAATCTCTCGATTCAAAGTCTCTATGATAAATTTGTTCTAAATGGTGCTGATATTATTATCCGGGGAAATACAATTACCGTACAACTGAAAAAGAAAAGAAACCTTCCACTTATTCTTGAAGTAATGCAAAAATTTTCTCGTCAGAAATATCCCTGGCTTAATAATATGAATGTTATCTTTGAAGGAGCAGCTTATTCGTAATTTACGGGAAGTTGTTTACCGTGAAAATCTGTGATTAATATTCTTTTGAGTTCCTGTAAACGTTCCAAGTAAGGTTTATATAGCAGTTCTCCGTTTTGTGCTTTACATATTGAAAGTTCAGAATCAATGAATTTTGAAATATCAACTATTTTAGTGCATT
>DATKXL010000279.1:0-2938 GCA_035529055.1 Bacteroidales bacterium
AGAATATTCATAATTGACCGTAATAGCTATAAAAACATCTATAGAATAAACAGAAGAAAAAGGGGAAAAACAGCATCTTGCGATACAATTTAGAACTAACATTCTGAACTATTTATGATTTAAGGTGGGAAAGGTGGGTTATAAAGAAAATTTCAACATTGAACATTAACAAAACTAGTAGCAAAAGAAGATATTCCAAAGGAATATTAAGCTATTATTGAGAATGGACCAAATAAATCTCAAATTTGAAAGATGCCATGATTAAAGCTGAAAATCTCCTTGATATAATAAAATACAAAAAATGCTCCAAAATATTGTGGATTATTATGCTTTTTTAAAGACTTGTTGAAATTGGCTAAAACTAAGTCAAGCCGAAACAATAAAAAGCTTTCTAATTCATTATAAACGGTATTTACTTTGTTCATTATTAAAAAAAAGATTACAGAAGGAAATAAATCTTGACTACTGAAAAAATCACGCTCTCCCAACTCGAAAACTTTCTGTTTAAATCTGCCGATATTCTGCGTGGCAAGATGGATGCCTCCGAATTTAAGGAATTCATCTTCGGGATGCTCTTTCTAAAACGTCTTTCAGATGAGTTCGACCGCAAGCGCGAGCAACTGCGCAAAAAGGATTTCTCGCATCTAAAGGATCAGCCGGATCTCATCAAGGAACTGCTGGAAGATAAGACATCCTACGGCGAGACTTTCTTCGTTCCTGTCCGTGCCCGCTGGCATGAGTCATGGACCGACGAGAACGGTGATCTGGTTCCTGCACTGAAGGATCTGAAGCATGATATCGGCAACATGCTTAACAAGGCCATTGCTGCAGTCGAAGAAGAAAACGATTCTCTCGCAGGGGTGCTCAAAAACAATATCGATTTTAATGCGCACTAAGTCGGCACCAGGTTGAAATATTGCATAAGTGCTTGATTGATACTGGAATAACTGAGCTCATGAAAATTGCTGGAAGGGCAGACCGCACTAAGTTCAGGAACCTGGTTCTTAATCCACTTATTGAGGCTGAGCTTTTGGAAATGACAATTCCCGATAAGCCGAGCAGTAGTAAACAGAAATACCGGGTGACTGAAAAAGGGCGAGCTCTCCTGATAAAACAGAGAAATGGGGATGAGGATAATGAATAGCCAACACGATCAATCTATGACCGACATGGTTGGGACGATTGGAAACCTCGCAGCGGTACAGCAGCAGCTTGCACGTCAGGCGGAACAGCAATGCTTGCGGAATAAGTTAAGCCATCCTGATTTTAAACCTCTCGAATTCGACAGGTTTAGAATGCATGTAGTTTTGAAGAATTCCACCCTTAAATCGAAACTGCGGGTTGAAAAAACTAGAGCCATAGGAGTTGTCGGCAACGAACTGAAGGCGCTGGGGTATTTGAATTGAGCGTCATGACTTGCGAAGTTCAAAAACTTCGAGATATCAGCACTCTTGATAAAGGCAAACCCCCGGCGCAGCATCCGTATTTTTGGCATGATGCAGAGCTGTATCTCACCCCTGAATACTTGCGAGGACGAGGCACGGCTGAACCCGTCAAGGCCAGTGTAAATGCTGTTCGCGTGCTGGACGGAGATACAATCGTTTTATGGGACGGTTCAAATGCAGGAGAATTCTTCAGGGCGCGAAGAGGCATTCTCGCCTCTACTATGAGCCGGATTAGTCACGACGATACTTTCGACAAGGAATACTTCTTTTATGCCGTCAAACACTGGGAATCGTTTCTGAAAGGGCAAACTTCTGGATCAGGAATTCCCCATGTCGATAAAGAAGTTCTGGGCAAGATTGAGGTATTTCAATTCCCCAAACCCGAACAAACTAAAATAGCCGAGGTCCTCTTGACAGTGGACCAGGCGATCGAACAGACCGAGGCGCTGATTGCCAAGCAGCAGCGCATCAAGACCGGCCAAAGCACGACCACTGAATGATGATGATTTTCTTTTCCCCCGATTTGGCAAACGACATGTCAAAGGATGAACAGCAATGGCTTGACCGACTCAACCGAATCGGTATGGTTTACTTCCGGCCACTGGTAATGTCCATTCTTAAGAATGGAAAGAGTGAATTCGAGAGAATCAATGTTTTCCAAAGAATTGAACGTTTTATTTTTATAGCCTTCCGAATGAATTCTGCAAGAGCAAATTACCGAAGTAGCGAATTCTATAACGCAGCCAGGTCGATAGACCGCAGCGAGATCAACATCGGGAGAATCGCAGAAAAACTGGAAGAGGGACTGTCCTACACTTTAAACTTAGACGGGACGCTAAAGATTAATGATTTCTACAATATTCTTTTCAAAAAATTTGAACGGCAGGTTGGCTATTACGACTGGTACGGACTTAGGTATTTTCTTTATGAATACGAACTTAGTCTCCTTTCTGAAAGTCGCCAGAAGAAGGTCGATTGGAGTGACCTTTTAAGAAAAGAGAAAGATAAAATTTCCATTGAACATATCTATCCGCAGACGGAAACTGAAGAATGGGCTTTGATAATATCGATGAGGCAAACCGCCGTTATTACAATGCGACCTTAGGTAACCTGCTTTTGCTATCAATGTCCATCAATTCAGCACTACAAAACGACAGCTTTGCGGACAAAAAGAATGCAAAGTTTGATGAGGAGAATCGGAAAATCCGGAATGGTTATGCTGATGGCTCCCACTCTGAGATCGAAGTCTCGCAACAAACCACATGGGGTCCAGACCAAATACGTGAACGTGGGCTTAATTTGCTTCGGTTTATGGAAAAGCGCTGGGACTTTAGTTTTAAGAATGACGAGGAGAGGAAAAATTTGCTCTTCATAAATTTCGGAGATAAGGCAAAATGATCCAAGATAAAACACCCCCGCACATAAAACTCGACGAACGCAACCATGTCGAAAAACCCCTGCTTTACCACCTTGACAAGCTGGGCTGGGACATA
>DATKXL010000280.1:0-5903 GCA_035529055.1 Bacteroidales bacterium
CTTATAGCAGCTGAAGGTTATATGATGGGAGGCCAGTCTGCAAATGCAATAATAAAATTAAATGACCTGAGAACCGCACGCGCTATCACGGGTCAGTCCAATGTTCTGTCTGCATCTGAAGAGGCACAGGTTACTGTAAAAGACATAAATGTTATTCTTGATGAAAGAGCCAGAGAACTATGCGGGGAACAGCAGAGATGGTTCGATCTGAAACGAACAGGAAAGCTTTTAGAGAGGATAACTACATATAATGGGAGTGCAAAAATTAACATAAAGAACTTCCATACGTTAAGGCCGATACCAACCCCTCAGATTGATGCAGTAACAAATCTGACAAGCGGCCCTGATCCTGATGGATTCTGGCAAAATTCTGGTTATTAGTATTTTTATGTCTGGTGGAACCTTAATACAGCATGTTAAGAAAGAGTTTTCTATTAATCTTATTTTGTGCCACTGCATGTAATTTCCAGGGTCAGGATAAAAAGAACAGAAAGGCAGAGCCTGCATGGTCAGTAAGAATGGCAAATACAGTCATTGCCACTTCAGACAGCCTTATCTATTACGTTGACAGGAAACCGAAATGGGCTTACGATGTAGCATTTCTGGGTATGGCGATTGACAGGCTCGGATCTGTTGACAGCCGTTATTCAAAATATATGGAGGATTGGGTAAATTATTTTGTACAGGCTGATGGTTCGGTAATTGACTACAGGCTGGAAGAATATAACCTTGACAGGATATTTCCCGGGAGAAACGTTTTGACTCTTTACCGAAGAAATCCTGTAGCAAAATACAAAATTGCACTTGATAATTTTATTGAACAGTTAAAAACCCATCCTAAAACAAATTCGGGCGGCTACTGGCATAAGAATATCTATCCATGGCAGATGTGGCTCGATGGAATATTTATGGCTTCCACATATATGGTACAGTATGCAAAGGAATTCAACGCCCCTGAATGGTACGATGTTGCCACCTCCCAGGTAAAAATGGTTTATGAGAAGACTCTCGATCAGAATTCCGGTCTGCTTATGCACGCCTGGGATGAGAGCCGTCAGCAGAAATGGTGTGATCCTGAAACCGGTAAATCACACTATCCATGGAGCAGGGCCACTGGGTGGTTTACTATGGCTATTCTTGACATTCTTGACTACCTTCCTGACGATCATCCTGACAGGAACAGTTTAATAAAAATTCTGCAGAACACTTGTGAGGCTCTTCTTAAAGTCCGCGATCCGAAAACCGGTATCTGGTTCCAGGTTCTGAACCATGGCGGGAGAGAAGGGAACTATCTTGAAGGCTCAGGATCAGCTATGTTTACATATGTTTTTGCAAGAGGGGCTCATAAAGGGTATCTTGATAAGCAATATCTTGATATTGCAAATGAGGCTTTTGACGGGGTCATAAAAGAGCTTGTGTCAGTTGATGAAGAGGGGCTTGTCACATTCCATAACATCTGCGGAGGCTGCGGACTGGGCGGCAATCCCTACCGGGACGGATCTTATGAATATTATGTAAACGAGAAACGTTTTGATAACGATACCAAAGGAGTTGCCCCGTTCATTCTTGCTGCACTGGAGTTAGGCCGGTAAGTTATACGATTCGTTTTCTCTGTTCTAAACGGCTTATTCTATATCGAACAACCTGCAGATGTGCCGGTGGTATATGTTATCATAAACACACTCGGATACTATATCTTCATACGTTTCAAGAAGCCTGAAATAGTTATCCATTTTCTCTGCTGCAAGCTTATAAGCTACATGGATAAGCTGACGCATGTTGGGATTAAAATCAGGATCCCCGGGTACATGCCTCAACGATGCTGCAAATTTGCTGCTGTTCCAGCCCGAGACTGTGTCGCCTGATGGCAGCATAGCAGTATCAATATCAATAACATCAGCATAGGGTGCGCACAGCTCTTCAATTTTCTCAATCGATTTAATATAGATCTCTTTAACAAATTCGAGAGCCTCACCACCTGCTTCGGCCAGACCGATAACCTCCTCCAGCCAGGTGGTTCCTGCCGTTTTTAAATGAATACCTTTATTGTGCTTCCTGATTATGGATCCGATATGAGGATAAATTGTAAACTTATCAGATCCGGAATGGATACTCATTTTAAGGTTGTCAGGAAGGCCAAATTCCTTAATTGCCAGATCTATAACGAGAAGATCGGCTTCAAACTCCTCTGCAAACTTCACAGGATCACCAACATAGTCAACCCCTTTATTGAATCTTCCGGAGAACTTCGGAGCGATGGTCTGTATTGGGATTTTTTCAGCACTTAGCATCTTAAGTATAAAAAAGAGTTCCAGGGGAGTCTGGGGTGCCGGTACTTCATCCATTGATACTTCCGGAATGAAATTCCCCTGACCTTTATTTTTTTCTATTTTCCTGTAAATCTCTCCGGCTTTTTTAGCTGCAAAAAGATATTTTTCAGCAATATCATTCAGAAAGGATCTGGAAGATCTCAAGGATTTCTTAATTCCGGGGACTTTGATCGATCCAGTGTATTGCTCTGAATGGCTCAGGAACTCCTGTATTGCTGATTCATCTGCTCTTTTACCGATATAGGAAGCAACATCAATTGTGAAAAAATCCGAACTCGCTATAAACCTGTCAACAGTGTCGAAATTAATATGATCAGCATCAACAAAAAATGATTTTTTGAACCGTGCATTCTTTGTGACTGTATCAGCTTCAGTCCTTACATCATCCGGTTGTGTGCCTATAATAATATGTTCCCTGTTTGATTTGTTCCAGACCGGCGTAATTTCAACTCCTTTCACACCGGCTTCAATGATTGCTTTAAGCTGGGCATGACCCTGATGGCCAAACCTGTCACCTAATCCTATGGAATATTTTCCTAGTTTTTTCATGGAGATACGTTATATGAAATATAGTAAGCTATTATTAATCAATAATTACCTTTTTGTTTTTTGGTGCGAAAACATTCATTAGTATCCATGCCAGCAGGTATGCACAACCCGCTACTATGAACATCACAACATACCCGGTTTCAACATGCCCTGCCTTTTTATAGAAGTTGAGAACTGCCCCGGCCAGGTATGAAACACCAAGACCTCCAAGTGCCCCCGCCATACCACCGAAACCTGTTACCGAACTGACTGCTCTCTTGGGAAATGCATCCGATACTGTTGTGAAGATGTTTGCCGACCATGCCTGATGTGATGAAGCGGCAAGAGCAATTAAGAGTACTGCGCTCCATGTACTGATAGTAGAGGAGGATGCAAAAACAATAGGGGTAACAAGGATAGCAAACAGGAGCATAGACCATTTTCTTGCATTAAAGGGCGACATTCCCTTTTTAATCATAAATGACGAAAGCCAGCCTCCAAAAATGCTTCCGACAGTAGTTGCCGAATAAATTACTACCAATGGAAGACCGAATGATTTCACATCCAGACCGGTACCCCTCACTTCAGCAAGCCAGCCGGGAATCCAGAAAAGATAGAACCACCATATAGGATCGGTCAACCCTTTACCTATAAAAAATATCCATGTCTGACGAAACTTTAAAAGCTTTAACCATGGTATTTCCTCTTTTGTTTCCTCTCTCTCGTCAACATCGCTGTGTATATGCGCAAGTTCTCCCGCAGATATCCTTCTATGTTTTTCAGGTATCTCATAAAAGATGAACCAGCAAACGATCCATATAAAACCTATTGCACCGGTTATGATGAAAGCAGCCTGCCATCCCCAGGCAATCACTATTGCAGGCACGGCAAGAGGCGCTATTATTGCACCAACATTGGTTCCGGAATTAAAGATACCTGTTGCCAATGCTCTCTCCTTCTTGGGGAACCATTCCGCAACGGTCTTGATGGCTGCCGGGAAGTTAGCTGATTCACTGACACCCAGCATAGCTCTCCAGAATCCAAACCCTAATGCTCCTTTGGCCAGGGCATGCCCCATTGCCGCCAGGCTCCAGAATGCCACAGCAACACCATAACCGAGCTTTGTGCCGAATTTATCAATAAGTCGCCCGGCTATGACCATGCCAATTGCATAAAACAGCTGGAAGGCCATAACAATATAAGAGTATTCCTTTTCCCCGATGCTGAGATCGCTTTCAAGCAATGGTTTTAGTATCCCGATCACCTGTCTGTCGAGATAGTTAACAGTTGTCGCAAAGAATATCAGAGCGCAGACTGTCCACCTGTAGTTGCCAATTTTGTTAGTTTGTGTCATTTTCTATAGGTTGGTTAAAGATTATACATTATAAGTTGATGAACTAGTCGTTCCTCCACGCCCTGTCCAGTTGGTATGGAAAAACTCCCCCCTTGGTTTGTCAAGACGTTCATATGTATGGGCACCAAAATAATCACGCTGAGCCTGGAGCAGATTAGCCGGTAACCTTTCACACCTGTACCCGTCGAAGTAGCCAAGAGCCGATGATATTGCCGGCACGGGTATTCCGTTTATTATAACTGTCGAAACAACATTTCTCCAGCCTTTCTGCGCTTTTTCCACTTTGTCTTTGAAGAAAGGATCAAGCAGAAGATTTGTTATGCCGGGATTATTATTGAAAGCCTCTTTGATTTTACCGAGGAAAGCAGATCGTATAATGCATCCACCCCTCCACATAAGAGCAATACCTCCGTAATTCAGATCCCATGAGTATTCATCGGCAGCTGCCTTCATCAGGGCATAACCCTGAGCATAGGATACTATTTTTGAAGCATATAAGGCTTCCCTTAAATCATTAATGAATGCAATCTTATCTCCATTAAAAGTAGTTTCCGGCCCATTTAGAATCGCTGATGCTTTAACCCTTTCGTCCTTGATTGCTGAAAGACATCTGGCAAAAACTGCTTCTCCGATTAATGTCAGAGGGATACCAAGGTCAAGGGCAGCAACACCAGTCCATTTACCGGTACCTTTCTGACCGGCCGTATCAAGTATTTTATCAACCAGCGGTTTGCCATCGCTATCTTTATATGCAAGTATATCACGGGTTATTTCAATAAGGTAACTATCCAGCTCGCCCTCGTTCCACTCTTTAAAGACCAGATGCATCTCATCAGCGCTCATCTGAAGCATATCTCTCATAATCTGATAGGCTTCACATATAAGCTGCATATCACCGTATTCTATTCCGTTGTGTACCATCTTTACAAAGTGTCCGGCACCATTCTCTCCAACCCAGTCGCAGCAGGGCGAACCATCTTCGACCTTAGCCGCAATTGCCTGGAAAATAGTTTTGACTTCAGGCCATGCAGCCTTTGATCCCCCGGGCATTATTGAGGGTCCAAGCAGAGCACCTTCCTCTCCGCCTGAAACACCGGTACCTATGTATAACAAACCTTTGCTTTCCACATAGGCTGTACGTCTGTTGGTGTCGGGGAAATGGGTGTTGCCGCCATCTATAATGATATCTCCCGGCTCAAGATGGGGTATAAGGGTATTGATCATGTCATCAACAGCGCTTCCGGCTTTGACCATCACCATTACCTTTCTTGGAAGGGACAGTGATTTCACAAGCTCTTCTATCGAATGAGCACCTATGATATTCTTCCCCTTTGCCCTTCCGGCAATAAAATCATCAACTTTATGAAGTGTCCGGTTATAAACAGTTACCTGGAATCCTTTGCTTTCCATGTTGAGAACAAGGTTTTCCCCCATAACAGCCAACCCGATTAATCCTATATCAGATAAATCTTTCATAATTAAGTATTTAATTAAAATCGTTTATCGTTTATCGTTTGTTGTGTATACCCTCAGCCTTCATCCCTTTGTAATACTCCCTGACCACCTCATCCATCACCCAGCTAGTTCTCGCAGCTGTAATCCCGGTGCTTACAACATTTCCGTTACCGGATAAGGCATTTACAACCTGTTCAATCAGGTAATACTGCACATTTTCAGGTCTTTCATTAATG
>DATKXL010000281.1:0-25835 GCA_035529055.1 Bacteroidales bacterium
TGCAGAAAAATCATCGCCGGTTGTTCCCGTGCCAATTTCAATTGTAACAAGTCCGTTTTCATTTGTTGTCGGAGTTTGTGTCTCAATATAAACAGCTGTTCCAAGCTCAGAACCTTGTATAATACTTATTTGCATTCCTACCAGAGTGTTGACAACAAGGTGGTTGGTTGCATCACGGATCACTGCCTGGTAGCTCATTTTCTGCGGAGCCTGAGCAAATAATGATGAGCTGATTAGCAGATGTGTTAATGTGATGATTAACACTACTTTTAGATTTTTTAATGCTCTTTTCATAAACATAAAATTTTTATTATTACTTGATTTTATTTTTCATTGTTGTTATTATGCTGTATATTAGCTTTTTACCATAAATATCACATCATCTCATCATCTCATCATCACATCAACTCATCATCACATCAATCAATTTTTAATGATCTTAAATGTTTTAATTTCTTTTATATCATCTGTCACTTTAATGAAATATGCTCCTGAGGCAAATTTCCTCATCCAGACCTGAGTTTCATTACCTTCTATTTTTTTATTTTCTAAAAGATTCCCATTGACGTCATAGAGCCGATACGACAAGTTCTTACTGTCATAGTTTTCAACTTTTATCATCAGAAAATCAGTTGAAGGATTAGGAAACACCGAACATTCAAGGATAATTCCTGAAGCTTCTTTTATACCTGTTATTTCCGATATTTCAAATGGATGCTGAACTCCGGCGTTTATTTTCCCGCCTGAGTCATAATAACTGGCATAATCCAACTGGCCGACAGTATAACTTGAAGTACCGCCTGTTCCGGTGGCATTGCCGCCGGAAGCAGGAATAGCCTCTTGTGCCTGAACAAACGATCCAAAGCTGAAAAGGCAAATTGAAATAAGTGTTACTGCAATTTGTTTCATGATCTTTTTTGTAATGTTGAAAAAACTTTAAACGAATTTAGGTTATTCATTTGTATAAAACTAATCTATTTTAATACAAACATAATCAGCAACATAATGTAGTTTCTGGATTCGTTTTCCCCCCTGGGGTTACCTGATCTTCACCACCCCTTCAGCAACTTTCGGGAACCTATGCATAACCAGCGGATCATGTCCCGGGATGATAAGATCTTTGTTTGGAATAAGGGTTTTCATCTTCCTGAGCTGGGCAGTGTATGCATCTGCATCCAGAACCAGTGGTATCGGAAGCTCATGATCCAGATTATAATAAAACCAGCTGTCATCGGAAGCAAGAAGCACTTTTTCTGCTTTTGTGTCCACAAGCAGGTGCTGGGATTCAAAGGTATGCTTCGAACCAATAAAAACCCTTATACCCGGAATTATTTCGATACTGTCACCATCCACAAACTGAACTCTCCCATCGAGGTTTGCCTGTACGATCTTTAATACATCTCCTTTGTTCAGCCCCCGGTGATCAGCATCTTTCTGCCATCCGTCACCGACAAAATAGGTATAATCATTTCTCTGTATCCAGATAGTTCCTGCCGGAAATAAATTGAGTCCGTCAATATGATCGGAATGAGGATGGGTTATTATGATATCCGTAATTTCATCAGGACTCACATTTATCCTTTGAAGGGCAGAATCTGGTCTTATATAGTCCTGATTAGTAAGCGGTTTCGAATAATCTCTGACATAACCAACATCCACAAGCACTTTTCTTCCGTTATCGCCATTTAAATACCAGAAATAGTATGAGAAGGAAACAGAGTCCTTTGAGTTTCCCCCGATAGCGATGTTCGATGCAGATGTCCGGGATTTATTTCTGGCATACTCTATGGCATAGGCATCATATATATTCTTCGGCTGAGACCAGCCGGTTTCTGATAACGTCAGAAGCAGAACGATTGCATTAATAACGAATTTCATATCAGTAATTTTAAGAACTAAAAGTACATCACCTGTAATTTAAAAACAAGTTTATGTGTAAGGGAATGAATCAGGGTTTAAAATCTTTTTAACCGGTAGTGTATGTTTAATTAAATTCTGCGGTTACAACATGATCGTTGGTTTGTTATTTCTTATTAACTTTGAAATCAAGTGACCGCCATTATGAAAAATCCCTTCAGAATTTCAGGTGTAATCCTGTTTACCTTGTTATTCTTTTCATGTACTGAAAAACAGGTGCCTCCTGTACTGTCTACAACTGTTGTGACTGAGATCACCACAACAACTGCTGTTTCAGGCGGCACTATTACTGACGACGGAGGAGCCGATGTGACAGAAAGAGGCGTTTGCTGGGATACTTCAGAGAATCCGACTGTTCAGAATAACAAAACCACTGAAATCTGGGATTCGGTCTCTTTATCCTTCACCAGCAATTTATCAGAACTCTCTCCTAATACAATGTATTATGTTAGAGCCTATGCAACAAACAAAGCAGGTACAGGATACGGAAATGCAGAATCTTTCACGACACTTGGAAATGAACCTTCCCCAAATGCCCTTGATGCATCAAATATTGAAGCCCATTCAGCTTCTTTAAGCGGAACTGTTAATCCAAATCTGTTGTCAACAACAGTCGATTTTGAATACGGAATCACAACAAATTACGGAAGTATAGTCCCTTCAGCACAAAGTCCTGTTTCCGGTGATTCAGCTGTATGGGTGACCGCAGAACTGACCGGATTAAATCCTGCAACAACATACCACTTCAGGATCAAAGCTGAAAATTCACTTGGAATTAAATACAGCAACGACATGGTGTTTGCCACGCCCGGACAGGTTCCCGTAGTGGCTGAAGAGGCATTTACCAATCTGAAAATCAATACAGTTACATTGAATTGTTCGGTGAATCCAAACCACTTGGAGACTTCAGTTGGTTTTGAATGGGGAACCACAACAACTTATGGAAACATAGCGACACCTGCTCAAAGTCCTGTTACCGGAAACAGCTCTGTGAATGTCAGCGCAGATCTGACAGGACTAATCCCCGGAACAACTTACCATTTCAGGATCAAAGCGACAAATGAACTCGGAGCTACGAGCAGTGATGATCTGTCCTTTAAAACATATGTATTGGCAGACGCAGACAACAATTATTATTATTCTGTGACAATCGGCACACAAACATGGATGCAGGAAAACCTTAAAACCACTCATTATAAAGATGGTACGGTCATACCAATCGTAACAGACAATACACAATGGAAAACTCTTACAGCTCCGGGGTATTGCTGGTATAACAATGATGAAAACACATATAAGTCAGTTTACGGAGCTTTATACAACTGGTATGCGGTAAATACAGGCAAATTATGTCCTTCCGGCTGGCATGTTCCAGCTAACGCGGAATGGATAGCCCTGACCAATTACCTGGGAGGTGAGAGTATTGCGGGCGACAAACTGAAAGAAGCCGGAAGCATCCACTGGGGGAATCCTAACAGTGGCACAAACGAAACAGGTTTTACCGCGCTTCCGGGGGGGAACAGAAAGGATGACGGTACATTTGCGGATATTGGCATCAATGCACAATGGTGGAGTTCCTCAACGGCTCTGCCGTCATCGTCATATTATGCCATCCTTTATTATAATTCAGGCAGCCTGGTAAGAGGAGCGAATCTTAATATATTCGGCCTTTCGGTGCGCTGTATAAAAAACTGATTGATAAGAGCCACTACCGGTTATTATTCAGGCCAGCATATGTTCCAGGAATATCTTTATGCCAATGGCAATCAGTATCAATCCGCCTATGATCTCAACTCTCTGGCCCAGTTTCTCCCCTGCCGATTTTCCTATCCTTATCGCTGTCATTGAAGCCAGGAAAGTAACCGTTCCGATTATAATTCCGGATATCCATATCCTTAAATCCAGAAGAGCGAAACTGATACCCACTGCAAATGCGTCAATGCTGGTTCCGACAGCAATTGTAATGAGTTCCAGCGGTTTGGTATGATCCCTCACTTCATCTTCTGCTTTTCGTTTGATTCCCTCAACTATCATCCTGATTCCAAGAAACAGCAGCAGTGCAAGAGCGATCCAGTGATCGGCAGCTTTCATGATTTCACTAACAAAGGATCCCAGGAAATAACCGATAACAAGAAATCCTGCCTGAAATATTGCCAGTACTATAGCCATACGCGCTGCCTGCCGGAATAGTATTTTATTCCGGACTGCTCCATATGACAGAGAAACTGCAAATGTGTCAAAAGACAAACCCAGGGCAACTGCGATGATGGTAAGCAAATCCATGAAACATATGTGTACCGGGCAAATATAATATAAAACATCATCATCAGAATTTTAAATTGAATGGCTATATTTGACACTTTAAAAATCCGGATGAGAGCAGTCATTCAGCGTGTAAGAGAGGCCTCCGTTACCATTAATGGCATGATCCGGTCTGAAATTGGTCCCGGATTGCTGGTATTTGCGGGTATTGAAGAGGCGGACAACGACGATGATATTGAATGGCTTGGCAGCAAGATTGTACAGTTAAGGGTTTTCAATGACATCAACGGTATAATGAACCTGTCAGTCATGGAAACAGGAGGGGATATTATGGTTATCAGTCAGTTTACACTTCACGCAAAAACAAAAAAAGGAAACAGGCCTTCATATATAAAAGCCGCACCGCCTGAAATTGCAATTCCCATTTATGAAAAGTTAATTTCAAAGCTTACGGAATTGCTTTGCAAGCCGGTCGGAACAGGTGAATTCGGGGCAATGATGGATATAAGCCTTGTCAATGACGGCCCGGTTACAATTATTATTGACACTAAAAACAAAGAATAGGTGCTGATGAAGGAAAAAAGCCGCTCTGTGGACGAAAAATCATTGAAAAGATCAGTTTTGCTTGTATCAGCATTTGCTGCCTTCCTGACTCCATTTCTGGGATCAGCCATTAACCTTGCCCTGCCGGCAATAAGCAAGGATTTTAACACAACAGCCATTGAGCTTGGATGGATAGCCAGCAGTTTTATCCTTTCGTCGGCTATGTTTCTTCTTCCCTTCGGAAGGCTTGCAGATATTGTAGGCAGGAAGAAAATATTCACCTGGGGCATAGTTCTTTTTACCTTATCCACCTTCCTGATAATATTCTCATGGAATATTGAATCCCTAATAACATTCCGGATATTACAGGGTATATCAGGGGCTATGATTTTTGGTACCAGCCTGGCAATCCTTACTTCTGTTTTCGGGCCCGGAGAACGTGGCAGAGCTATGGGTATCAATATTACAGCCGTTTACACAGGTCTCTCAAGCGGTCCTGTCATAGGAGGATTGCTGACGCAGTATTTCGGATGGAGAAGCATTTTCGTTTTCCTTGTTCCCGTGGGAATAGTTTCCCTTTACCTGATACTTACAAAAATCAGAACGGAATGGGCTGAAGCTGAAGGCGAAAAATTTGACTGGAAAGGATCCGTTATATACGGCATTTCAATAGCTTCCTTTATGTATGGTTTTTCAAAGCTGCCATCTTCTGCCGGATGGATCTTCCTCGGTTCAGCTTTGATCCTGGGATTGCTTTTCGTGTTCTTTGAAAAGAATATCAGCAATCCTGTTTTTGACGTCAGACTGATCCTGCGCAACAGGGTCTTTGCCTTCTCGGGGATAGCTGCCCTTATCCATTATTCGGCAACTTCAGCCACGGGTTTTTTCATCAGTCTTTATCTTCAGTATCTCAAAGGATTTGATGCCCGCACAGCCGGATTCATCATGATCTCCCAGCCGGTAATGATGGCGCTTCTTTCTCCCCTGGCAGGAAAATTGTCAGACAGATATAATCCGGGAGTAATTGCATCTCTCGGCATGGGGCTTACCGCAACAGGATTGATAATGCTGTGTTTTGTTAACGAAACAAGTCCGATATTTTTTATTATCAGTCTTCTGATCATAATGGGTATTGGATTTGCCCTCTTTTCATCGCCCAATTCCAATGCGATAATGAGCTCCGTGGAGAAAAAACATCTGGGTGTTGCATCAGGTGTTGTAGGTACAATGCGGATGGTGGGTCAGATGCTCAGTATGGGTATAGCAATGATGCTTCTTGCCCTTTATATTGGACAGGAGGCCATACAACCCGAAACTTATCCCGGGCTTATTGCAGCAATGCGCACCGGATTTATGATATTCTCCGTGCTTTGCATCATTGGAATTTTTGCTTCTCTGGCGAGAAACAAAAAGCTTAAAAGGGACAACAGTAATTGCTGAAAAATCTGAATACCTGTTCTGCACAGGTTCCTCAGCTATCCTGCCATCATTTGCAACAGTATTACTCCTGTAACAAGTCCAATAATCAGGGTCATAATGCTGATAAGGATCCACCACCAAATCCTGCGCCACGATGGAGTAACAGCCTCTCCTTCATTGCCTGACAGGATAATCCAGGCCTGAAAACCCTGTTTTACAGCCCAGCGCTCATAAAGAAACACTAAAAGCCCGCCTGCCAGAGAACCCAGAACTACTATTGCCCACCAGGTCATTACAATCCAGGGAGATAAAGGTTTTATCTGAGACATAGCAAGACTCTTATTCATCAGTGGCAGTGCAATAGCATATATTCCTGACAAACCCAGTAATGTTACCACTATTACCTGAGGCAGACGCTGTATTAAAAACATGCTGAATTTTCTTTGACTCACTGAGGTTAATATTGGTCCCTGGAACATCAGCCAGGACACAAATAATGGGAGTCCGAACATTATTACAATCTGTAATAGCCCGCTAATTCCATGTGACATCATTACCAGAATAAGGATAATGAACGCAATAGTAAAGGCTGCCACGACAGGTATAAGGTCACCTGTAGTTTCTATCAGTGCGATCCGCCGGTAATCTGTTTTTCGGTTCCCTGCTGCCAATAATTTTACCAGTAATGCAAGCGGACCGAGGACAACCACTGCCGGAATCCAGAATTTTAATCCTTTTTTATTATCGGAAGAGATGGTAAACAGCAAAATTAAACTTACAAATATTATTGCTGTCCATGATATTCCAACAATCTGGTTTGTTCTGGCAGTAGCCATTTCCTGGTTATATCGTCGGGCAGCTTCCTGCCTTACGTCATCCGGGAAAAGAGAACTTAGTGGTCCGGCTTCTCTTGGATTTGACAATTCATCTTTAACATTTAATACTACCGGCCGATCATACTGGTAGAAGTAATATATGTACACAACACCATTTACCAGATCAGCCACCATTGATTCAAGGGTCCAGCTGGAACCTTTTTCCATATGTACGGCATCAAGAACGTTCGTAGCATCCGTTGCTGTAAGCTCTCCTTCACTGTTCAGCAATTCCCCTAATAATTCATGAGCCTTGTCATAACGCCAGCAGGGATAGCCAAAACCATTTGAAGGATTTACCACATTGAAATTTGTAGAGACCAGGAATCCATCTCCCGATGGTTTGCGCGTAAAAGCTACCTCTCCATCTGTCCCGGCGCTAATTATCACTGCATCTCCGGTCGCATCGGCAAACTGCATCTGGTCGTGCATGTAGGAATGCCACTGATGCGTTTTTATCCATGTAATAACCTCCTCAACTGTAGCGCACTCATGCATTATCCGGATCGGATAAATGTTATAGTCTCCCAAAACCGGAATCTGTTCATTGTGGGGATTCACATCCACTTTTGGAAGTCCGTTTGCATCATAAGCCAGTCCTTTTTCGCTTACTCCCTGCTGGACATTGTCCGGAGTACCGATCCAGATTACTCCGTAATTGGCAGAATCACCGGGATCGACCCAATAGTATGAATCCGGGTTTATATAGTCGTCATTGCCTCCAAAAAATACATGTCCACCCTTGGCAATGGTAAACACGGTACAACCGGAGGGAATGGCTTGATTATCTGCGGAATCAACAGACAAGTCTGATCCCCGGGCAAATGCCGTAACTGAAAACAGTAAAATCCCCAGTTCAATTAAAAAGACCGGAAATATTGATTTTGATTTGTTATATTTCATGATAACCAGTATTAATATGTTGATTTTGAGATCAATTTAGCAAATTAATTAATACCTTTTCCCGGTAACTTGATGAAATCATATTTTCAAACTACAAAATGCAATTATTAATTTACTTTCAAAATAAAAATCGTTATGAATACAAAAAGCATTATATTAAACCCGACTTTTTTCTCTTGATGTCCGTATTGATTTAACCTGATCAGCTATGACTAAATTATATCAAAAACCCATTAAATCATGTCCTTCAGAGAATGATATCAGGAAGGGGCTTAAAGATGTCATGGGGTCAGTCCCTGAAGTTCCAGAGAAGCGTCTGCTGATGAAGATCCTGAATCTTATCGACCTGACAAGCCTTAATACTACAGACAGCAAGAGCACTATAATTCATATGACCGGGAAAGTAAACAGTTTCCAGGGCAGGTTTTCCAACATTCCAAATATTGCAGCTATTTGCGTCTATCCCAATTTTGTCTCTGTTGTCAGGGAAAAGCTTGCTGTCAAGAGTGTTAAAATAGCAGCTGTTGCTGGTTCATTTCCGACGTCACAGACATTCAGGAGCATAAAGATTGCTGAGTGCAAGATGGCAATAGAAGCCGGTGCCGATGAAATTGATATTGTGATGCCTGTAGGGGCTTTTCTTGCGAAAGATTATGAAACGGCAGCGGATGAAATCAGGGAAATAAGGACAGCTGTCGGGGATAAGCTTCTTAAAGTAATAATTGAATCAGGCCTTCTTGGGGATTATGAGCAGATATTCAGGGCATCGCTGATTGCCATGGACGCAGGGGCTGATTTTATCAAGACATCCACTGGAAAAGTAAATATATCAGCAACTCCTGAAACAGCTTTTGTCATGTGCCGTGCAATCTCGGATTTCTATTCCGAAACAGGCATAAGGGTCGGTTTCAAACCGGCAGGCGGGATTGTCACTGCCGGCGACGCTTTGCTTTATTATCATATTGTCAGACATTGCCTTGGCGAAGAGTGGCTCAATAATACTTTATTCAGGATAGGAGCAAGCCGCCTGGCAAATAACATTCTGTCCGAAATTGCCGGCGAGCAACATGATCATTTTTGAATCTGATACTGCTTCTGTTTGCACGAGAAACAGCATTTCCGATGTCAGTTTCTACGATTCAACAAGTTTCGTATTCACTATTGAACCGCTCCGCACTGACAGGTTCCCTTTTGTTTTTATAGAGAAAAACTCAATCCGGGAATCAAAGGAAAAAGAAATTTTAATGGAAAAACTCAGGGACGGGAAAGAAATGCCTGCGCAACCCTTCAGTGACGGCTGGATAATATTTGCAGTTATGGCTGCGATATTCCTGTACTCCCTGATCAGTGCCATATCACGAAGATTTTTCTATGATATGAAAAGGTTTTTCCTTTTCCGCGGAGTGGGGGATCCGGCTTCCCGTGACATGCAGGCATTATTTCACTGGCAGTCAACACTGATCAACCTGGTTTCATTCCTTAATATCGGACTGTTCGCGTACTGTGCAGCAGATTACTATGAATTCATACCTGAAGCAATACCCGGGATCATCTTCTGGATCATATGCTGTGTAATAATAATAGCGGCTGTCACACTACGGCACTTTCTCTGTTATATTACAGGAAATGTCAGCAATGAAACTGAAGCTTTCAACGAATATAACATCACGGTGTACCTTGCATACAGGTATGTTGCGGTAATTTTGTTCATGCTTTCTGTCATGATTTTATATACCGGTTTGTTTGAGACAAAACTGCTTTTTCTTGCGGGACTGATTATGATCGGTGTTGTGTACCTGATACGTATTACCAGACTCCTTATGATTTTTATAAGAAGGAATATTTCAATATTCTATTTGATTTTATACCTTTGTGCCCTGGAAATTTTGCCTGTTTTGATTTCGTTGAAATATTTTACAGGCCTTATTTAGGTTGGAAGTGTTACTTTGAAAGTAAAACTAATCTGTAAAAAATTGAAAATAAGGAAGATTTTAGTGTCACAGCCAGAACCTAATAACCCGAAATCACCATATTTCGAACTGGCCAGGAAATATAACCTGAAAATTGATTTTAAACCTTTTGTCCAGATCGAAGGGATTTCATGTAAAGATTTCCGTCAGCAAAAAATCAACCTTCTTGATTTCACTGCGGTCATCTTTACAAGCAAAACCGGAATAGACCATTTTTTCAGAATTTGCAATGAACTGAGGGTGGTTGTGCCTGATAACATGAAGTATTTCTGCATTACTGAGAATGTTGCTTTCTATCTTCAGAAATACATTGTTTACAGAAAAAGGAAGATATTTCATGGCAAGGCTAAATTTCAGGATCTTATTGACGTAATTTCCAAACACCGGGAAGACAATTTCTTCGTTCCCCTTTCCGAACCACATAATGCTGAAATTCCTGAACTACTTGAAAAGACCAACATCAAATTTACTGTCGGAACCTTGTACAAGACTATAAGCAGTCATTTTTCAAATATCAATGATTTCGATTATGATATCCTTGTTTTTTACAGCCCTTCAGGGATTAAATCACTGAAAGAAAATTTCCCCGATTTTGTTCAGGGTGATATTAAAATTGCTGCTTTCGGTCCGACAACTGCATTTGCTGTTGAAAATGAAGGCCTAAGGCTTGATATCAATGCACCTAATCTGAAAGCACCTTCAATGACAATGGCTCTGGATGATTTTCTTAAAGAGCATAACCGAAACTGCAGGTAGAAAGATTATCACAATATTGACTGATTCCGGAATTCATTCCTTTTTACAAGGTATCTTCGCGGGATAAGTTGCTCTGAAATGAACAGATCCTCTCAAACTTTTAACAAAACTGAAAGACTTTGCAGTACTAAATTAATTGCTGACCTTTTTGAAAACGGGAACACTTTCTATACTCCTGTTTTCAAAGTGGTCTGGGAGAAGAGCCCTGTTGCTCTTCCCTCCCCTGCACAGGTGGCATTCAGCGTTACCAGAAGAGGTTTCAGGCTGGCAGTTACAAGAAATCTTATAAAGAGAAGAATGAGGGAGAGCTACCGGAAAAATAAAAAGGAGCTTTACGATTGTCTTATTTCACAAAACATTCAGCTGGTCTTTATCGTTATCTACAGGGAAAGCAGGATAGCTGATTATCCGCTTATCGAAAAATCGATGATAGAGGTTATCAGCCGGCTTGGTAATTATATTAAAGAAGGGGATCAAAAATGTTAAAGTTGTTTTAATTATTTCTTTGTCAACCTCTTTCCCGGATTTTCTTATTATTTTCGTCATTCAAAATTATTAGAGCCTTATTACATGAAAAAGATACGAACTGGCAGATTTGTGATTGTCTTCGTCTTACTGGTTACCGGTGCACTCAGTGCCGGTTTTCTGATCACTCAGGAGACAAGGGATTTCAGGATAGCAAAGAATCTTGATATCTTCTTTTCGCTGTTCAGAGAGCTGAATACATTCTATGTGGATGAGATTGACCCCGACAAGGTCATCAAAGCAAGCATTGACAACATGCTCAAGACACTTGATCCCTATACTGTCTATTATCCCGAGTCAGAAGCCGATGAATTCACATTTATGACAACCGGAAAATATGGTGGAATAGGGTCGGTTATAAGACCCGGAGGAGATTACGCAATCATAAATGTGGTTTACAAAGGTTACCCGGCTGATCTTGCCGGCATAAAGGCAGGCGATATTCTAAAGAATGTTGACGGAGCTTCCCTTAAAGGGCTGTCAACCGATAAAGTGAGTGAAAAACTCAAAGGTAATCCGGGCACAAGCATGGCCATTACTGTCGAAAGAAACGGTAAGGAAATAAATTTTACGCTTAAAAGGGAAAAAATAGGTCTGCCTCCTGTCCCATATTATGGAATGATTAACGAAAAGACAGGGTATATAAGATTCACTAACTTCACACAAAATTGTATTGAGGATGTTAAGAATGCTCTGTCAGCCCTGAAAAACAGTAATCCGCAGTATATCATACTGGACCTGAGAGGTAACCCGGGTGGATTGCTGACCGAGGCCGTTGATATTGTGAATCTGTTTGTGGGACCAGGTAATGAGGTCGTTTCAACAAAAGGTAAAGTTAATAAGTTTGATGAGAAGTTTAAAACAACAAAACCGGCTGTGGACGAAAAAATCCCTCTTGCAGTTATTATTAACAGGAGGTCTGCATCTGCTGCAGAAATTGTTGCCGGAGCAATACAGGATCTTGACAGAGGTGTTATCATCGGCCAGCGTTCATTCGGAAAGGGTCTCGTTCAGATAACACGTCCGCTAAGTTATAATACACAGCTCAAAGTAACCACTGCAAAGTATTATATACCAAGCGGACGGTGCATCCAGGCACTTGATTTTTCGCATCCTAATGAGGATGGAAGCGTAGGGCTTATCCCAGACTCGCTAATATCGGAATTCAAGACAAAAAATGGCAGGATAGTCAGGGATGGCGGGGGAATAACACCGGATATCCATGTAGTTCCGGAACCATTGAGCCAGATCGCTGCGGAACTCTATATGCGTAACTATATTTTTGATTTTGCAACTCAATATTATTGGTCACATCAGGACATTAAGAGCCCGGAACAGTTTTCGCTGACTGAACAGGATTATTCCGACTTCAAAAATTACCTTCTGAAACGTAATTTCACATATAAGACTGTTACTGAAGAGTCACTTAATGAGCTTATAACCAATGCGAAACGCGAAAAGTATTACGACCTGCATAAAGATCTTTTCACCCGGCTGGAAAGGGATATTGCTCACAGCCTTGATCACGACCTGACAACTTTCAGAACCGAGATAACTGAACTTCTTGAAGATGAAATAATAAGCCGATATTTTTATGAAGAGGGAGCAATAGCATGGACCATCAAGAAAGATGAACAGGTTTTAAAAGCACTTGAGGTACTTAACAATGGTACTGAATACAGCTCAATCCTGCGCGGGAAGACGGGTTCTCTATTGATATCGGAAAGAGCGAATGACCTCCGGCATTGGGTTTTTCACAAGCCTTCGCAATTAATCGTGATACAACGCCCGGCCTCACCGGCCCTTTGTTTAAATACATTTTGATATTTGCTGAATTTTTATTATATTTATAGTTTAGCCGCCTGCGAAGGGAGGCAGGAAAGCAATCTCATCACCATTACTTAGCAGGGGCTCATCTTTAATTATCTCATTGTTCAGAGAGGTCAGATAATTATAATGAATCAGCTCGGGAAAATCGTCTCCTATCCGGCATTTTAGATCATTGAATGAATTTATGTCGCGATAGTGTTTTCTATGGGTTCCGGTCATCTCCGCCAACACTCCGAAGAATAATACTGTAATTTCCATTTTAATGTGCCTCCAGCCAATTCTTTCCCGTTCCCCAATCAACCTTCAGCGGTACATTCAGTTTAACTGCATTCGTCATTTCAAAGATAACAATATCCTTCAGTTTCTCCAGCTCGGGGGTGAAAACTTCAAAGATCAACTCGTCGTGAACCTGAAGGATCATTTTTGAAGCAAGCTGTTCAGCTTTCATCCGTTCATGGATCTTTACCATTGCGATCTTTATAATATCCGCAGCACTACCCTGTATTGGCGCATTTATGGCATTTCTTTCAGCATTGCCTCTGACAACCTGATTCCGTGAAACAATATCACGAACATACCGCTTCCGTCCGAACATAGTAGTAACATATCCGAGCTCCCGGGCTTTGCGGATACTCTCATCCATATAGGCTTTTACCCCCGGATAAGAGTTGAAATATCCGTCAATAAGCTCTTTTGCCTCTTTCCTCCCGATTGTTAACCTTTCCGCAAGGCCGAAAGACGATATCCCGTAGATGATCCCGAAGTTGGCTGTCTTTGCTCTGCTTCGCATTTCCCTGGTTACATCCTCAATCGCGACACCGAAAATTTTGGAGGCGGTTGCAGCATGAATATCATTGCCTGAAAGAAAGTCGGCTATCATGCTTTTATCCTTGCTTAGATGGGCCATTAACCTTAATTCGATCTGGGAATAATCGGCTGAAAAAAAGATATGTTTTTTCTCGGGTATGAATGCTTTCCTGATCTCCCTGCCTCTCTCATCCCTTACAGGTATGTTCTGCAGATTTGGATTATTTGAACTAAGTCTGCCTGTTGAGGCAACCGCCTGGTTGAATGAAGTATGTAGCCTTCCGGTCTTTTTGTTTACCAACTGCGGCAACGCTTCCGCATACGTTGATAAAAGCTTCTTAAGACCTCTGTATTCCAGCACTTTGTTTATGACAGGATGTTTACCTGAAAGTCTCTGTAATATCTCCTCATTGGTGATAAATTGCCTGGTTTTGGTAACCCTGGCATTATCATCAAGCTTCAGACGAATAAAAAGTATATCGCCCAGCTGCTTAGGAGAGGAGATATTAAATTCTGTCCCTGCAAGAGAGTATATCTCTTTTTCAAGAGCGAGAATATCTTCACGTAGATCGACAGTGATCGATTTAAGGTCATCCTGATTCAGTTTTACTCCGTTTCTTTCCATCCCGGCTAAAACCCGTATCAGTGGCATCTCTATATCCTGCGCAAGATCTGAAAGCCCTTCACTCCTTAATCGTGGCTCAAATACGTCTTTCAGACGGAGAGTAATATCTGCATCTTCAACAGCATACTCTGTGAGTTTTTCAACGGCGACAGCCCTCATATTCTTCTGGTTCTGTCCTTTTTCTCCAATCAGTGATTCGATATGTACAGGACTGTACAAAAGATATGTTTCGGACAGGAGGTTCATATTATGCCTCATATCGGGTTCAAGAAGGTAATGGGCGATCATAGTATCAAAAAGAGGACCATTTACTTCAATGCCGTAATTGGCCAGGACCTGAATATCAAACTTAAGGTTCTGCCCGATCTTTACGATTGCAGGATCCTCAAAAACCTGTCTCAGGATCTCAAGGATGTTTTGTGTTTTTTGCCGTGATTCAGGGAAATGGATCATAAATCCTGAACCCTTCTTCCATGAAAAGGCAATCGCAACAAGCTCAGATTCCAGTGGGTTTATGCTTGTTGTTTCAGTATCAAAACATAATTCCTTTAACTGTATGGCCCTTGATACAAGTTCCTTTATATCAGAATCACTCTCAATAAGTAAATAATTATGAGCCACATTGTCAATAGTGTTTCTTTTAATGGCCGGTGCTGTAATTTCATTACCAAAAAGAGTCCCCTGGATGTTCTCTTTCGGTGTATCAAATACCTCTTTCTGAGCAGGTGTTTTCTCAGGTCTATCCGCCTCAGCAAGGATCCTGGCAGCAACGGTCCTGAATTCAAGTTCATCAAACAGCGACTTGAGCTTGTTCCTGTCGGGGGCTTCAGTTATAAGTTCTTCTTCTTTAAACACCACGGGGACATTCAATTCAATAGTAGCAAGCTTTTTTGACATTTCAATCTGTTCCCTGTTATTCTCAATTATTTCTTTCAGCTTCCCCTTCAGCTTGTCACTATTCCTGAATAACTCTTCGATACTTCCATATTCCGAGATAAGTTTCATGGCAGTCTTTGGGCCGACACCCGGAGCGCCTGGTATATTGTCTGATGTGTCGCCCATAAGAGCAAGAATATCGATTACCTGTTCAGGTTTCTGTACTGAGAATTCCCTTTTAACTTCATCAACACCCCAACGCACTGATTCATTCCCGCCTCTTGAAGGTTTGAACATAATAACATTATCAGACACCAGCTGTGCGAAATCCTTATCGGGAGTCATCATATAGGTTGTAAATCCACGTTCAGATGCCTTGCCGGCAAGTGTGCCTATAACATCATCAGCTTCGTAACCCGGGCAGTCAATTACAGGTATCCTGTATGCTTCGAGAAGTTGTTTGATATACGGGATAGCCTTTTTGATATCCTCAGGAGTTTCGTCACGGGTTGCTTTGTACTCCTTGTACATTTCATGCCTGAAAGTGGGAGCCGGTGTGTCAAAGACAACTGCAATATGACTTGGTTTCTGTTTCTGAAGAACCTCTTCAAGGGTCAGAAGAAAGCCGAATATCGCCGAGGTGTTCATACCTTTTGAGGTGATCCTCGGATTTTTTATGAACGCATAGTATGACCGGAAGATAAGTGCGTATGCATCCAGCAGGAAAAGCTTTTTTTCGTGGTTGTCAGTCATGATCTCATTTATTCGTTATCGGATGCAAACCACTCTGTAAAAGAATTTGCAGTTTCATAAAGTCTCAGGCTATGGAGTTTTACTTCAGGAGGGAGCTTTTTCGTGATCTTAACGGCAAAATCCGCAACCAGGTTCTCGCATGTAGGCTGATAATCGGCCAGGATTACATTATCGAACATGCTTTTGAAAACTTTCATTTTTTCTTCGTCATAATCTTTGCCGACAATCAATGAATGATCAAATACAGAAATGATCTCTTTTTTTATGATTTTTTTAATATCGCTGAAATCCATCACCATTCCGTTCTTCGGATTATCCCGGTCATTTACCGGATTACCGCGAATCGTTACAAACAGGCGATAAGAGTGTCCATGTACATTTCTGCATGGTCCGTCATAATTCATTAGTGCATGAGCCATTTCAAAAGAAAATTCCCTGGTTACCCTGATTACTGAAGCCATTCTTTTTATGTTGATTTAGTACAAACAAATTTAGTTATTCTATATGATAAAAAGTCTATTGTTTCGTTTATGTTGCCGGGCAGAAAAATAATATTAATCATCAAATGAGCGAGATATGTCAATTATTGCTTAAATTTGAGCTCTTATTTCAGTCAAACAAACACGGCAAGATGGAGGATAAGCATTTAAAATTAACATTTCCTGCATTATTTAATGAGACATTGCGGAAATTCGGGAATCATGACGCATATGCGTTTATGGGTGAAAGACCTGAGAGCTATGAAACAGTAAGCAGGGGAATAAAATCCTTAACAGCTTTTATTGAAAAGATTGGCATCTGCCCTGGAGACAAGGTTGCTCTTCTCTGCACCAACATGCCAAACTGGGGCATAGCCTACTTTGCAATAACTTTTATGGGTGCGGTTGCTGTTCCGATCCTTCCCGATTTCTCACCTACCGAGGTCAGCAATGTACTTGAACATTCGGGAGCCAGGGCAATCTTTGTATCATCATCTTTGCTCCAAAAGATTGAGGGTTTTAAGTCGGAGCATCTCAAAACGGCTCTTCTGATAGAAGATTATTCCATTGTTTTTTCTGAAAGCAAATCACTGAAATATGATCCTTCCGCAGTTCCTGCCGGCAAATATGAAGTAGCTGAAGATGATCTTGCATCAATAATTTATACTTCGGGGACTACAGGACGTTCAAAAGGAGTTATGCTGACTCACAGGAATATCTCCTTCAATGCCCAAAAAGCGAGAAAAATTCAACCCCTTGATGAGAATGATCGCTTCTTATCAGTATTACCTTTATCACATACATATGAGAATACCCTTGGTTTGATACTGCCTATGCTCTGCGGTTCATGTGTATATTACCTCCGAAAACCTCCTACCCCTGCAGTTTTGCTGCCCGCCCTGGCTGAGATTAAACCCACTGTGATGCTTACGGTTCCCCTGATCATTGAGAAGATATATTTTAACAAGATTCTGCCGACATTCAGGGAAAAATGGATCTTAAAAATCTTATATAAAGTTGCATTCATAAGAAAAAAACTTAATGTTGTTGCCGGCAAGAAGCTTATGAAAACATTTGGCGGCAAACTGAAATTTTTTGGCATCGGAGGTGCCAAGCTGAACAGAACAGTTGAAAAGTTTCTTATTGAAGCAAAATTTCCCTATGCTATTGGTTATGGTTTAACTGAAACAGCTCCTTTGCTGGCAGGTAGCAATCCCGGGAATTCAGTATTTGAGTCAACAGGACCAGCTATTGAAGATATTGAACTGAAAATAAATAATCCTGATAAAAAAACCGGTGAGGGAGAGATCTGGGCCAGGGGTCCAAATATCATGAAAGGCTACTATAATGAGCCTGAAATGACTAAAGAGGTATTAACGCCTGATGGATGGTTCAGGACAGGCGACCTTGGCACTCTCGATAAGAACAACAACCTGTATATTAAAGGAAGATTGAAAAATATGATTATAGGAGCAAGCGGTGAAAACATCTATCCCGAAGAGATCGAATCAGTGATAAATAATTTTCGTTTTGTCGTGGAATCGTTGGTTATTCAGCAAAAAGGCAAGCTGGTTGCTTATGTTCATCTGAATATGGAGGAACTGGAAAA
Organism: Bacteroidales bacterium; assembly: GCA_035529055.1. Classification (GTDB taxonomy): domain Bacteria; phylum Bacteroidota; class Bacteroidia; order Bacteroidales; family VadinHA17; genus LD21. The sequence goes on from DATKXL010000281.1 coordinate 18,150, forward strand.
GAAATACCAGAATCTCAAGCAAGATATGAGCAAGCAGCTTGAATTAAAGAAAGATGAGATCTTAAATGAGATTAGGGAGTATGTAAATTCTAACGTCAGTAAATTCAGCCAGATAAATAAAGTTTTTTTTCAGCCTGCTCCTTTTCAGAAGACTGCAACACTAAAGATCAAGAGGTTTTTGTACACCTGAGCAATTACAGAGCGTCCTTATATCTCCTGTTCACCTCTTCCCAGTTAACAACATTCCAGAAAGCATCAACATATTCTGCTCTTCTGTTCTGGTACTTAAGGTAATAAGCGTGCTCCCATACATCTATTGTCAGTAAAGGAATCCCTTTAACAGGCGATACATCCATAAGCGGATTATCCTGATTTGGAGTACTTCCGACAGCAAGTGTTTTTTCCGGTGTCAGATAGAGCCATGCCCATCCGCTTCCAAACCTTGTCTTTGCTGAATTGCCGAATGCCTCCTTAAATTTGTCCATTGAACCAAAGGCTTTGTTTATGGCAGCCAGCAGCTCGGATGATGGCCCGGCGGATTTCGGGGAAAGACTATTCCAGAAAAACATATGGTTATAGAAACCTCCGCCATTGTTTCTCAGTGCATCTCCGGCAGTTGAAATCCTGGCAAAAATCTCATAAATAGTGCTGTTTTCCATAGGCGTTCCTTTAATAGCTGCAGTAAAGTTATTAAAGTAAGCGCGATGATGCTTATCGTAATGTATCTCCATAGTACGGGCATCTAAGTAAGGCTCAAGTGCATTATATGCATAAGGCAGAGCCGGGAATTCATGAATGTTAAAGTTTTCCATATCTGAGTTTTTTAAATTTAACGGGTCGCCTGAAAAGGATTTGACAGTAATTAACAGTGCAATCAACCCTGAACTTAGTTTTTTCATTGTTCCAGTCTTTTCCATTTTATAAGTTGTTTAGTCAATAAACAACAAAATTACAATATTGTTTAATTGGAAGAGATAAGAATCAATTTAATCTCATCTCTACAAGCTTTTCTTACTTTTTAAAATACTTTTTGATTTACCTTTGCCGTTATCAGAATAACCAAAACTTATAATTTATGAAAAGGTATTTTGCTTTAGTTCTTATAATTGTTTATTCAGTTACTTTTTTAACCGGTTGCAAAAAAGACAAGGGAGATCCTCCTGTTCTGCCTCCTGCTGAGTCAATGATTATTGATTTCGGTAACTTTGAATCCGGTAAGAAGTCTGATGCCTCATTGCTGATTCCCAAGGGTACTCAAAACAGCAACTGGGAATTTGCTGCCGGTGTTGCTATGATATGGAAGGCTATTATTTTTACTACTCTGGCTGTTCCTGTGAAATCGTTCCAGTTAGCCGCTGGAAGTAATCCTGTTTACCTTGACGATAAAACGTGGCAATGGAGTTACAATGCAACCATAGTTATTAACCAGGTCAGTGTAACTTACAAAGCAAGACTGACCGGCCAGATCAGAACTAACGATGTCTTTTGGAAAATGTACATCTCAAAAGAGGGAACAGGGAGTTTTGCTGAATTTGCCTGGTTTGAAGGAACCTCTAAACTTGACGGTACCGGTGGTCAGTGGAAATTGAACCAGGGTCCGCAAAACCAGGTCGCCATACTGCAGATTGACTGGACAAAAACCAGCACCAGTGTTGGTATGGTCAAATATACCTATATCAAAACCGGCGATCCCTTTAAAGACAGTTATATTGAATACGGGCTTACGACCAATGCCCTGAACGCGTATTATACAATTCATTATTATAATCCCTCCTATCAACAGTTCTATGATCTGAATGTAGAATGGAACACATCAACGTATAATGGCAGGGTTAAGAGTCTGGGCTATTTTGATAATTCCGACTGGTACTGCTGGGACGGGAATTATATCAACATAATTTGTCCATAAAGCCTGCTTTGCAAAAACAGTTTCTACAGCAGGTTTTTTCCTGATAGTAAATTTTTTGCTATTTTGCCGCCATTAATTTTTATGTGATGGGAATCTCTTCAGGTAAAAAGGCAGCTTTATTTATTATCCTGATCCTTATTTTAGATCAGGTCTTAAAGATCTGGGTCAAGACTAATATGATAATTGGCCAGGAGATCCCTCTTTTCGGGAAATGGGGAATATTACATTTTATTGAGAACAATGGGATGGCATTCGGCATGGAGATGGGAGGCAAACCGGGCAAGTTTATCTTAAGTGTTTTCAGAATTATTGCAATTTTCGGGATCGGATGGTTTCTCGTATCATTGATTAGAAAAAAGGCAAATACCGGATTGATAATTTCTGTAAGTGCTATTATGGCAGGAGCAATCGGAAATATTATTGACAGTGCCTTTTACGGAATGATTTTCAGCGAGAGCTTTTATCAGCCTGCCGTCATGTTTCCTCCGGGAGGCGGATACTCTTCCTTTCTTCACGGAAAGGTTGTTGACATGTTCTATTTCCCTGTAATAAACACTTACTGGCCCGACTGGTCGCCATTCAGACCCGGAGAGCAATTAATATTTTTCAGGCCTGTCTTTAATATTGCTGACTCTGCAATAACCTGCGGGGTGTTTGCTATAGTTCTTTTTCAGAAAAGAATGTTCAAAGATCTGGGTTAATGCCTGTTACACCCGGGAAATATTGTTCCCCTGTTACTTACAACATTCATCAATACATTTAAGTATGGTTGTAAGTTTTTCGTACTTCAGGAAATAACAGATATTTTTACCTTCCCTTCTGGAATCCAAAACACCTTTATCTTTCATTATTCCAAGATGATGGGAGGCAGCTGACTGCTCTATTCCAACCATTTTATGAATCTCGGTGACGGTCCGTTTATTACCATCTTCAAGATATCCGATTATTGACAGTCTGACGGGGTGAGCAATTGCTTTCAGCATATTTGCAGCTCTTTCGAGGTTTTCCGGCTTAATGTTTTTTAATTCCATTTAATTGACATTTCTTGCAACAAATATATATTATAAGATTTACAACATCTTATCGGCGCTATAACTTTTTAACTTCTGACAAATACTACAATTATAAACGGATAATATCGATTTTGCCCGGATATATCCATAAATGAGATTTTTATGTAAGTTTGAAAAAATATTCTGAAATGCCTGATCTTTCTGATATTAAAAAGCCGGTTAAAAACGAGATGGCCAATTTTGAGGCCTATTTCGGAAGAACCATGCACAGTGAGATCCCGTTGTTAAAGATCATCCTGAATTATATCTTCCGCCGTAAAGGCAAACAGATGAGACCATTACTCGTATTTCTGACAGCAAAGCTTAATGGAGAAATTGCAGAACCTACTTATGTGGCTGCAACATTCATCGAGCTGCTCCATACTGCATCCCTTGTTCATGATGATGTCGTTGATAATGCCAGTGAAAGACGGGGCGCCCTTTCAATTAATGCCCTGTGGAATTCGAAAATTGCTGTTCTTGTGGGAGATTATATGCTGTCGCGTGGTTTGCTTATTGCTGTTGAAAAGAACCGGACAGACATGCTGGAAATTGTCTCTGAAGCTGTGAAATCGATGAGTGAAGGGGAGCTTCTTCAATTGCAGAAAGCAAGAAAACTGAATATTAAAGAGGATGATTATTTCAGGATTATCAGGAGCAAGACGGCTGCTCTGATAGCTGCATGTACTGCCTGCGGTGCAAGATCCGTAACCGATGATCCCGAGATAATCCGGATGATGAAAGATTTCGGTGAAAATATCGGTATTGCTTTCCAGATCCGTGACGATCTTCTCGATTATGAGGGTAACGGGCTGACGGGCAAGGTATCAGGCAACGACATAAAGGAAAAGAAAATAACGCTTCCTTTAATTCATGCCCTTGAAAATTCAACTTTTCTTAAAAAGAGACATATTCTTGGAATTATCAGGAACAAGAAAAAGGCCAGGACAGAGATTACGGAAGTAGTGAGTTTTGTTACTGATCACGGCGGAATGGAATATGCAGAGCTTAAAATGAATCAATACCGCGATAAGGCACTGGCAATACTGGATACTTACCAGGATTCCGAAGTTAAGAATTCGCTGAAAGAATTTGTCAATTACACAACCTCAAGGAATAAGTGATGCAGTCTGAATAGTGAGTTACAACAAACAGTTTTGTCGTTGTATCGTCTGCTTTTATTCCGGGTGTCCGGTATTTCATTACCTCAGCGCATACGCAACTATAATACCGAGATAATTACCCACTGCATAACCGGCAATTCCCACGATAAGACCTGTCAGAATAACTTCCCTGTTCCTCAGGGCACCCGCAACAACCGGGACAAACGGAGGTGAACAGATCAATGCACTACCTGATATAATAACAGTATCGGCATCAATCTTAAACAGCCTTGCCAGAAGTGCATGAAGTATATGTGACCCGAACATTGCCAGACCGACATACCAGAAGAGGTTAAACGAGATATCCACCAGCTTTCTCACATCAGCCATTGAAGACACGACAAGACAGAAAATGAGAATTATATACATCCCCGACTGGAAAGTCTTTTCAATATTCTTTACCCTGGGTACGAATGAAAACGCAATCCCGAATGTGGTAATAAGCAGAATAATTGCAGCAGTGGAAAAGCTTTCCGGGAAGAGACGGCTCAAACCATAACTTGCACCAAAGATCGCTACAGATAATCCGAATGCCCCGAGAACGGGAAGGAATATTTTCTTTTTGAAAAGACCGGTGTATGATTCGTATTTTTCCTCCAGATCTGCATTATCGTCTTTTTGATTGCCTGTTTCGGGAGATTTGAACGGACGCAGCCACAGAAGGAATACACGCTGGCCTATTGAAAGGATAAATATAAGATATATTGCCCCCAGCGCAACCTCATAAGTATGTGTCATGAGGTAGATCTCAGTATCGACATTCAGCGCAGTTTTCATGGCAGCCATATTGGGTGTTCCCCCTGTATATATCCCGGTGAGCATACCTGAAACCTTCCATATTTCAGGTATGCTGTCCCTGAATATCCAGTAGCCAACAAATATCATAAGAACAACTGTGAATAATCCAAGTAGGAGAGAAGTTATGGCAGAACCGGCCATTTTTAGCCATTTCCTTACATCCATCGAGAAAAGTATCAGTGGCAGGGCAAGGGGAACAGTAAGCTGAGTAAACAGATCCTGGTATTTGTAGGCCCCTTCGGGCAATAAACCGATGTTACCGACAAGAGCACCAAGGACATAACAGATAAGCACACCGCCAATTTTCTTTACAATTTTATATTTCCCTTCAAGAAATATTATCAAGATGGGCATAAGAAGGAAAAAGGTAATCATTAAAATAACATGGAAGCTCATAATCAGGATATTTAATTAATAATCATGATTTTGGAAACTGTGGGATTATCAGTGAGCAATATAATAAAATTTAATATATTATTGTATTTTTAAACCTTTGTACTAACCGGAAATTCTACCTGTCGAATATAATTTTATTTGTCAGAATAAATATAACCTAACAACTATGGTAACATTAAAGCAAATCGAAGAATTCCTGGCCTCTGAACCCATTGCAATGGCCGGAGTATCGCGCAATCCAAAAAAATTCGGATTTGCCGCTTTCAGGGAATTAAAAGAGAAAGGAATGAATATCCTGCCCATTAATCCTTATGCTGATATAATACACGGCTCAAAGGTCTTTAAAGATGTAAAAAGCCTTCCCGCGGATGTAAAAGGGCTGATCATCATGACTAAAAAAGGTCAGACGGCGGGTATCATAAGAGATGCCAGGGAGAAAGGAATAAAACAGATCTGGATACAGCAGATGGCCGACAGCAAGGAAGCATTGAAAGAGCTTGAAGGATCCGGAATAAATGTCATCACCAGGGAGTGTATTCTTATGCATTATAAGCCGCACAGCATACATAAATTTCACAAAGCTATCAGGAAGTTTTTCAGAACATTTCCGAAGTAGAACTCTTTTTAAGATAATTTTGTTTAAAGGTTATTATGAAATGTGCTATATCTGTTTCCCTTATGAACTCTCTTCACATAATTAAGAATGGAGTATTTAATGTTGGAAATGCAAATTTCAAAATCCTTTAACAATGGCATTTTAATGAAGCTTCTGGAATTACCCTTAAGTAATTGAATGAATACGGGTTATATGAAGAGTGGAGAAATACGGGTCAGCATTTGATACCTGTTGAGAAAGAGCCTTCTCCGGTCGGAAAGTATGATATTTATCCTTCATTTAAAATAACTGATGGTCAGATTTTTACGATATAAAAGTGCTTGCATCTTTAGCTCCTGATTATGAGTCAGATATCAATCTGATAAGGAGTCCGGGGTTTTTCTTATTGAATTAAAATCAGGTAAACTGACGACCATTTCGCCTGATTTATTCAAATAAATTTTATATTAATTCATTTAAATACTGAGTATGACAGAAAACGGATATTGTTACAGTCTTGAATTTTCTGTGAGAGATTATGAATGTGACATTCAGGGTGTTGTTAATAATGCTAACTATCAGCATTATCTGGAACACGCACGTCATGAATTCCTGATCTCAAGAGGGATAAGTTTTGTTCAACTTCACGAAGAGGGTATCGATCTGATAGTTACAAAAGTTGAAATTGAATATAAATACCCTCTCAGGAGCCGCGATAGATTTGTTGTCAGGACCAATATAAAACGTGAAGGAAATGTCAGGCTTGTTTTTATCCAGGACATCTTCCGTCTCCCTGATCAACAGCTGATTGTTCATGGGGAGGTTACAGGAGTAGCGACCAAGAAAGGAAAACCTGTTTCACCTGGTTCTCTTTTAGTTAACCTTGGATTAGAATAATATCTATTGAATTAATTTTATCCTGCAATAAAAAAGAAATTTCTATGTCATTTTGGCGTCTAATTTATACTAATCATATCCTAAAATGAAATCAAACCGTATTTTTTTAAACTTTTCCGGCATTCTCCTTATTATGCTGGTTTTATCTTCTTCATCCTTCGCACAATCAATCGAAGGTGACTGGTTCGGAATAGCAAAAGTACAGGGAATAGAGCTTCGTCTTTCGCTTCATGTCAAATCTGCAGATCAGGGATACAGCTCCACATGGGATAGCCCTGACCAGGGTGCTTTCGGTATTGCATCCACTGCTACAACCTTTCAGTTCCCCAATTTTTCATTTACTCATGCAGGAGCGGGACTTAAGTACACCGGACAGGTAAATGAAGCTTATACGGAAATTTCCGGAAATCTTGAACAGGGAGGCCTTAAGATTCCAATAACATTTGGAAGGACTCCTCTGAGTGCTGCCCCAAACAGTTTAGAAGTACTAAAAAAGAAATATGATAAGCAGGAAGTTTACATTACTATGCGGGATGGTGTAAGATTATTCACTTCAATATATACGCCAAAAAACAGTTCCGCTGCACATCCGATTCTGCTTAACCGTACACCATACAACATAGAACCCGGCGGAGCTGACAATTTTAATTTTTTTCTGCAGATTTATGCCAGATATACTGAAGAAGAGTATATTATGGCCTTTCAGGATGTCAGAGGAAGATATATGAGTGAAGGAGTTTTCGAAGATATTCGTCCTGTGATTCCGGAAAAAACGGGTAATAAAGATATTGATGAAACAACTGATACATGGGACACTGTTGACTGGCTGATCAAAAATGTAAAAAACAACAATGGCAATGTGGGCATTTTTGGAAT
>DATKXL010000282.1:0-4402 GCA_035529055.1 Bacteroidales bacterium
CCAGGGCAATTATCAGTGTTATTAACAATGAAACTATAAACGGGACAACTGTGTACCAGATAAATGGGGATAATCCGAATTCCATCCTGTATGCGAATCCCTGGATCCATCTGTCCATCAGGTAGTAAGCTACAGGCCACGATATTAAGTTGGACATCAGGACAAGGATAAGAAAATCCTTATTCAGTAGCCATATAACCTGGTCGACACGTGCTCCCATGATCTTGCGGAGACCAGTCTCTTTTGAACGCTGTTCCGTTATATACGATGTAAGACCCAGCAATCCGAGGCAGGCAATAAAGATGGTCATAAGTGAGAAAATATTAAACAGCGAATTGAGTTTGTTTTCGGCAGTATACATCTCGTTTAGCTTGTCTGAAAAGAAGAAATAGTTGAATGGCAGTGTTGTCCCCATATCCTGCTCGACCTTCCTGACATAATCTATAGTTGCCGGAATATTCTCACTGGCAATTCTGATATAAAAGTTATTGTTGGGAGTTCTGCTTACCACAAAAATAAATGGCTCAATAGGATTATGTATTGAAGTAAAATGAAAGTCTTTCACAACACCTATTACCACTCCGTTCCTTTGAGCAACTCCTGTAGCCGGATTCAGGCCGAACCTGATCCTCTTTCCAAGGGGATTATCCCCCCATCCAAATGCTTTTACAGCAGTTTCATTTACGACAAAAGCTTCAGTAAGATCAGATGATCGCGACCGGTCGAAATTTCTTCCTTCAAGCACTTTCATCTGCATAACATCAATGAACTCATGGTCAATAACTGAGAAGCTGGTTGCGAGTTCCACCATGCTGCTATCTTTTTCAATCTGAAATACAACCTTACCGGCCATTAATGGAGGAACAAGAATTGCAGATGCTACTCCTCTGATATCAGGATTCTTTACCAGTTCATCTTTAAATGCCTGCATCTTCCTGTTAATAAAAGCAGTATCCCTTGCAGGGATAACCATTACATTTTCTTTATTTAAACCAAGATCCTTGTTCCTGATATACCTCTGCTGACCAGATACTATCATTGTCCCGATTATCAGAGTGCCGGAGATTGCAAACTGGAAAACCACAAGAATTTTCCTCAATAATCCTTTGCCCTGGTGCGGATTTACATTGCTCTTAAGAACATCAACAGGGGAAAATGAGGAGAGATATAATGCCGGATAACTGCCTGAAATCAGTCCTACAAAAAGTGTAATCAGAATTATAAAAAGGAAAGTCAATGGTTCAAACAGGTTACCTATTTTCAAGGCCTTGTCTGTCAGCACATTAAAAGATGGCAGGATGAATAAAGTTGCAATCAGGGCAATTATGAATGCGATGATCACAAGGACCATTGATTCACTTATGAATTGTCTTATCAACGATACCTTACTGGCACCTATAACTTTCCTTAATCCAACCTCCTTCGACCGGTTTGTCGATCGGGCCGTTGCCATATTCATGTAATTTAGGCTGGCAATAAGCAACATAAAAACCCCGACAAGAGAAAAGATTACAATGTAGCTGAAATTGCCAACAGGAAGGTCAAATTCGAGTTTTGAACTGAAGTGAACCTTATCAATCCTGGTGGCTTTGAGACTGAAAGTAGCATTAATCTGTTCCCCCAGTGAGCTCATGTACTTATCGTAAAATCCGGGAAATTTACCCAGGAGATCTTCTATTTTCGCGTTTTCATCCAGAAGAATATACCCGAAAGCCGAGATATTCCAGAATGACGGTGCGCTTCTGGAATTAAACCTTTCAACACCTGCAAGTTCAACGATGGTTGCCATCGAAAGCAGACAATCAAACCGCAGATGTGAATTGGCAGGCACATCCTTTATCACTCCTGTTACGGTACAGTTACCGAAATTACTGGTGATGAGGACTTCACCCATCGGATTATCCTTCCCAAAATATTTTGAAGCGAAACTTTCAGTAATTACAATTGTATTGGGCTCATTAAGAGCATTATCTGGCGATCCTAAAATAAAATCGTAATCAAAAACCTTAAAAACAGTTGAGTCGCTGAAGTATAGGTTGTCTTCAAAAAATTTGAGATCCTTGTACTGGAAAAGAATATCCTCTATTCCAAATCCTGCGAAACGCGCAATTTCTTTAATTTCAGGATATTCATCTTTCAGAGTTGGTGCCATCGGTATCGGGACCAGAGCAGCAAGAGTGGCTTTACCTGAAATATTAAAATCGCTCTCTAACCGGTATATGTGATCGTAATTTTTGTTATGCTTATCAAAGGTAAGCTCTTCCTTTACATAAAGCAGAATAAGTATTGCGCAGGTAATTCCGATCGCAGGACCAAATACATTCAGGATTGAATAGAATTTATTCTTCAGAATATTCCTCCAGGCTGAAATAAAATAACTTTTAAGCATGGCTTAACTTTAATAGATTATTAATCGGTTTTTTTGAAGCGGTAATTTATGAAAAATAATTGATATAGGGGGAGTGGGGCTAAGAACTCAAGTCGAATAACACTGTGCATAAAGGTTTTAGAGGGTTGATGATAATTTTGTGATTCTACTTCTTATCTCCGCCATCTTCCTGATCCTCACTTCCGAGTAAGTCCTGAACTCCTTATCGACAAACTCAAAGAGAATCAGCGATTTCCCGGAGAATTCAAGGCATCCCGGCATGTCATTCTGCGCGAGCTTTAATTCTGCTTCCGCATTGAAAAGCTCTGCAAGTATCTCCAGATGACCGCTGGTGTAATTATGATCCTTAAGAAGTTTCTGTGTCAGGTTATCTGCAGGAATATTATAAAAAAAACCTGCATCCTCCCTGAGGAAAGTATTATAGCCGCTTTCAAGCTTATCTGCAGCCTGATTAAGATCTCCCTTTTTTATCAGCCCAAAGAGTTCTCCAAGAAACTTCATGAGCATTGCGATCATGCGCAGTATGTAGTCTTTCTGATACATTTCACAAGTCCCGGAACTACTCAGGGTATCCTACAGTCTGGGCAAATAATATACGCTGTGTTGGTTTTAATTTGAATTCTCTGACCGTATTCTCCTTGTCGCAATTATGAAACCAGGCTGCCAGTCCGAAAGAGGCAGCATACAGGTAAATATTCTGGGCTATAAACCCCGTGTCGGTGTAATAATAGGACTTCTGTATTTCCGGATCCCCGATTTCACGATCGGGTTGTGAAGGTCCCAGGTCATACCTGCTCAGTTCAGCGATATAAAAAATATTCAGAGGTGCAGTAGCTGCACTTCTACGCCCTGATCTCGCACGGAAGTCTCCTGCTGCCACAGGTAAAAGACGATGCTCTGCAGCTTCGTAAATGTAAACACCTCCAGGTAAAGCTACATAGAGGTCGATCTCCTGGGAATTGCTTGCCGAGGGAGCTGTTCTTCCCTTTTTCCCGGGTCCTGCTGTATCACGGTTCACCCCGAAGCCTGCCCAGAGGAGGTTGGAGATTACCTGGAGCGGTAGTTCCCTTGAACTGATTGTGCGTGTGGTTTTTCTTTCAAGCAGCGAAGCCAGGACAGATTTACCTCCGTCTTTCTCCGGACTGGGAAGTACAATAGGCTTAAGTTCCTGCAGATCCGTCAATTGCAGTGATAAGCCCGATGCCGAACCTGCAATAAAAGCCAGGGACGGTACTGCCTTAACAAATTTTCTACGATTCATTGTATCTGAGGTTTGAGTGGAATGTCTATTTTCCGCTGATATCATAAACAAACAGTTTATCTGAATGGCGTACATACAGGCGCCCGCCGCAGACAACCGGATGTGCCCAGTATGGCCCCTTACCTCCTTCAGGTACTCTGAACTCACCAAGAAGTTCATATTTGTCGGGGGTTGCCCTGACAAGTTTCATAGTACCCTTTTCATCAAGCAGATACAGCATGCCATCAGCAAAAGTGACAGATCCTTTCCCATCACTTTTCCAGAGCTGTTTTCCGGTCTGAAAGTCCAGGCAGAACCAGCCTCTCGAATTGCTTCCTGATCCATATACATACCCGTTATGAAGAATGATGCCCCCATGATGATTGTCCATAAGGTTAGTTTGCCATACTGTTTCCGGGATGATCTCTTTTCCTGAAGATTTGAGCTTAAACACCATGCTCCCCTTTCCATATCCACTTGAAATAAGCACGTATTCATTGAATACAATGGCATCGGTTATATTGAGCTCCCGTTCATTTTCATAGTTAACTTTCCAGAGCAGCCTGCCGCTACTCGCATCCAGTCCGAAATAACAATTTGAACTCGACCCGATAACCTGGCGATATCCGCCAATTTCATTAATTACCAGGGAGGAGTAACCTTCTGATCCCGGGATATCAGAATTAGCCCAGATCAGTTTTCCGGTGAGTTTATTCAGGCATACCACGAATCCTTTTTCCCCTGAAGGCCGTGTGTATAAATAATCACCGTCT
>DATKXL010000283.1:0-15995 GCA_035529055.1 Bacteroidales bacterium
CATGAAAACTATCGGTACCCAACTCCCGGCTGATGAATATAATGATCAGATTAATACTGGCAATGCCAACAGCAAGACTGATGATTATTACTGAAGTATTTAACCGGTCCCTTAGAAGGCTTCTGAAAATCTGGCTTAAATTCATATAAAAATTTGTTAGTTCTTAATGTTAAATTCTCCCCCCAAGGGGGGAGATCCCGCTTCAGCGGGAGAGGGGGTCATTCATATCTCAACGCCTCCACCGGGTTCCTGGTTGCTGCCCTCCAGCTTTGTAGACTAACTGTAATCAAAGTCGCTGCCAATACTGCCAATCCTGCAACAGCAAATACCCACCACTTCAGTTCCGTTCTGTAAACAAAATTCTCCAGCCATTTATGCATTGCGTACCATGCAACAGGACAGGCAATAATGAAGGCAATAACTACCAGTTTTATAAAATCTTTATTTAGCAGTGTCATCACTTCTGTTACTTTGGCGCCGTTTATTTTGCGGATACCGATTTCCTTTACACGGCGCTGACAGGAACCAAGCGACATAGCTAAAATTCCAAGGCAACAAATAACTATAGCGCATCCGGCAAACAGGGAGAAGGTCCGTTGAAACCGGAGTTCGGACTGATACATGTTCTCGACTGCCTGGTCAAAAAAGCTTATATCAACAGGGAAAGAGGGTGAAAGTTCTGAAGCTGTTGTTTTTATTTCCTGAATCGCACTATGCAACGATTTATAACTGACAGTTTTCAGGTTAACCAGACAAACAGAAGCATAAGATTCATTTCTTATGACCAGAGGGACAATAGGCTGGCTGACAGATTTATAATGGAAATCTCTTACAACACCAATAATCTCATAACTACGTTTACCCATACTGATCGTTCCCCCAACAGGATTGTTACAATTATATGCGCGAAGAAATGTTTCATTCACCACAACTTTCCCTTTATCAGTGGAAAGGGTGTCAGTATAAAAACGTCCCATGACTAATTGCAATCCCATAATATTAAAAAATCCGGCATCGGCACTGAATGTATTAAAATCCAGTTGTTTCTTTTCTCCATAAAGGTCAAGTTGGGCACCCCATTCTGAAATGTCTTTTCCGGGATAATACTGGGTAAATGTAACTTCACTGATTGCCGGTTTTTCCATAAGTATCTTTTTGAGTACCTCTCTTTTCTGATACAATGGCGGCGTAAGTGTAATCCCGATGATATTGTCCGGATTAAAACCCAGATTAGTGCTTCCGAACCTGACCTGCTTTTGTACCAATAAAGTAAATGCAATTAGTACAATGGCTATGATAAACTGCATAGATACAAGTACGCCACTGAAAGAGAAACTGGTTTTGTTTGGTTCAACTGTATTTTTCAAATTGTCTATAGCTTTTGAGGAAGAAATCCTCAAAGCCGGAATAATACTTAAAATCATACTTAAAAAAAGGATACTTGATAAAGAAATAAAGATGAAACCAGGAGAATAAGTTAAATTTTGACTGTAGCTTATTCCGGTATATTCACTGATAAAGGGATTGATTGAATTCACAATTTCGATTGAGATTAAAAGAGCAGCCAGGAAGAAAATGAATGACTCGGAGAGCACATTAAAGAGTATCGTTGACCGCTTAGCTCCAAGGATCTTCAAAACACCGGTTTGTTTGATTCTTTCCAGCCATTGAGATGATGATATATTGATGAAATTGATAAGGGCAATCATCAGGACCAGGACAGCTACCAGCAGCAGGAGCATGACTTTCATCTTATCCCCGCTTACAAGGTAATCATTTCCGTAAAGCATGAATTTTGAAAAGTAGATCCTTTTCAATGGAACCAGCTTTGCGTTCTTATACTCATTCCGGAAGTCCTCAGGAATAATGTTCAGAATGGTTTTTTCCGTTTCACCAGGATTGGTCTCTTTATTTAAAAGGAGAAAGGTTTGGAAATCACACCATCCCCATTCTGTGAACTCCCCTCCTTCACCCTGAACAATTTTTTGGGTGGCCATTGAAGTAACCGCGCTGAATGAAAGGCAGGAATTGGCTTTTGGCTCTTCAATTACTGCTCTTACTGTAAGTTCTTTGCTGTTGTTTAGCTTTATAATTTCCCCAATAGCTTGTTCCATACCGAAAAGCTTTTCAGCCAGTGTTTCTGTAATAACAACTGTCAATGGTTCTTTCAGCGAAGACTCAGGGTCTCCATCAACAGTATTGTAGGTAAAGAATTTAAAAAAATCTTCGTCAGCAAACAACAGGTCGGAAGTGACAGGTTCTCCGTTTTCAGCCTGAAATACAGGAGCTTCCCATGTACCGGCAATCCTGACAGATGATTCAGCTCCCGGAACTTTCATGTCGATATTCTCCTTGAGGATTCCCGGCGTATAAATCCGGTCATCTGATGGTAAGTACAGATAGACATTGTCGCCATTCTCATGAAAATTATCAGTCGTAAGTTCGCTGTAACAATAGGCCGACAAAATAATCACCAGAGTCAGACTGATTGTCAATCCCAACAAATTGATCAGATTGGTGACAGGATTCCGGGTGAAATTACGGATGATTGTTTTAAACAGGTACTTCACAATCCTTTATATTAATTTTATATTTTAAATAAGGTATTTTTACTTTTATCCCTTCAATCACACCAACAACCTACTTTTCCACCACCCCAATCCCCCATTTGCGGGATTTAGGGGGTAGATTATTCATATCTTAATGCCTCCACAGGATTTCTCGCTGCCGCCATCAGGCTCTGCCAGCTAACTGTTAACAGTGCTATTAAAACTGCTGAAAGACCGGCAAAAGCAAAGATCCACCAGCTCAGTTCTGTTCTGTAAGCAAAATTCTGCAGCCATTTATGCATTGCAAACCAGGCAACAGGTGTTGCAATAACGAATGCCACCACTACCCATTTTATGAATTCCTTGTTCAGCAAAATTAATATTTCTGAACTTTTTGCACCGGCCACTCTGCGGATGCCGATCTCTTTGGTTCGACGTTCTGAAGAAAATATTGACAGTCCCAGAATTCCGATACAAGAGATCACAATAGCTAATATGGCAAAAAGGCTTATAGTTCTGGCAAAATATTCCTCCGACCTGTACATCGAGTCGAACCATTCATCATAAAACTGATATTTCATCGGATAACCGGGTAACAGATCCTGCCATAGATTTTTAACAATTTCCATACCCGGACCGACACCATTTGCAGCAAACCTTATATTGATAGATGTTGGTCGGCTTTTAGAGGTGAACATAATGCAAACCGGACCGATTGTCTTATGAAGAGAACTGTAGTGAAAGTCATTAACAACGCCGATAATTTCAAAACCTCCCTCTTGAAAGTTGTTAAACCGTTTGTTTTCCAGGTTCTCAAAATCAAAATGTTTATAGGCTGCTTCATTGATCATGCAGACTTTATCAATGTCGCCCGGCCCCAGGTTTCTTCCTCTGATAACTTTCAACCCGAAGGTTTCCAGAAATGAAGTGTCGACCATCAAACATGGCACACTCATATTCTTACTGTTGTTCTCCATGTTAGAGCTCATAAACATTCTTATTTCTCCGGGAACACCGGAAGAAACCGATTGACTTTTGATGTATGGAGACTTCCTAAATTCATCCAACAAAACCATAGCTTTTTGTATGTCATTTTCACGAACGTTCGGAACATCGAGCCTGAGCAATTGTTCCTCATTAAATCCCGGATTTTTGTTCTTGACATACTTAATTTGCCTCTGGACTATCATTACACAAAAAATCAGAACGATTGAGATAGTGAATTGAAAGATTGTCAGAGAATTTCGTAAGTAATTCTTTTTACCGGGTGAAATAGATGAGCCGGTCAGAATTCTTACCGGACTGATACCTGAAAGCACAATGGCTGGTCCACTACCGCTGATTATGCCGATAACAAGTATCGAAACCGGCAGTATTATAATACATGGAAACTGAAACAACAGACTTATTTCAGTGGTTGCATTGAATACGGACTGGTAAAAGGGAATCAGAAACCAAATCAATAGAATTCCCAAACCAAAGGCGGCAAAAATGACAATAACAGATTCAATTAAAAACTGATAGAGGATATTACTCCGGTTTGCCCCAAAAGTTTTCTTAATTCCGGTATCTTTGTTTCTTTTATTTTGCTGCGCTATCGTCAGATTAATATAATTGATCACAGCAAGAGTTAATATGATCAGAGCTATCCCTGCTAATAAATTCAACAGGCCCGGGTTCCCCTGCTTTGTTTCGCTTCCTGTAGTTGAATCATGAAGATAAATATCTTTTAGTTTCAGAAAGCCAACCTGTTCATTATAAGGCTCTAACAATTCACTATGCTCATTAATTTTAGCAGCAAGCAAATCGGTGTTTACGTTAATATTCAAATGAAGATAAATCTGGAATAGCCAACGGTACGTGCTCAAATCCCTTGAATCACCAATCGACTGGTAAAACTTGAATTTATCGTTTTCAGCATTAACCAGTATCCCGGCTGTAATGCTCGAGTTTTCAGGAAAATCCCTGATTAAACCGGTTATCGTAACCGGGATATTTCCCCATATAAATATTTCTTTCCCAAGTGGAGACTCTTTTCCAAACAAAGTTGTTGCAGTTGTTTCAGTAATAACTGCTGAATTATTATTAATAAAAGGCGATAATGGTTGCCCGGATAAAAAAGAGATGGTAAAGACCTCAAAAAAATTATTGTCAACAGACATAATATCATTGAGATAATAGCCCAACTCTCTGCATTTAACCTCAATGGGATGATTTGAGCGTAGTACGAGACAGGCATTTACTATCTCAGAATAATTCTTTTGCAGGATCTCTTTTACCCGGTAGTCAATCATACTTGAATTATCCTTTGTATCAATCAACCTGACAATTCGTTCTGCATTCCCGTGATACTGGTCATATGAATACTCTTTTACCAGGAAAAGGGAAATAGCCATACATATAGATATGGCAAATGCAAAACCTGCAATATTAATTGTTGAGAATTTTTTATTGGTCCGGATATTTCGTAATGCTATTTTTAAATAATACCAGAACATGTTATTAATTTTATTATTAAATACTATAACTATGCCATAATCATATATGACTGATATATAGATATTTAATTATTAATGTCATTTTGTATAGTAAATATTTTTTACGATTATGCGTAAAATATTTTTACAATTAATAGGTTTAATCTTTGACATCCCGTAATTTTACCTCATAAATTCATGGTTAAAATATCCTTTGTGTGCCTTCGTGTAGTCCTTTTTGAACCTTTGTGGTAAAAAAAATAGTTAAACCACGAAGTATCACAAAGGTCATCACAAAGTAAAACAAAGAAAAAAGTAGAATATTAAGACTTTCAGATACCCCTTAAAGCATTCAGATGGATTTCAAAGCCCCCTTTAGGGGGTTGGGGGCGAGATGAAGGGGAGTAAAATGATTGATATTCAACAATATGCAGAACCAAAAAGGTAATATACTTGTTGTAGATGATAATAAAAGCATCCTCAGCGCACTTGATATTCTCTTAACCTCTGAATTTCAATCGGTGACCCTGATTTCAAATCCCAACCTGATACTTGCAACACTTAAGAAAAATGATTTTAACCTGGTAATCCTTGATATGAACTTCAGTGCAGGGATAAATACCGGTAATGAAGGACTTTACTGGCTTGAAAGAATAAAAGAGACCAATCCTGAAGTATCGGTGGTAATGATCACGGCTTACGGTGATATTGATATTGCAGTAAAGGCTCTTAAGGCGGGTGCTTCGGATTTTATCCTCAAGCCTTGGGATAATGAGAAACTTCTGGCGACACTTAAGCTGGCAATCCAGCTTGATCTTTCAAAGAAAGAGGTTAAACACCTTAAGGAAAAGGAATCTGAACTCAAAAAAGCGATGAACCGTGACCAGCGGTATATCATCGGGTCATCACCACAGCTGATGAATGTATTGAACCTTACCAGGAAGGTAGCTAAGACCGATGCCAACGTGCTTATAACCGGCGAAAACGGCACAGGCAAAGAGCTTATTGCACAGGAAATTCATCGCCTGTCGAACAGAGCCGGCGAATTGCTGGTAAGCGTGGACATGGGTGCATTAAGTGAAACTCTCTTCGAAAGCGAACTGTTCGGGCATGTCAAAGGTGCATTTACCGATGCAAAGGATAACAGGCAGGGGAAATTTGAAATTGCTGACAAAGGCACATTGTTCCTCGATGAAATCGGGAACCTTCCCTTACATCTTCAGCCGAAATTGCTGACAGCCATTGAGAACCGGCAGATTTCCAAAATCGGCTCAAACCAGGTCATTACAACTGATATCCGGCTCATAAGTGCAACCAACAGGAACCTGGAAAGTATGGTACAAAATGGTCTTTTCCGGGAAGATCTTCTCTACCGGATCAATACCATCCAGATAGAATTACCTCCCCTTCGGGAAAGGGGAAATGATATCAGTATCCTTGCTGAATTCTTCCTGAAAAAATACTCTTCCAGATATAATAAACCAAATCTCCGGATTAATCAGCAGGCACACGAAAAACTGCTCAGGTATCAATGGCCCGGTAACATCCGTGAACTTCAGCATACTATAGAAAAAGCCGTGATCTTAAGCGAAACATCTCTGATTAAACCTGATGATTTATTCTTCAGAAATGCAGCAACAACAGGTAACCTGTCAGTCAATACCATTGAAGAGATGGAAAATAAGATGATACAGGAAGCCCTTGAAAAGAATAATGGCAACTTCACAGCTGCAGCCGAACAGCTGGGAATAACAAGACAGACCTTATATAACAAACTCAGAAAATCAGGGTAAAATGATCAGTAAAAATTTGTATATTAATATTATTATAAGAGTATCTCTTATTGTTATCCTGTCTGTTCTGCTTGGTTACTTAATCCTAAAAGAACAATCTCTCCGTTTTTCAATCATCTGTTTCCTGACGATTACTCTTATAACAATCAATCTGATATCATATTTAAACAAGACCAACAGAAATATCAGATTCTTTTTTGATTCTGTCAGGAACGATGATTCAAATCTCGCTTTCCCTGTCGATAATAAAACCGGCAGTCTGAAAGAGTTACATCTGAGCATGAACAGGGTTAATCAACAGATACAATTGCTGAAGATAGAGAACAGGCAGCAGGAACAATATTTTCAGAAAATCCTTGAGCACCTTGCAGCAGGGATAATAACATACAACAACAAAGGATTTGTTCTTCATGCAAATACCTCAGCATTGCGGCTTCTTTCAACTGAAGTGCTGACTCATCTGCAACAGATAGAAAGGATCAATAAAAAACTGTTCCGGGCTATAAAAGACCTGAAGCCATTTGAACGGCGTCTGGCTGCAATTAATACAAATCAGGGTGAAATACAATTGCTGTTAAAATCAACTTCCTTCGGGACAAATGAAAATGAACTTATTATCCTCTCAATCCAGGATATAAAGACTGAACTTGATGAAAAGGAGCTGGAATCGTGGATGAGGCTGATAAGGGTATTAATGCATGAAATAATGAATTCCATTACACCAATAACTTCTCTGGCTGAATCTCTTTCAAATATTTATCGTTCGGGTGAAGAGCCTGTTGTGGCGGAACAGGTTACTGACAAGACTATAGCAACTACCCTTCAGGGGCTGAATGTAATTAAGGAGCAGGGAAAAGGGCTGATGTCTTTTGTTGAATCATACCGGAAGCTTACCCGTATCCCGAAACCGGACATGAAACTTTTTAGGGTTTCAGAACTTTTTTCGAGAGTAAGGATACTTGCCAATTCACTTGAAAACAATAAAAATGCAGAAATATCTTTCCAGGTGATAAATGCTGATCTGGAGATTTTTGCAGACGAAAATCTGATTTCCCAGGTGCTTATAAATCTGATAAAGAACGCACTTGAATCGAATGAAAATAATCCGGACTGTAAAATTAAAGTTGATGCAGGTTCTGATCAGAGCAGTCACCCGGAGATCTGTGTCACTGATAATGGACCAGGGATCAGCGAAGAGAACCTCGAAGAAATATTTGTACCATTCTTCACTACACGGGAAAACGGATCCGGTATCGGACTCAGTGTCTCAAAGCAGATCATGGGCGCTCATGGCGGAACACTGAAGGTCCGGTCAATCCCGGATAAAGAGACTGTGTTCTGCATGAGTTTTCAAAACTGAAATGATTTCCGGAAAATAGATATTAAATTTGCCGGCACGATACTGTAAATGAAAGAAGACGGAATAACACATCTTTATGCCGGTCACCCATATCTGAATGGTCTGATTGAATCTATAAGTTCTGAAAAAACAAAAAGAATCCGGCTGGAAGGTTTAACAGGATCATCAAAAGCGGTTATCCTGTCGGATCTTTTTAAGAAAACCCAGTTAACTCATGTTGTGGTCATTCCTGAAAAAGAAGAGTCAGCCTATTTTTATAATGATCTTGTTGCACACCTGGGAAATGATAATGTGTTCTTCTTCCCATCAACATATAAGCGTTCGGTGCAATACGAACAGACTGAACCGGCAAATATCGTTCTTCGCACAGAGGTATTAAATCATCTGGCTTCAGGCAAAAGAAAAGGCATTATTGTCACCTATCCCGAGTCGGTGATGGAGAAGGTTGTCAGTCGCAAAAACCTTAAAAAGAACACTTTTAACATAAGTAAAGGGGACAGGATCTCACTTGAGTTCCTTGAGGAGGTACTCCATGAATACAATTTTGAAAGGGTTGACTTTGTTTATGAACCCGGACACTATTCCATACGTGGAAGCATAGCTGATGTATTTTCCTATTCAGCTGATATGCCGTATCGTATCGACTTTTTTGGGGAAGAAGTCGAAACTATCCGGTCATTTAATACTGATGATCAACTCTCAGTCGCTCTTTTTAAACAGATCGCCATAATCCCCAACATACAGGATATTTCCCTCGAAGAAATAAGTGATTCCTTCACCGAATTCCTGCCCCCTTCATCATTGATATGGATTGAAGATTCTAAATTCATCAGCGAAAAGATCAACAATATCTACGATTTGACTACAGCTCGCGGCGAACCGGGATTAAAAAGCGATAAGAGAGATATTGTGATGACAGGGGGCAGATTCTTTGAACATTGTGAAAAGTTCAGAATGATCGAGTTTGGTAAAAACAGTTTGTATGAACCCGAATTACAGTTTAAATTCCAGACCGAACCACAGCCTGTTTTTAACAAGAATTTTGAACTCCTGTCAGAAAAGCTTGTCACAAATGAGATCAACGGTTATACAACATATATTATATCCGAAAGCGAGTCGCAAATCGACAGACTGAAAGATATATTTGCGGAGATCAGTCCACAGGTCCGCTTCATACCCCTATTGCTTAACCTGCATAGCGGATTCACCGACCATGATCTGAAAATATCAATATTCACTGATCACCAGATATTTGACAGGTATCATAAATTCAGGATAAGAGGGTACTTCACTAAAAAGGAGAGTATATCCGTTAAAGAGCTTACCGGACTTAATCCAGGTGATTATGTTGTACATATTGACCATGGGACAGGCAGGTTCGGGGGACTGGAAAAGATTGAGGTAAATGGCAGGATACAGGAAGCTATTAAACTGGTTTACAGGGATAACGACATCCTCTATGTTGGGATCCATTCTCTGCACCGGATATCAAAATATAAAGGGAAGGATAATTCCGAACCGAAGATCTATAAGCTTGGATCAGGAGCATGGCAGAAGCTGAAACAGAGCACAAAAAAACGTGTAAAAGATATAGCAAAAGACCTTATTCATCTTTATGCAAAAAGAATGGCTTCGGATGGTTACTCCTTTTCTCCCGATTCCTATATGCAGCGCGAGCTGGAAGCTTCCTTCATTTATGAAGATACACCCGATCAGCTTACTGCTACCATGGCTATAAAAGAAGATATGGAAGCGCCTCACCCGATGGATCGTCTTGTTTGCGGAGATGTGGGATTCGGTAAAACAGAGGTGGCGATCAGAGCTGCATTCAAGTCAGCCGCCGACAGTAAGCAGACTGCTGTACTGGTACCCACAACAATTCTTGCTCTTCAGCATTACAAAACTTTTACATCGAGGCTTAAAGGATTTCCCTGTAATATAGAATATACCAGCCGTCATAAGAAGGCAGCCGACCAGAAAAAGATTGTTTCGCAACTGGCCGAAGGTAAGATAGATATTATAATAGGTACACATAAGCTTGTCGGACAGGAGATCAGATTTAAAGACCTGGGGCTGCTGATAATTGATGAAGAACAGAGGTTCGGGGTTTCTGTAAAGGAAAAACTTAAGAAGTTAAAAACAAATGTTGACACTCTTACACTAACCGCCACACCGATACCCCGAACCTTGCAATTCTCTTTAATGGGTGCACGTGATCTGTCCATAATCAACACTCCGCCTCCTAACCGGATGCCGATAGTAACTGAATTGCACGGCTTTAATGAGGAGATCATCAAAGAAGGGATTGAATATGAAGTTTCACGTAACGGACAGGTCTTTTTTATTCACAACAGGGTTGAGAATATAAAGGAGATGCAGGCAAAGATAAACCGTATATGTCCCAACGTCAAAACTGCAATAGTCAATGGGAAAATGGAAGGCAGGGACATTGAAAATGTGATGTTTGATTTCATTCAGGGCGATTATGATGTTTTGCTGGCCACAACTATTATAGAATCGGGCCTGGACATCCCTAACGCAAACACAATCTTCATTAATGATGCCCATCATTTTGGTTTGTCGGAGCTTCATCAGCTAAGAGGCAGAGTTGGCCGATCAAATAAAAAGGCATTCTGTTATCTGCTGGCGCCTCCTTTAGGTACGATCACCCATGAGGCCAGAAGAAGGCTTAAGGCAATAGAAGAGTTTTCAGAACTGGGAAGCGGTTTTAATATTGCAATGCAGGATCTTGATATAAGAGGGTCGGGCAATCTTCTTGGTGGAGAACAGAGCGGCTTCATTGCTGATGTCGGTTTTGAAACTTACCAGAGGATATTGAACGAAGCAATGACAGAACTAAGAGAATCGGAACCTGTTTATGCTCAGATTGAAGGTGAAGAGGTTCCATCTTCAGGCAGGCAGGAGAAACCAAAAAAATATGTCAGTGATTTTCAAATTGACACTGATCTCGAGATTATGTTTCCTGATGAGTATGTTTCGAATATCCCGGAAAGGATCAGGCTATACAAGGAATTAAATGAGATTGATACAGAAGAATCATTATTATCTTTTGAGAAGAAGCTCATTGACAGGTTCGGTCCTGTTCCTCCTCCGGCATCAGCGCTTCTCGATATAGTAAGAATTAAATGGATTGCAGTTAAGCTGGGGATCGAAAAAATATTTCTTAAGAACAATCTTCTTATTGCAAATTTTGTATCAGATCCGAATTCAGGATTTTACAGAAGCTCTTTATTCGTCTCGATAATGAATTATGTAAACCGGAAACAGAAGCAGATGAGGGTCAGGCAGAAGGAATCAAAGCTGAGTCTGACGGTCACAGATGTGAGGTCAGTTAAATCGGCGATTCGGATACTGGAGGATATACTTAACTCATTTTAGGCACTTTTTATTACATTTGTTTTTTATAGCATACCGCATGAATTTAATAATAGACATTGGCAATACAGCCACTAAGCTTGCTATTTATGACGGCAATGAAAAAAAGGCTCTGATTAGGGCCGATAAACTGAGTCAGGAAGAACTTGAAAAGAAGCTTTCAGCTTACAAAATTGAAAACGCCATCATTTCATCAGTTAAGACAACAGCAGATGAATTAATTGATTCGCTGACAGCAAGGATACCATATGTTCATTATCTTTCTTTCAGGTCGAGGCTCCCTTTCGCAATTGAGTATGACACACCCGAGACTCTCGGGCCCGACAGGATAGCTGCGGTTGGGGGAGCTTACCAGTATTTCCCCGGAGCTGAAATACTGGTAATCGATGCAGGTACGGCCATAACCTATGATTATCTTATCGGAAAGACTTATAAAGGGGGCAACATATCCCCGGGTCTGGGGATAAGATTTAAAGCGCTGAATAAATTTACAGGAAGATTACCCCTTGTAACCCATTCGGATATTTTTACATTTCCCGGAAGAAATACTATAGATGCTATTGTGGCAGGGGTACTTTCCGGGGTCATATATGAAATAAATGAGTATATTCGCACGTTTGAGAAAAAATATACCCAGGTTAAAGTTGTTCTGACAGGTGGTGACGGGGAATATCTCAAGGGAAAAATAAACCATCAAGTCAATTATATACCTGATTTAGTGATTGATGGTTTGAATTATATTTTAGAATGCAATGCGAAATAAACTGTTCTTAATAATCTCCTTTCTGTTTTTTTCTTTTTCTGTTATAGTCTCAGGTCAGAAACTGGTCAATTCACCTTATGCCAGGTTCAATCTGGGAATTCTTGAACCGGCCGGTTCCTTCAGAAGTCTCGGAATGGGTGGAGTGAATGTTGCATTGCGTGATAACAGCTCTCTAATTTTCTCCAATCCGGCTTCTTACAGCAGTATTGATACAAACTCCTTTTTGTTCGATTTTGGCATCGATTACAGTATAAATATCCTGTCGGACGGAGATTCAAAATTTTTCTCAGATGATATGAATTTTGATCACCTTTTTATGGGTTTTCCTTTGACAAAGGGACTGGGTATCGCTGTCGGGCTGGTTCCTCTCAGTAACGGATATTACAAATTACTTGAGGATGTTAAGGAAGGAGATCCGGATTATGATCCTGTCACGGGAGAGTATTCTGCTTTTCATAGTGGTGAGGGGGGATTAACAAACTGTTTTGTCGGAGCCGGGATAAATCTTACAAAGAATCTTTCGGCAGGTATCAATATGACAATTCTCTTTGGCCAGATCAAAAGGATAAACCAGTTCAGTTTTGATGATTATTATGAGGTTTTTCACAATAACACTACTGAACAGCTGCAGATCAACGGGATCAACTTTGACTACGGACTCCAGTACACTGCATCATTAAAAAAGGATTACTTTATAAATGCCGGAATATCTCTTACTTCAGGCAAAAACTATAAATCAAACTACGAGAACTTATCTTACGTTTTTACTGCATACACCACCAAGGATACCCTGTCGTATATAAGTGATAACACTACAAAAACGTTTCTTCCGTGGAGCCTTCGTGCAGGTATAGCCTTTGGAAAGAAAAATATGCTTGTTGCCGGCGTTGATTTTATATCAACAAAGTGGTCAGCTGCAAAAATTAATGGATCAGATGGTTATCTTGCTGATACAAAATCATTGCTTTTCGGAGCGGAATTTATTCCTGACAAGTTTTCAAATTTCAGCTTTCTTAAAAGGATTGAATATCGCCTGGGTGCTCATTTTAATGATAATTATCTGATCCTTAATGGAGAGCAGATAAAAGAAACCGGGATAACTGCCGGAATCGGATTACCTATGAGCCGTTCATTATCGAAGGTAAACCTGTTCATGGACTTTACAAGGAAGAGAGGTTCGTTTGATAATAATCTGCATATCGAAAATTACTTCACAACAGGAGTAAGTCTGAACCTTTATGATTCCTGGTTTATTAAGCGCAAGTACAATTAAATTGGAAGACTATCTGATATCTTAAATAATATTAAAATGGTGCTCAAAAATCAATTATTTGCCCCATCCCTAAAGGGAGTAATTGATTTTCTTCGCACCCTTTAGGGCAAGGGGCAGACGAAGAAAATCAAGAAGCAAAGTTTATCATTCCAGATACTTATATTAAATTACATGACATATTCTGTTCAGGAACCATAGTTTTATAATTACTTGTCAAAGTGAAAAGGTCAGCCTTGAAATTAAGGATACAATTTGCAATTAAAGCTTTTTTGATTTTATTAGTTATTCTTAATTCCTGTGAGAAAAAAACAATTACCATCCAGAAAATCGACATTCTCACTCTCCCTACAGTCACATGTAAGAATTTGGAAACTGTTTTTACCGATTCCGGTCTGGTAAAACTGATTATGTCGGCACCACTGCTGGAAAAATTTGAAAAAACTGAGTCTCCTTATACCGAATTCAAATCGGGAGTCAGTGTCTATTTTTATGACGGGCACAAAGAGCCTGTGGCATATGTTACTTCAAAGTACGCAAAATACACCGAAAATAATGATTTATGGGAGCTCAGGGATAGTGTTATCGCGGTAAGTGAAGAGAACGACAGGATCGAAACTGAGTTATTGTTCTGGGATCAGCAGAAAGATCTTTTCTACACCGACAGATTTGTCAGGATTACCGATGAAGATCAGGTAACCATGGGTACAGGATTAGAATATAACCGCAAGCTTTCAAAGCGGAAAATCAAAAATGTCACAGCAACTTTCTACATAAACGATGAGCAATAGATCCCTTCTTATACTTGAAATAGTCTGGATAATCACAGGCATATTATGTGTTGCAGCAGCGATCAGGTTTGCAATTATAAACGGATACTCCAACAGGATCCTGATCCTTGCGCTGATGGCATTTATCTCTTTTCTGTTTGCATGGATGCGGCACAGGCAGCGTAAAAAGAGTTAACTTTGTCTCATGGACGGAATCCTGATCATACTTCTTGCAATAATCCTTTCTGCATTTTTCTCCGGTATGGAGATCGCATTTGTCTCATCGAATAAGCTACGGCTTGAGCTCGACAGGAAGCAGGGTTTATTCGGATCGAAAATTATCAAAATTTTCACCGGCAATCCGGGCCAGTATATAGCCACGATGCTAATCGGGAACAATATTGCACTTGTTGTGTATGGTCTCTTCTTTTCAAAACTTCTCAGCCCTGTTTTAATATCTTTTGTTGGATCCGATCTCCTTGTCCTGATCCTTAATACAATTATTTCAACTGCAGTTATCCTGGTAGTAGCGGAGTTTCTGCCGAAGACTGTTTTCATAATCTCATCAAACTTTTTCCTTAAGCTGTTAAGCGTACCAACATTGTTTTTCTACTATCTTTTCTATCCGGTCAGCAAATTTACCCTTGCTATTTCATACCTCTTTTTAAGGCTTTTCGCCGGGATGAAAAAAGGGGAGAAAGAGCAGGAGAATCTGATCTTCAGCAAAGTTGAGCTTGATCATTTTGTAAACCTCAGCCGGCAGAGCACTGAAAAGACTGCGCCATACCATCATAATATAAGGATCTTTCAGAATGCACTTGACTTTTCGAACGTAAAGCTCAGGGAGTGCATGGTACCAAGAACAGAAATAAATGCTGTTGACTTGAAAAGCTCCGTGGAATCCCTTAAACAAAAATTCATTGAAACAGGACATTCGAGGATCCTCATATACAAGAACACTATCGATGATATTGTCGGATATTTTGAATTGAAAGATATCTTTAAGAATCCGCCAGATGTAACCTCATATTTGAGGAAGCTTGCTATTGTTCCTGAGACAATGGCAGCAAACAAGCTTCTCAAGCTGTTTGTCGATGATAAGAAGAATCTGGCGCTGGTGGTTGATGAGTTCGGAGGCACCTCCGGGCTGGTAACCATTGAGGATGTCCTTGAAGAGATAGTCGGGGATATTGTGGATGAGCATGATACCAATGAGCTCACCGAGAAGGTAATAAGTAATAATGAATTTATATTTTCAGGGCGTCTTGAAATTGATTACCTGAATGAGAAATACAATCTTAGTCTGCCCGAAGAAGACGATTATGAAACCCTTGCAGGAATGATATTATATTACCACGGCAGTATTCCGAGGTGTAATGATATAATCAGGATCAGGAATCTGGTAATAAAGGTGATCAGGGTTACGGCAACCAGGCTTGAGCTGGTGAGTTTGAGGGTAGAATAGGGACTATTTCTATGTTAATTGAGTTCCAGGTAAATGATTTAGCCCTAATACTTTGTTGATTTCATATATGATTATAATCCATTATAATAGGAGACTATTCTAACCATATCTTCAACATCCTTAATCCCAAGCTTGTTTGAACTAATAAAACT
>DATKXL010000284.1:0-4767 GCA_035529055.1 Bacteroidales bacterium
TTTTTCTTATACTATTATATTAAAATAAGCGGAACTCTTATAATGGACATTTAAAATGCCTCCCATCGCCGCTCTTCTAATGGTGCTTGATGAGATGTATAGAACAGCTTGAGTATGTTTTTCTTTTGAGGAAATTATAAGAATTCTTTTAGGAAGGGGGAAGTAAATTTTTAAATAGGGTTTGGTGAATAAGTTATAAACATTTGATTGTTAATAACATATGGGTGATTTAAGAAGAATAACTGAAAATATTTTGTATCTTTCTATCATAAACCTGTGCAGTTATGATAAGATATAACTCAAATAACCAAATGACAATCAAAGAGTTCAAAACACCGTTCCAAGTCAAGCTGGATAAGGGGAACAGGTGGATAAGACTTGGTGATTCTTTGCCTTGGGACTCTCTGGCAAGTATCTATTATCGTACCATGAGTTCAGATATGGGTGCACCTACCATAGACGCTAGAGTAGTAATAGGGGCTATGATTATAAAGCATAAACTAAAATTGGACGACAGGGAGGCCATCGAGACCATTCGAGAGAACATGTACATGCAGTATTTCCTTGGTTTAAAGGAATATACCTATAAGAATATTTTTGATCGGTCGCTTTTCACCACACTGCGTTACCGTTTGGGAGCAGATAAGTTTGATGCTATGACCCGGCAGATCATCTTCAGATCAGAAGGTAATGAAGTAGCTGCCAAAAAAGATCTTGATGACCACAGTAACGATATAACCACAGGTAGGTTGGATAAAGGCGATAAGAATGTGGATTTTCCGACCGAACAAGGGTCACCTGAAATTGAATCAAAGGAAATCGTAACAGAACAAAGGCCAAAAGAGAATAAAGGAATACTAATAGTTGATGCCACGGTAGCCGACCAGATGATAGCTTACCCAACTGATCTGGGTCTGTTATCCAAGAGCAGAGAAGAAAGTGAAAGATTAATCGACGAACTGTGTAAAGTACTGGTTATTAATAACAAACCTCGCACATATAGGCGCTTGGCTCGAAAACGATACCTGAATGTAGCAAAGAAAAAGAATAGGAGCAAAAATGAAATACGCAAGGCAGTAGGACAACAGTTGAGATACCTCAGTCGTAACCTGAAAAGCATTGATAAGCTATTAGACACAGCACCAGATATGAACTTTCCTCTTGAATACAGGGATCAGAGAATATTTTGGGCGATACAACATCTTTACGATCAGCAGTTTAAAATGTATAAGGAGCATACCCACAGCGTTGATAACCGCATAGTAAATATTTATCAGCCTTATGTAAGGCCCATTGTAAGAGGGAAAGACAAGGCCCAGGTAGAATTTGGTGCAAAACTGGGTGTCAGCATACAAAACGGGTATGCCCGAATCAACACTTTGAGCTGGGAAGCTTACAATGAAGGATCCGATTTAAAGAAGCAAGTGGAGGCATACAAGAGGTTAAATGGTTGTTACCCTAAAGTGGTAATAACGGATAAGATATATGGTACACGTGAAAACAGACAATGGCTCAAGGAATTGGATATCAGATACTCAGGAAAACCATTAGGAAGGCCATCGGCCAAACAACAAACACAATATCAGAAAAGGAAACATAGATCAGAGCAAGGAATGAGGAACCAGGTTGAAGGCAAATTTGGACAAGGGAAAAACGGTTATAACCTCAATAAAGTAAGGGCTAGGGCAGCAAGAACTTCCGAAAGTTGGATTGCAGCTATATTCTTTGTTATGAACTTAATAAAGTTCAGCAAAGAATTTTTGTTCTCATTCCTGAAAGAAGTATATGTGTCACTTTTTTGGGTTCTAACCATCTTTTATCTGAACAAGAAAGAAAATATTGCCTATAAAGCGTAATGACTTATTCACCAAACCCTAATTTAAGAGTTATCAATAACAGAGATACTGCAGTGGGGTCATATAAGGTTATGTTTAAGGTAGTCAGTGGAGGCGGTTCGCTTTCACAGGTATCGGTTAACACTGATAAAATTGGTACTGCAACAACAGACTGGCAGCTTGGGAGTGATTCATACAACCAGGTGCTAAGAGCCTCACTATACAAACCCTCAGGGGCATACCTGACATCAAGAGACCTTTCTGTTAATTGTTTCAGAAATGATGCATGGGATGCTGTTTCCAGTGCTCCCGACGGTAATATCACAGGTATGGTAGCTGACACCGTTTACGGAGTCACTTTTATGGTTACAGTTAATAGTGTCTATCGTCAGG
Organism: Bacteroidales bacterium; assembly: GCA_035529055.1. Lineage (GTDB taxonomy): Bacteria > Bacteroidota > Bacteroidia > Bacteroidales > VadinHA17 > LD21. The sequence continues at coordinate 2,229 of DATKXL010000284.1, forward strand.
GGTATCGGTACTATATATGGGAAGAGGTTGCTGATCTTAAACAGAAGTCACCCAGGACAATTGAAATTGATGGTAATGGAGTCATCTATGTCAGTACATGGAGTGGTGAAATATTAAAGAGTCTGAATCATGGAGAATCGTGGATAACCTGTACAAAACCTTATCCTGATCACCCTTATTATATTTATATGCACATTTCAAATGATAATAATATCTGGGTATTTAAATTTGAACTTCCAACAAAATACTCAACTGATGGGGGAAATACATGGCTTACAGCAGGAAGCGATCTGTCATCTTATGGCTTTGGCGATGTTTTTCGATTAAAGAATGGATCACTTCTTTTCCACGGGTCAAATTGCTGCAGCCTGAACAGATCGGACGATAATGGCCAGACCTGGACTCATATTACAACTCCGGGTTATTCCACCAAGCTTTATGTAAATGCGAAAGACGAGATTTTTATCTGTAACCAGGATGGCGGATTTACCATTTTTAAGTCAACCGATATGGGTGCCACTTTTACAAGATTATACAGTGCCTTGCCTCAATTCGGGACAACAATGGATAATATTTTCAACAAATGGGACAATTTCTATTATATCCTTGTGCCGGGCTATGGGATACTTAAGTCGTCTGACCTTAACCAATATGAAGTCTATTGGTTAAACAGTGAGATCAACAATCTTTTTATTGATCATACTGGAGTATTGATCGCCAAAGACTGGAATTACAAGACTGTTTATTACAGGAGTAACTCAAATTGACAGTACCTGAACTTCTCTAACAATATCTTCAGATAAAACAGATAGATTTATATTTCAGCCATGTAGTGGCAAACTCTTTCAATTTTTATACTAAGTGGTTCATAAAAAATAATTCAATATTATGAAAAATTCAATCAGACGCCGCGATTTTATAAAGAGTGCCGCAGCCGGCACTGTCAGCCTGGGATTGGCCGGCAGGTCGTTGCCGATAATTAATACAGATAATTCACAGTCGAACAGGGTAGGGATAATAGGACTGGACACATCTCATAGTGTGGCTTTCACACGGGTGCTGAATGATCCGTCGGCCGCTCCTGAGTTTGGAGGGTATAAAGTTGTTGCAGCCTACCCTAAAGGCAGCAATGATATTAAATCGAGTATTGACAGAATACCTGGTTATACCGAAGATGTGAAAAAACTGGGTGTTAAGATCGTGAATTCGATTGAAGAGCTTCTTGCTGAGGTTGATGTTGTACTTCTGGAGACCAACGACGGGCGCCTTCATCTGCAGCAGGCTCTGCCGGTAATGAAAGCAGGAAAACGGATGTTTATTGACAAGCCAATAGCTGCATCCCTGGCTGATACGATAGCAATTTTCAGGATGGCGGAGCATTATAAAGTGCCGGTATTCTCTTCATCTTCATTAAGATATATTGCGGGTGTCAGGGAGATTGCAGAAGGATCGGTCGGAGAGGTTCTGGGCGCCGATACTTACAGTCCGGCTACAATCGAAAAAACACATCCTGATCTATTCTGGTATGGTGTACATGGAGTCGAAACACTTTTCACAGTTATGGGGATAGGATGCAGGAGTGTTACCCGGACTTTTACTGAAAATACGGATAAGGTTGTCGGAATATGGCTGGATAACAGGATAGGCACTTTCAGGGGAATACGTTATGGCAGAGCAGATTACGGAGGAACTATTTTCGGCGAGAAGGGAATAGCCATGCTTGGAAAATACAGTGGTTATAATCCTTTGCTTTTAGAGATTGTCAAATTCTTTCAGACAGGCATTTCCCCGGTAAGTTCTGAGGAAACAATTGAGATCTTTGCATTTATGGCTGCTGCCGAGGAGAGCAAGCGACAAAAAGGTGTACCTGTTTTCCTCGAAAAAGTGATCCGTAAAGCACAACAGGAAGCTGCTAAAAAGCTCTAGCCCTTCGCCCTGCGCCCTGTGCCCTGTGCCCAGTGCCCTGTGCCTTCCATCATCCTCCCCTGAGCTTTTTCAACTCATTAAAATGATCCATTGACATCTTTTCACGGGCTTCGCGGGATGATTTACGGTAAGCTTCGAATTCTTCTTTAAGCTCCTTGATATCTTTCCTGGTGCAGTTGGTAACAGCAAGATTTCTCTTAAAAGCCATAAATCCAATTCCAAGAATCACCAGAAGTCCGGCTATAACAGTCCACAAAATGGTGTTATACAGAATCTTGTTCACCTCAGAACCGAAAACCCTGATGTTGTTTTTTGTCCGGGTAGCCTCAGCCAGTTCACTCCTGGTCTTCTGAAATGAAGCATTAATTGAATCGATAGTGTGATTTAATCTTTTTGCCAGGATATTTAATTCAGCAATCCTGTTTTTTGCTGACGAAAGAGAATCCAGGGCATTACCCTTGATTTTCTGGAACATATCTTCCCTGATCGCTCTGTAGTTCTCATATATTCTTGTCTTCTCCTGGATATAATTCATTTGTTCAGTCAAAGAATTCCGGAGCAACACATCAGGCATTGTTGTCTGGCAGGTCCCTTTAATATTGAACATTACCAT
>DATKXL010000285.1:0-2456 GCA_035529055.1 Bacteroidales bacterium
TGTGAAGATCCCGATCTTCTGAGCATCAGGTCTGACCTTAATCTTATAAGCCCCCTTCATGCTGGTGGTAACATTGCTCTTTGTTTCATCCACCATTATGATTGCATTTACCACGGGATCCATATTGGCATCAACCACAAAACCAGTGATGGTGATCTTCTTGCCACCCTTCTGACTGTACAACGGATTTACCGTAACAACGGCAGCAAGCAATAACAATATTATCCTTGATTTCATCATATAATAATTTATTTTAATGGTATGATGAAACCCACATGTAGCTGATTATTATAATATTGTGTTTGTGCATTCAAATACATGCGGATTTCATAGACATCTCTTAAATAGAATGCAAGTTATAAGAAGTTATTAAAATAAACAATTAAATAATGTTAAATGATTTACTCACCTGTCACGGCCGCCAAGAAGGTTTATAACTATTACCCCGTTTGAACCTCTTGCACCATAAATAGATGCAGCTGATCCTTTTAAGACCTGGATCGATTTTACCATTCTGGGCTCTATATTTTCAACCGTTGTTACCGGTGTTCCGTCAACCACAAATAAAGGCTCATTGCTCCCGTATATTGAAGTTGCACCTCGTATTATCACGCTCGTCCCGTTCACTACAACGCCAGGAACTACTCCGCGTATCATATCATAGATATTGTTATATGAGGCATATTTTGGTTTAGTCCCGTCTATCTTTCCTATCGAACCAGTTACTGCCCTTTTCTTTATTGAACTTATTCCAGTATCTATATATTCTTCAAAAGGGTCAGTTTCATGCGTTTTCTGATCAGGAACCAGGTCCTTGAAACTGAAGTTGATCCTTGTCCTTCCATCAAGGGCCTCTTCAATAATTCCGTTTGGGTATGTAAAAACTCCTATCTTTTTATTGTCACGCCGGACTTTTATTTTATAATTGCCTTTTCTGTCAGTCCGACGGTCGGTTCTTTCGTCGTCAATCATGATAACTGCATTTGCTATCGGGGCATCAGTGCCATCAATCACATGACCTGTTACCATGATCTTTTTCCCGGATTTCTGACCTGAAGCCGGAGTAAGAAAAAGTACTGAAAGTAACAGGTAAAGAAAAACTCTGATTTTCATCTTATTAATAATTTACAATCCACGAATTCCAAATATTGAATTAAAGCCTGTTTTTAGATTACCCTTCCTAAAAGAGTCGCAGATGTGCATCTTTCAATAATCACATTTACATATTCCCCTTTTTTGTGCCCGTCTGCCGGAAAGACCACAACCTTATTCTGCGATGTCCGCCCTGACAGATGATCTTCCGATCTTTTCGAGAAACCCTCAATCAGGACCTCAAAAACCTTGCCAACATCATGCTTCTTGGATTTTGCCGAGATTTTGTTCTGAAGCAATATTATTTCATTCAGGCGTTTTGTTTTAATATCTTCAGGTATATCATCCTTATATTTTCTTGCAGCTTTTGTGCCGGGTCGCTCACTGTATTTGAACATGTAAGCAAAATCATATTCCGCCCAGTCCATCAGGGAAAGAGATGCCTGATAATCCTCCTCAGTTTCGGTGCAGAAACCTGCTATCATATCTGTTGAGATAGCGCATCCGGGAATAATTGTCCTGATTGCCTTAATGCGATCCATGTACCATTCGCGTGTATATTCACGGGCCATAAGGTCAAGAATGCGGCTGCTTCCACTCTGGGCCGGCAGGTGAATATGTCTGCATATATTGGGATGCCGTGAAATTGTATGCAGAAGTTCATTTGAAATATCCTTTGGGTGTGACGTTGAAAATCTTACTCTCAGACGGGGACTTATCAATGCCACCTTTTCAAGAAGCTCCGGAAACCTGATAACATCTTCTTTGTTCCCCCATTTATATGAGTCAACATTCTGCCCTAAGAGGGTAACCTCCCTGTAACCCTTGTTCCACATGGCCTTCACTTCTTCCAGTATGGACCCCGGATCCCTGCTTCTTTCAGCTCCCCGGACGTATGGGACAACACAGTAGGCACACATATTATTACATCCCCTCATGATTGAGACAAACGACGACACTCCGTTCCGGTCCATCCTTACCGGTGATATATCAGCGTAGGTCTCCTCCCGTGACAGAAGCACATTTACCGCTTTATGACCGGCCTCAGCTTCAGAAATGAGGAGAGGCAGCTCCCGGTATGAATCAGGACCAATTACCATATCCACGATCTGTTCTTTTTCAAGAACTTTCTCCTTAAGCCGTTCAGCCATGCAACCTATCAATCCAACTACCAAACCTCTTCTTTTCTTTTTCAGGTGGGCGATTGCCTTAAGCCGGCCCCAGATTCGCTGTTCGGCATTCTCGCGTATCGAACAGGTGTTTATCAATATCAGATCAGCTTCATTTATGTTTTGTGACAGCTCAAAATTCTCTCCTGAAAGTATTGAAGCAACAACTTCACTGTCAGCAACATTCATCTGACA
>DATKXL010000286.1:0-8032 GCA_035529055.1 Bacteroidales bacterium
ATCAATGCAATAGTAACCTGCCCTTACCGATAATACTTTTGGCGGCCGGGAAGCATTCCTTATCGGAAAAACATACGGATAGACAGATTTCCCGACAGGCAGATTACTGCACACTTTCTTAAAATACCTGACATAGCCTCCATGATGAACCTGAAGTATATATTTTTCCGGAAATTCTTTAGCTTTTCCTGTCCGGAAGATTCCTGTCTGGTCAATCTCTTCTTTTATTATTGGTATCCTTACCGGTGCTTCGACATATCCTCTTTGATGAATATGGTGTATGGTATGCTTGTTATTTATTATTAGCAGTATCTTGTTTTTTCCGGATAAATCAGCCCGAAATGCTTTGGGTCTGTTAACATTATGGTATCTGAAGGGGCGTAATTTAACAGGGTTATCTTTAATACTTCTGACTACCATATTAATGTAATCATCGGAGCAGTAACCGGTGTACAACCTTTCCAATATGGCTCTTATTATTTTACGGGTTTTTGATCTGGTTAGTGAATTGGTAATTCCCATACCGTCGAATAAAAGATAAGGAGGGCAGTCATCTCCTGGTTTAACAGGTGTTTCGTAAAGGGTATTAATGATAGGTCTGGCTCCGAAACGCTCATAAAAAGCCAGGCGCCTGGCATTCTGCCCGAGATTATCTTTATTCCGGCATAATGCGGGATCATCTGGCAGAGACTCAAAAAAAAGACCAATTGAACCTAACGTCTCGGCTTCCTCCCTTACTCTCTGGTAAAGAGCTCCTCCCAGACCGGATGACGTTTTCCCCGGTGTAGCAGCAATAAAGTCAAGGAAGCAAAACTTAAGATCGGACATGTATTTCAGAAGAGCAAATCCAAGTATAGTCTCATGAATGTTTTCTGCCACCAGCAGGATAGACTGGTATTTGAATTTCAGAGGATTAATAAACTGCTCATCAAGTAATTTTATTTTTTCTTCAGATATATCAGGGAATTGTTTTGATAGTATGTTTTTCACATTTTCTATTGCTCCCTTATTTGAATCAAGAAAGGGATTTGATATTTTACGTATCCTGAACATAATCTTTATTTATTTTACTCCCGTTATGCCTGGTCTCATTTTAACAAGATAATAAGAATTTCTGAACAAAACAAACAAACAGAATACCTTTGAACGCCCTGACTTAAATCTGTTACATCATTAAGCATAGCGCAATTGCTTATTTTCATTATAAATTATAAATTATGACTTATATAAGCTTTTTTGAAAAGTATTGTTATTATTTTAACAGCGCTTTTTAAAGGGATTTTTTTATTAAAAAAAATATTGTAATTACTTAAAAATCAATAAGAAATGTATCAAGTAGGAAATCTGGTGAAGAAATTATCCGAGAAACACGGGCGGGAAAGACAGAGCCTTTTACCTATTCTTCAGGGGATTGTTGAAAAACATAACTATCTTACTGATGAGGTAATGGTTGAAGTTGCTAAGGAGCTGGATATATCGGCAGCGGACGTTTACGGAACAGCTTCTTTTTATACTTTTCTCGATACTCAGGCGAGAGGTAAATATGTGATCAGAGTATGTAAAACTATCACCTGCTCCATGAAGGGAAAAGGTGAAATAATTCAGATTCTTGAGGATATGCTCAAAATAAAGGTCGGTGAAACAACATCCGACAAACTCTTCACCCTTCTCGAAACGAACTGTATCGGCTGGTGCCATAAGGCGCCTGCTATTCTGATAAACGAAATACCGTACACTGAGCTGACACCTGAAATGGTTGTTGAGGTAATTAAAGGTTATATGCACAAATAACAAAATCCGGTTATAATATGAAAAACAAAGGATTAAATAAAGTAGATCTTATATTCGAGAAAGTTGATTCGAAAGAAGTACTGGCAAAAGCCTTTAAGATGAGCAGCGATGAAATAATAAAGGAGGTACTTGAATCAGGACTTAAAGGGAGGGGCGGAGCAGGATTCCCGACCGGGCTAAAATGGAAATACGCAGCTGCAGAGAAGGATCCTGAGAAGTATATAGTTTGTAATGCTGATGAAGGTGAACCAGGAACATTTAAAGACCGTGAGATCCTTGACAGGGTATCCTATAAAGTTTATGGGGGGATGGCAATTGCGGGAAAAGCAATCGGAGCAAAGCAGGGAATCGTTTATCTGCGCGGTGAATACCGGTTTCTTCTTCCTCAATTGTTGAAAGAACTGGAAGTATTTCATAAGATCAGTGATGAATTAGGCTTCAATTTCAGGATCAGATATTATCTTGGAAGCGGCGCTTATATCTGCGGTGAAGAGAGTGCACTTTTTGAATCAATACAGGGCGACAGGGGCGAACCTCGTAACAAACCCCCTTATCCTACATCATCGGGTGTCTTCTATAAACCTACATCAATAAATAATGTTGAAACACTGGTTACTGTAATGATGATTATCATGTACGGTGCCGAATCGTATGCCCATCTTGGCACAAAGGACTCAAGAGGATCAAAAGTGTTCTCAATCTCGGGTGATACCCCAACTCCGGGTATTTTTGAACTTGAATTGGGGATGTCTGTTCAACAGTTTGTAAATGAATTTGGTGATGGTGATACTAAAGCTGTCCAGATAGGAGGTGCATCAGGTTTTTGCGTGCCCAGAAAGAAGTTCAATGAAACCATAATAGGTTTTGAAGGGGTACCGACAGGAGGTTCGATGAAACTTTTTAACAGCTCACGTTCGATGTACAATGTCCTGCATAATTACCTTGATTTCTTTACCGAAGAATCGTGTGGCCAATGTACTCCCTGCAGGGTTGGATGCCAGCAACTGCTGAAAGGTGTTCAGAACGTGAAAAAAGGGGAAGTGAAACCAACCTACCTGAATGAACTGGTTAAACTTTCCGATACCATGAAGATAGCTTCAAAATGTGGTCTTGGTCAGTCAGTAGGTAATGCTTTTAGAACAATAGTTGAAAACTTCAGAGAAGAGATCATTTACTAAATTGAAAAAGGCGATTATGATAAATCTAAATATAAACGACCAGTTTGTATCTGTTCCGGCAGGAATTACTGTACTTGCTGCAGCACAGAAATTGAAAATCAATATCCCGACATTATGTAATCACCCTGACCTGTGTATTGCCGGCAATTGCCGCGTATGCGTGGTCGAACAGAAAGGCGCCAGAACACTGATAGCTGCCTGTGCCACACCCGTTTCGGAGGGGATGGATATTAATACAAATACGCTTAAGGTGCGTAATGCCCGTAAACATATTGTTGAGCTTCTGCTTACTGAACACAGATCTGATTGTACAAAATGCTATAAGAACACAAAATGTGAATTGCAGGCTCTCGCTAATGAATTTGCATTCGGTGATACCATATTCCTTGACCTGGTGGAAGATCATCCTTATACAATCGACAGATCATCCCCCTCATTTATCAAGGATGACAGCAAATGCATCAGGTGTCAGCGTTGTGTCAGAACCTGTTCGGAGCTTCAATATATCTCAGCTATTGCTGTTGCCAACAAAGGGTCACATCAGAAGATATCTTCATTTCACGACAGGCCAATGAGCCACGTTGTATGTACCAACTGCGGCCAGTGCGTCAACCGTTGCCCTACCGGAGCTCTTGTTGAAAAAACTTATATCGATCAGGTATGGGATGCCATTTACGATCCCGAAAAACATGTTGTAGTACAGACCGCTCCGGCTGTCAGAGTTGCCCTGGGTGAGGACCTTGGTTATGATCCGGGCGAAAGAGTTACCGGAAAAATGGTAACTGCTCTCAGACAAGTCGGCTTTGATTCGGTACTTGATACCGATTTCAGTGCCGACCTTACAATTATGGAAGAGGGGACAGAATTACTGACAAGGTTGAAAAAAGTACTGGTTGACGGTGATAAAAAGACCTCAATCCCTATGTTTACCTCCTGCTCACCGGGCTGGATAAAATTCATTGAACATAAATATCCTGAGTTTCTTCCTAACCTGTCAACCTGTAAATCTCCACAGCAGATGTTCGGAGCACTGGCAAAAACATATTTTGCAAAGAAACGTAAACTGGATCCTTCAAAAATTGTTTCAGTCTCCGTTATGCCATGTACTGCTAAGAAATATGAAGCTGACAGACCAGAGATGCGGGCCAGCGGGTATAAGGACATTGATTATGTTCTGACAACGCGTGAGCTTGCTGTTATGATTAAGCAGGCAGGCATAGACTTCAGAGTTCTTAAGCCTTCACAATATGATTCAATAATGGGTGATTCAACCGGCGCCGGTGCAATTTTCGGAGCTACAGGAGGTGTTATGGAAGCTGCATTACGGACAGCATATGAAATTGTTACGGGGAGAGAAGTCCCGTTTATCAATCTTAACATTACTCCTGTGCGTGGTATGGACGGAGTAAAAGAAGCTACCATCAAGATTGAAGACTGTGTTGACGAATGGAAATTCCTTGAAGGTGTAGAACTTAAAGTTGCCATTGCTCATGGCCTGGTCAACGCCAATAATATTATGCGTGAGGTCAGGAAGGGAAAAGCTCCTTATCATTTTGTTGAGATAATGGCATGCCCCGGAGGCTGTATAGGCGGTGGCGGACAGCCAATCCCAACCAGTATGGAGATCCGTGAAAACCGTATTAAAGCAATTTATTCCGAAGATGAACATATGATCCTTCGTAAGTCGCACGAAAATCCGGAAGTGATAGCTCTGTATAAAGATTTCCTTGGTAAGCCCAACAGCCATAAGGCTCATGAACTTTTGCATACTCATTACGTGGAAAGGGAAAACTACTAGAATTATTATTTATTATTTTATTATTTTTGAGAGGGTGTTTCAAAAGCCCCCCTTGGGGGGATGGGGGGTGAATCTAGTCTTTTGATACAGCCTTTTTTAATTACTTTATTATGAAACCGATAAAGATTTCCACAGCACAATTTGAGCACCGGAGCGGCGATAAGTCATATAATCTTTCTGTTATTGATAAAATATCAGAAGATGCAGCCTCCGGAGGCTCGCAGGTTATCGCTTTTCATGAATGTTCAGTTACAGGATATACTTTTGCCCGGACCCTTTCAAAAAAGCAGATGTTTGATCTGGCTGAACCAGTCCCTGAGGGGAACAGTGTTAAGAAACTTAAAGAGATTGCAAGAAAACATAATATTTCGATTTTAGCGGGGCTCTTCGAGAAAGATAATAATAACAAAATATACAAAACTTATGTGTGTGTCAGCAAAAACGGACTGGTAGCCAGGCACAGGAAACTTCATCCGTTCATAAATCCTCACATTACTCCCGGTAATCAATATACAGTTTTTGACCTTTTTGGCTGGAAATGCGGGATACTGATCTGCTACGATAACAATATTATCGAAAATGTCAGGGCTACAGCACTTCTTGGTGCAAATATCATTTTTATGCCGCATGTAACCATGTGTACACCATCGCCACGGCCTGGAGCCGGATTTATCGATCCGGTACTCTGGAAAAACAGGGATAAGGATCCCGATTCCCTGAGGCTGGAGTTTGACGGTCCAAAGGGAAAAGAATGGTTGATGAAGTGGCTTCCGTCGAGAGCATATGACAATGGCGTCTATGTGGTTTTTTCAAATCCGATAGGGATGGATGATGATCAGCTTAAAAACGGCTGCTCCATGATTATTGATCCATTCGGAGAGATAATTGCTGAATGTCATAATCTTGGAGATGATGTTGTTACTGCTACCCTGATACCGGAAAACCTTATTAATGCAGGAGGGTACAGATATTTAAAGGCCAGAAGACCGGAGCTTTACAAAGATATTCTGGGAAAGGAGCACATTCCGGAGCAAAAAGTAGCCTGGATGGATGGATAGGAGAGCTAGGCTATTATCTTTTTCAACAACCATGTCAGATTTTCTGCAAGTACCCTCATTGTTCTCATACCCTCCTCATCCTTAAGCACTTCACCTTTCTCTCTTCCAATACCAATATTCCAGTATGAGGAGCCCGGTATGATCATTTCATTTATGAGGAAGAAATGGTTTATGCTGTCGAAAGCATGGATAGCGCCTGTACGTCTTACTGCAATGACTGCTGCCCCGACCTTTCTTTTCAACGGATTCCCGGCCCCCCTTAGTGCATAACCGGCGACATCGATCAAAGCTTTTGCTTCGGTTGATATATCTGAAAAATATGTTGGTGAACCGATGATGATGGCATCTGCCTTAACCATTTTTCTTATGCATTGATTAATTATCTTATTCTCCTGATGGCAATTACCATCAGCAGCCTTCCTGCACTTCATGCAGGCAATGCAGCCGTTGACTTTTTTACCTCCGAGTTGAAAGAATTCGGTCTTTATTTCATTCTTTTCCAGTGATTTAAATACCTCTTTTATAAGAAGTTCAGTATTGCCGCCTTTTCTGGGGCTGCAGTTTATTCCAAGTACTTTCATTGCTAGTTTTTTGCTAAAATAAACAAAAAGCGAATAAACGGAAAGATGAGTTACGAGTTGTGAGAGTGGAGACAAGATTCTATCTATCTTTATACTCATAATAATTTGCTCATAATTCTTAATTCTTTAATTTTTGCTCTAAAATCCGAAATCCGAAATTCAACAACTTCTTCATGAGAAAGATCATCCATATAGATATGGACGCATTTTTTGCATCCGTGGAGCAACTCGATAATCCCAACCTTCGCGGAAAGCCTGTTGCGGTAGGAGGGAGCGGCGAAAGGAGTGTTGTTGCGGCAGCCAGCTATGAAGCAAGGAAATTCGGTGTAAGGTCTGCTATGCCATCAGTAATCGCAAAAAAATTGTGTCCCGAATTGATTTTTGTCAATCACAGGTTTGATAGATATCATGAAATATCCGGGAAAGTTCTTGAAATTTTCAGAGAATTTACTGATATCGTTGAACCATTATCAATTGATGAAGCATTTCTCGATGTTACTGTTGATAAAAAAGGTATCGGATCGGCTACATTAATAGCAAAAGAAATTAAAAATGAGATCAGAAAAAGAACCGGTCTGACAGCCTCGGCCGGAATTTCTGTAAATAAATTTCTGGCAAAAATAGCATCAGATATTAAGAAGCCAGATGGTTTGTTTCTCATTCCTCCTGAAGAAGCTGAGAGATTTATTGAGGAGCTCCCTGTCGAAAAGTTTTATGGCATAGGCAAGGTAACAGCCGCAAAAATGCATACACTGGGAATACATAAGGGTTCTGATCTTAAAGCGTGGGAGCTTGCTGCACTTATAAGGAATTTTGGCAAAGCGGGTAAATTTTATTTTGACATAGTAAGGGGAATTGACGACCGGTCAGTAGAGGTCGAATATGAACGCAAATCTGTTGGTACAGAAATAACTTTTGAAAAGGATCTTACTACCAGCTTTGAGATTATTGCAGAACTTTATAAGCTTGAAAAAGAGCTGATGGAGCGTCTTGAACACGCGGAAACTACCGGACGCACTTTGACAGTCAAAGTTAAATTTTCCGATTTCAGGCAGATAACCCGGAGCAAAACCCTTCAGAGTTATATCCGTGATTTTGAAACCCTTCACAGAGGGATTACAGAAATACGCAAATCCCTGAACCTTGGTGGGACCAGGATCAGGTTGCTGGGTGTTTCTGTATCAAACCTCGAATCGGAGGATGGTAAAGATAAACAGCTTCAACTGTTTGATGAGGATGAGCATGGGTGAGGAGGAGAGTGGGGAGATTGCTTCGCTTCGCTCGCAATGACACTACACCCAAGTATATTTGTTTAACGGTGAGGTAATTAAGGTAGTAAAGTATACGGTCATTCCGAACGAAGTGAGGAATCTCTCAATATTAGTCGGAAAATAATGATAAATCATACATTCAACCCCCCTCCACAATCCTTATCTCCTCCTCCGTCAACCCGTACAACTCATATATCAGCCGGTCAATCTCTGCCTCAAGAGAGCTTGTGTCGGCGGAGGGATCGGATTTTTTAGCGAGTAAGATCTGTTCGACTAAATTGACAATTGATTTCTGAGCATTATCTGTACCAATTTTTATTGGAAATTTGCGCAAATCTTCAAGGATTAATTTTGG
>DATKXL010000287.1:0-8397 GCA_035529055.1 Bacteroidales bacterium
CATCATGCTGTCATACCTGGTAAAAAATGCCTTCGGGGATCTTTTGCAGAAGATAACAAAATTCACCTGGAAATCGGTTTATACCGTATTGGTCCTGGCAACAGTTATTGGTGTGCCTTATGCTATTTTTACCGAAGTCACCTGGATACAGATAGCTGTAACTTACGCCCTCGGTACATCCTTTCATGAACTGATACTTGGCAAAGTAATAGAAGCTGTAACAAAGTTGTTTAATGTGTGAACCCTGATCCGGGGATATGGTCCGGGCTGGATTATGATGACAAAAAACTTTGGAAGATACGCCTGGAATGTGAACCCAGGATGCGTGAATTTAAAATGATGAAAGACCCTTTAAAAATAGCATTGTCTCAGTACGGGATAACTGAAACAAGGGGGCCAGAGGATAACCCCGAAGTGATGAAATTTTATCATGAGACGGGGCGGAACTGGGTAAACCATGATGAAACGCCCTGGTGTGATGCTTTTATAGATTGGTGCTTTATGAGAGCAGGAATGAAATTCTCTCCGGGACTCAATGCAAGAGGCTGGCTTAAGATAGGTGAAAAAATAGATCCTGCCCATGTTGACATACTCGCACTTGAAATGCCAATTGTAGTTGTTTTTTGGCGCATCAGCCTGGAAAGTGAGTTTGGGCATGTTGGATTTTTCATCCGCAAGTATGGTCAGTCTATCTGGACGTTGGGGGGAAATCAAGGAATAGGACAAGTGAATATTTCACCTTATCCTGAATCAAGGGTTTTAGGATACCGAAAAATAGCATAATGAAAAACTTCGCCTTGTCATTATCGACAATTGCTATAATCTGCCTTGTAGGATGGATTATATTCGCCCAGGAGTGCAAACGATCCAAAGAAGGGGAAATACCCTTAGGATACTCATTGATCAGCCAGGAGGCTCTGGATAGCCTTGAAGAGGTTGCAAATCGGCCGGCAGATACTATTTATCTTGACACGGTAAAGGAAAGAATTGTTATAAAATGGAATAATCTGCCTGTACCGGTCCCCGTTGCTCTTGATTCTGAAACAAATTATTATGTCGATACCTTAACGAGTGATTCATCGAATACCCCGGTTAAAGTATGGGCAGAACTTTGGATCATCGGACAATTAAAAAGATGGTCGCTTGGTGGGGAGGTTCTAAAAACTACGATTGATCGCGTTATTGAAGTCCCAAAGCCGGTAATTATTACAAACAAAATCGAAGTGCCTGTATTGGAAAAAGGGATATTTTTGGGATTGCAAACCGGGGGATCGCCTCAAGGGGGGTTAATGTTCGGGGCAGAACTCACATATCTTAACCGGAAGTCGAATTACTACGGTCTTGGAGCTTCGAGATTCGGGGAGTTTAATATTTATCAGTTCAGTTTCGGTAAAAGGCTTTTACATTGGTAATTAACAGGTGTTTGTTAATAAAGATATTTTGTCGAGAATAACCTTCACAGTAATTTAGTACCCGATCTTACCAACTCAATTTCTTTCGTCGGTTATTAAGTTTGTATTGATTCCTGAGGGGGGCTGACCAACAGCCCTCTTTTTTTATCAAAAAAACCTCGATTTAATTTGGTAACTTAAATAACTTTTGTAACTTTACCTTATACAAATACCAAAAATCGACGAAAATGGAATTAATCAATGCTTTTGTAAGATCCCAGTATTTTGAAGGGGAAATAATCAAAGAAACAGATAAGGCTATTCTTATTCGTAGTGATGTCGATAATTGGATACCAAAATCAGTGTTTTTATCAAATTCAATATTTGTTGGTAAAGGTCTTGGTCAGGATTTCACAAAATCAGATTTGCCGACAATAGAAATAGATATATATGATTTTGAATGTCCGTTTTGGCTTACCGTGAAGAAAGACCCACCTAAATATGCATATTGATTTATTTTATTATAGTAAAACCAAAACCCGACGAAAATGAAAACGACAAAAGCCACTATCAAAAGTTTCATCAGAAAGAATTCTGACAGTCTTTTTATCAATATAAAATCAGCATTCGATGGGATGCACGATTGCTGCATGCCCCGTGAAAATGGTTTCCATAAAGTAACAATTGACGAAACCGGCCATGAGAACACACTCGGAGTTCCCGGTGCATGGTTTGTTGGTAGCAGCCGGGATTATTTCAATGATTATGAAGATGATCATTTCATGGGTTTTGAAATTTTCAACTGTTGTGGCAAATTCATTCTGGCAATTGAAAAATAATTTGATTGTTGAAAAGGCAAATATAATTCTGTGTTTTGATTTCCATGCCAGGAAATGGATGAAAGCACAGATCATAAGGATAGAAAAAGATTATGTAACTTTAAAAGGGATTGAAGGATCGCTGATAGATCTCGAATGGAAAGAAGATTACGACAGCCTGAAAGACCCTGAACTTTACAAACCGGCGTAATGAAAAACTTAAGCATAGTAAATGGAAGCAGGTACAGGACTTTGTATCCGCATCTTATGATCGAAATGAAAATAAGGATGGGTCACGGATCAGTAAAGCTTTTGAGTGGTAGAACGTTCAGTATTTACGGGCTTATTAAGGCTGTTGCATTTGGAAAGAATATCCTGGATGTCGCACACCTGATGAGCGTGAGAATTACGGGACCGAAGGCACTGAATAAAGTCGGTCTCTGGCCTGAATCCATTGAATACAAAAAAAACTTTTCCCATGCATGAAGATATGCTCGTAAAATACCGTACGCTTCAGAAATCTATCAATGAGCAGCACCGCCTTCCGAAGGGACAGAGAATGCCGAAAAGAAAGGTAGACCAGATGATCAGAAGGTCCAATACCTTAAAACGCTGGCTTAAGGAAGCAGGAAAATTATGATTTGGTTATATAAATCATTTTAGTTACTTTTATCAATAATTTAAAAACCGACGTTATGACAGAAATGACAAAAAACGGTGTAAGCACGACCGTTAATCATGGCCAGGAACAGTTTGAAACGTTCCACTTTAAAAACAAATCGGTAGTTCAATACGATTACCGACATACAGATGGCCAGCTGTTTTCGTGCTGCATGAATGATTTAAAATCATGTCGTCAGAAGCGTGATAAATGGCTTAAAGATAAAATTGCAGGTTTGTGATTTTTGGTTTGATGGTTGAGAGGCCGGGGTAATACCCGGCTTTTCTCAGTAGAAGGAATTGTCAAATTAAAAACCGATAAAATGAAAAAAGAAACTCTGAAAAAAGGTAATGAGATTACCGAAAGAATCAACAGAATTACTGAACCTATTGCCGTAATAACAAGTGCCGGTGATATTGATTTCAAGGGTAAAGATCAAAATGGATTTGGATGTTATATGAGAGCCGACAAGAATGGAAAATGCAAAACGAGAACAAGCGGGAATATCCATTTGTCGGAAAAAGCAGAAGAAGCCATACGGATTATTGTTGAAACATTTATAGTCCAGGTAGGTAAAGTGTTAAACTCCGAACTTGAATCTCTGAACAAAGAATTAGAGGATCTTCAGGATGAAAAGGATATTGAATTAATATCTGATAGCCATGAGTAAAAAATACCTGTTTTTCGATACTGAAACAACGGGAGTTCCCAGGGACTATCGTGCTCCGCTTACGGATTTTGATAACTGGCCACGTCTTGTTCAGATAGCATGGATTTTTCAGGATCCAGGGGAAGAAACAATAAAATCCAATTACATTATTTTTCCTGAATACGGAGAGATCCCTGAAGAGGCCAGCAAGATTCATGGTATCACAACTGAGAAAGCCCACAGAACAGGTCATGATATCAAAAAGATTCTTTCAATATTTCAGGATTACGTAAAGTTGTCAGATGTGATTGTGGGTCATAACGTAAGTTTTGACCGCAAGATTGTAGGTGCGGAGTTTGAACGTTTGGAATGGGAGGATCCATTACACGGAACAGACAGAATTTGTACAATGATGAAATCTACGAATTACTGCAAGCTACCGAAGAATAGCGGTTACGGAGGGTATAAATGGCCCAAACTGGAAGAGCTTTATTTCAAATTATTTGGCAGGGAATTTCCAGATGCACACGACGCAATGATTGATATTCAGGCTACGGAACAATGCTTTTGGAGGCTTGTAGATCTTGATGTGATATCGCTGGATTAACCAGATATTAAATTTGATGTTTAATATGGCTTATTTAAGCAGATATAACAGATCAATGGTCAAGGAATACATCCATACCACTGAAGGGGTAAAATCGCTTAAAAAGCCCTAAAATGATTTATTATGAAAACCGACGTAAAAGAATCACCTGACTTTGATGGTCATGATTACCAGAGTGAACTTGATAAAGTCAGATTGACCGGCCAGATGAAAAGAGTGTATGATCTTATGAAAGACGGAAGGCGCAGAAACCTGGCACAGATAGCAGCGAGAACAGGGGATCCTGAAGGCAGCATATCTGCCCAGCTTCGCAACCTCAGAAAGGAGAGGTTCGGAGGCCATGATGTCAGAAAGGAACGGGTTGGAAACCCTATGTCCGGGATGTATGTTTACTGGATTGAGGTTCCTGATAACGGCCAGCTTGATCTTGAATTATGAGTGTTTATACAAAACGGATCAGCAGGAATTATTCCGTTGTAGGGATTTCCTGCATGGAAGATCTTAAGAATTATGTAGAAAGGGAATTCGAGGTTTTTAATTTTAGCCTTATACAGTTCCATCCGGATGTTATACTGTTCCTGGTAAAAGATTTTAAAGAAGATCCTCACAGTTTTACAAAAAGAGAGCATTATCTGTGGTATCGCATGATCACAGAAAAAATAGGAGAGGAAACCAGCATGATGTTATTCAGATCAAAAAAGAGAATGCTTTATTGTTTAAAGTATGTCTGTGGATGCAAGTATTTCATAATACGTAAGAATTGATTTGGTTATTATAGTCATTTAAGTTACCTTTATCACAAAATTTATAGCTATGCCGAAAAAAACACAACAAATCAGAGTCGACGAAGTACCGTTCCATATTCACATGGATGTCCAGTACTGGGCCAAACAGAATAAGATGAACGGGAAGCCAGCTGACGATCAGCAAAAAATGTATGTAGAAATTATTAAGCTCGGGCACTCAGCCATGAAAAGGCAGATGACCGGGTAATGTTTAACTTAAATCAATACAAACTATGGAGTACAAAATTCAGAAGGTCGAGATCAGAAATTTCAAGGGAATTGAAGATCTGACACTCGATCTTAACGGAAAGCATTTGATCTTGATAGGAGATAACGAGCTCGGCAAATCAAGTGCTTTGGATGCTATCTGGTCCACACTGAGCAACAAAGGAATTCCGCAGCAGCCTATCCGGGATGGTGCAGAAAAATCCGATATCGTAATTGTTATCGGAACCGACGAAAATAAATACCGGATTGAGAAAAAGTACACAAAGAAAGGCGCTTACCTTGAGATCGAAAGCCCTGACGGATTCTCTTCGAGTAAGATCAGCAACCTCACGCACCTTGTCGGGGATGTCGGGTTTGATATCTTTGAATTCGTCGAACTGTCAAGGACAGTCCCCGGCAGGAGGCAGCAGGTTAATATCATAAAGGAATTCATTGATCCCGGGTTACTCGAAAGGATTGACAAAAACAATGAAAAAATCGGGGAGATCAAGGAAAGCCGGAAGATCCTTAATGCCAGGCTTATTGAATTGAACGGTTTGTTAAAAACCTCAGAATTCGATGAGAATGATCTTGAGACCTACAAAGAGACGAAATCCACAGCAGAGATTCAAGGGAAAATTGAGGATGGAGTTGTTCATAACAGGGAATATACCAATTACAGCAATGAGGTTACCGGCAAGCCGGATTCCAGCGCAGAGGAAATTATCAGATCACTTGATAATAGACTGAAAGGCATCAAGCTGGATTCGGAAAACGAGCTTGTAAGGCTAAAGGCTGCATATGAGAGGGCCGTAAAAAACGAAACCGCCAAAAGAGACCAGATGATAGACGGCATCGAGTTCAGCAAGCAGAAGGTTAAGGATTTTAAAATAGTCGATGTCACAAGTCTCAGGGACCAGTTAAATAAGGTTGAAGAGCACAACCGGAAGGTTCTGGAAATACGGTCCTACAAAAACAACCTCCATGAACAGTCTGAGAAAAAGCAGAAATACAACATCCAGGGTGACCATATAGCCAAATCTGAAGAAGATAACCGCAAGGCGCTCAGTGAGGCCAAGGTCCCTGTTGAAGGGCTTACCTTTGATGAAGAAATGCTGTATTTGGGCGGCTTGCCTTTCACTGAGGAGCAGATTTCCACCAGCCAGCTGATAGAGACCGGTGTTCAGCTTGCCATAGCAAAGGATCCCCGGGTAAAGATCATCCGGATCAACAGGGGCGAATCAATAGGGGAAAAGAAAATGAGGGAACTTATTGCCACCTGTAAAAAGCACGGATACCAGATGTTCATCGAAAGGATGGTCACGGGTGAAGAAAAGCTGAAGCTTGTATATTTCGAGGAAGCCGACGAAATCCTTAAATGACATGAGTATCAGGGATGAAATGGTGCTTAATGCAAAAGCACACAATAAGTTTTTGACAAACCGGTATTTGTCGAAATTATCTGATGAAGAATTGCTTTGTTTTGTTCACCCGATAGAACGGGAGCTTTTCAGGCAAAAACTTCGGCTTGAATAAATAATTTTTTGTAGTTTTACCTTAAATCAATACGATATGACCGACGAAAAATTTAACGGGCTTACTGTAGAAGAACTACGCAGCCTGTTTTTTGACCAGGACGCCTTACGCCTGCCCCCCGTGAGGCTTTTCAGAATTGAAGCCAGGGGTATCCGCATTTATTACACTTTTGATAAGGGTTATGCAGAAATGTTCCCCGGGATCACAGGAATGCTCGGCAAAGTGCTTCCTACAAGCGAAGAGCTGATAAAATGGAAATGCCAGATGGGTTACGACGAGTCTTTCAGCTATATGAATGAACGGGCAGATTACGGTTCCCTGATGCATTCACTTTTTGTTCCCCTGTCTATCAGCGGGACCGTCAATCTCGATGAGATACATGATATTACTGCCGGATGGTGTGAGTTAAGGGGCATACCTTTTAATGATGAATGGCCCCGGGAGCTGAAGTCTGACCTACTTGCATACGCCCAGTGGATGATAGATTACCAGGTTAAGCCTATTGCTATAGAGGTCCCTTTGATTACAAGGAAATACCAGGTGGCTACGATGGTCGATATGTTTTGTAAGCTGATGTATCCGAAGAAAGGGTTTTGGGAAGAAAAATACAAATCCGGCACCCAGGCAGGTCAGCCGAAAGAAACCATAAGGGATGTTGAGACTTATGCCATTGTGGATTTCAAAAGCAGGAAGAAATCGTATGTTACCGAAACAGATGAACTTCAGCTTGAATTTGGCAAGCAGATGGTCGTAGAGAACTATCCTGAATTCGATGAAAAACTTATTTCACTGTTTTCATGGCACCCTAAGGAGTGGATATCTTCACCCGGGTATTATTTTACGGAGCATACCGGGAAACATGATACTGAAGAACTTGAATTATTGTCCCGGCTTTACCAGAAAAGAGTCAACCTGAATGAAGTTATCAGGACCGAAACCCGGGGAGTCGTTGATATAAGGAAAAAGGATTTGTCAGAAAATTATGAAATTCGTACCTTAATTGATATTATTAACAGTTATAAAACCGACGAAAATGACAGAACAAATCAGAAAGAAGGGCCGGATAGTACGCCAGGCCACAGAGACCCGCAAGACGAAGCTTCCCTTGATAGGTAGCATAAAAGTAGGCATGAAGAAAGACGACGGATTACCTGTAAGCCTTGATTATTTTAAGGCAACGGGTGATTACGCCAGTTTTTTCCATGAAGAATACGGAGAAAAGCCGACAAAGATCCAGATCATTTTTGTAAGTGACGACGAAGTGGAATCCTGTATGGAAGAATGGGACGGAAGGGATAAGGACGGCCGCAGGGCCGGGTATGGCGATGGCCAGGAATTCTGCATTTGGGATGGTGATCTTGAAGATTATGTTGCACATGAGGACCAGGCGAGGATAAAAGATCTCACCAAGGAGAAAGGGATAAAATGGTCTGTTGTGCTTACGCTTAATTTTGTTATCCCAAAGATCAGGGGGGTATTTGGACTGTGGAGGTTCCAGACCCGGGGAAACAATTCGAGTATTGTGGGGATCCGTAACACGTTTGATGAAATAAAGGATAAGGTTGGTATTGTCGCTCACATTCCTTTTGATCTGGTTGTAAAGAAAGTTGTAAGCCAGAAACCAGGAAGTAAATTCCGGTTCCCTGTTGTAAGCCTTGTACCAAACCTGAGTGCCGAAAACCTGGATATTGTCCGGGGATACATCGAATCCGGCATAGACCTGAAGAGGGTAGGGGTGATTAC
>DATKXL010000288.1:0-5657 GCA_035529055.1 Bacteroidales bacterium
GAAGGAAAACGGATGATCATCTCATTTTCTTCGAGAAAAAAGAAATAGTTTTTTAACAAATATAGATTACACTGAAATGCCAAAAATGAAAACTAATCCCGGTGCAAAAAAAAGATTTTCGCTGACGGGAACGGGAAAGATTAAAAGGAAACATGCATTTAAAAGTCATATACTGACAAAGAAATCAACAAAACGCAAGAGAAATCTAACCTATTTTGGTCAGGTTGATAAAGCAGATCTGAAGAATGTAAAACTTCTTCTTGCCAGTAAATAATCTTTTAACCTTTTGATATATAAGAAATAGTATTAACAGATTGTTCAGCCGGAAAGTGTCCTTAAGAGGAACGCTGACATTCAAAAATGATGAGTTATGCCAAGATCAGTAAATGCAGTAGCATCAAGAGCCAGGAGAAAAAAGGTTCTTAAGCAGACAAAAGGGAACTTCGGTTCAAGAAAAAATATAATTACAGTTGCAAAAAATACTCTCGACAAAGGTTTGGGGTATGCTTATCGCGACAGGAAGAAAAAGAAAGGTACATTCAGATCGCTGTGGATTCAACGAATCAATGCAGGTGTACGCCAGTTTGATATGAGTTATTCGGAATTCATCGGGAAGCTGGAAAAGAAGGGCATTGAATTAAACAGAAAGACCCTTGCCGACCTTGCAATGCATCACCCCGAAGCATTTAAGGCTGTTGTTGAAAAGGTAAAATAACTATTTTGCTAACTAATAGAACTGTAGGGTCATGTAATATAATGGCAGAGTCATGCCGTGGCATGACCCTACTTGATTTTCATAAATATCCTGTTGAACCTGATCTTTTTCAGACCTCCTGCTTCTTTGTCAAGCGACAGCCAGATAAATTTCGGCTTACCTATAACATGATCTTCAGGCACAAATCCCCAGTACCTCGAATCAGCTGAATTGTGACGGTTATCTCCCATCATCCAGTAATAATCCATTTTAAAGGTATAACTGTCAGAAGGTTTGTCATTTACATAAATTGTACATCCTTCAACCATCAGATCATTACCCTCGTAAACATCAATTATCCTCTCATATAAGCATAGATTTATTGTGTCAAGCTTTACTGTTGATCCTTTAACAGGTATCCAGACCGGACCATAATTATCTTCGTTCCAGCCAAAAGTCCGGCTATAAGGAAAAATATGAGGAGCGAATTCTCCCTTTCGTGCAAAATATTGAGATATTTCCGTAACATTGACAAACTTCGAGATCGACTCAGCGTTCTCTTTAGTAAGAGGTAAAACATATGCAGAACCTGAGATCATTGACTGGTCCGATCGTGAAATATTAAGACGTTCAAAGGCTTTTGGATTAATCGAGGTACCGTTGGTGCTCACCACATAAGTGGTTTGCTGGGTTTTATTTCCCGGAGAAATTTCGCCGTTGACATATACAACACCCGCACTTATCATTATTGAATCGCCTGGTATTCCTATGCACCTCTTTACATAGTTGTCCCGCCGGTCAACAGGGCGGTAGATAACTTCAAACCTGTCCCATACTTCGTTTCTGGCAATTTTCAGATAATACTCCTTTGATCGTGGCAACTGGATGCCATAACTATCCCTCTGCTGCATCTCCCTGGCAGTCCTGCGCACAATTTCATAATAACTTGTTACCTGCTCCTCCACAACTACAGTATCGCCTGCAGGAAAATTAAAAACAATTGCATCGTTGTTTTTAACTTTGCCGAACCCCGCGAGCCTTTTATATGGCCATTGTATTAGATCAGACCATGACTTACCTTTGGTCAAAGGCATGGTGTGCTGAGTGAAAGGGAAAGCAATCGGAGTATTAGGCATCCGGGGACCATAAGCTAGCTTGCTGACAAACAAATGATCTCCAATTAAAAGTGATTTCTCCATCGATCCCGTTGGGATCCGGTAATTCTGAAAAAGAAAAATGTTAATAAGGGTTACAGCAATTACAGCAAAGATCAGTGCATCAAGCCATTCAATAATAGCGCTGTTTTTACCGTTTCGCTTTTTCCAGAATGACCAGTTAATCTTTTCAGAAACATATACATCGTATAAAACTCCAAGGCCGATAAGGAGCCAGTAGTTTCCAATCCATATAACGATCAGGATGTAAATAAGTGCAGCTATTCCAAATCTGATATTCTTCCTGGTTAATAATTCTGCCATGATAGTTGGTAATTAAGAATCGGTAAAAGTAAAAATAATAATCAAAATCCCAGTACATCATTCATCGTGAATACTCCTTTTCTGTTATAAATGAATTCAGCTGCAATAACAGCTCCGAGAGCTAATCCTTTTCTGTTCCTGGCTTCATGCCTGAGACTGATACTGTCAACTTCAGAATTCCAGGTTATGATATGAGTCCCGGGTACGTCACCGGTACGGATCGACCGGACAGGGATATGATCCTTAGCTTTTTCATTTTCAAAGCACCACTCCTTGTAATTTGGATTCTGACCACATATACCACCTGCAAGAGTAATAGCTGTACCGCTTGGTGAATCCAGTTTCCTGGTATGATGAATCTCTTCAATCGATGGAGAATACTCCCCAAGGTGTGACATGTATCTTGCAAGTTCGGCATTAAGCCTGAAAAGAATATTGACGCCTATACTGAAATTTGTGGAATGAATAAATGAAGTGCCGCTTTCTTTGCATATTCCTGCCGCTTTATCATAATCCTTCAGCCAGCCTGTTGTACCTGACACAACCGGAGTTTTAAGCTTCAGACATTTTACTATATTATTAAAAGCAGCATCAGGTAAAGAAAACTCGATGGCAACATCAGTCTCTTTTAAATTCAATTCATTAAGATCATCAGTATTGTCCTGATCGATGATAAGCTTAATTTCATGATCCCGATTAACAGCTATTGTCTCGATTTCATGTCCCATCCGGCCATAACCGATTATTGCAATATTCATAATTATAGTTTTTGCGAAATTAGATGTTTTGAAGTTGTTGCCGGTAAATAAAATCACAAAAATTCTTAATGGGAAGTTAAATTTCAAGATGTGTATCAAATTTTTATATAAAATTGTAGCGGCGACGACGTTGCATGATTGATTTGCAGAGACGTTGCATGCAACATCTTTACAACAATCCTAAAAAACTATCGTATGAAAACAATAACAATCACATTATTAATAATATACATGACAATTCCCGGTTCCTGTCCCAGCAAAGAAAAAGCCGACCTTGTAATAATCAACGGGAAGGTATTGACAATTGACAACGATAACCCAAATGCCGAAGCCATTGCAGTTAAAGGAGAAACCATTATTGCAGTTGGTTCGAACAAAAAAATATCACGGATGGTTCAGGAAGGTTCTACAAAAGTTATTGATGCAGGAGGAAGGCTTGTAATTCCCGGATTTAATGATGCTCATGTCCATTTTGGACCTCTTGATCCTGATTATGTAGAACTGAGGTACACCACCGATCCGTCAGTGATTACTGAAAAGGTAAAAGCACAGGTGGCCAGGTCCAAACCGGGAGAGCTTATCAGAGGAGGACATTGGGAACATGAAATGTTTACCGATAAGAAATGGCCGACGAAGGAATTGATTGATAAGGTATCTCCTTATAATCCGGTTATGCTTAGCCGTGCCGACGGACATTCAGTTCTGGTGAACAGCTATATCCTGAAAAAATCAGGTATCACAAAAGATACGCCCGATCCTTTCGGAGGCGAGATACAAAGAGATCCGGCAACAGGCGAACCTACCGGTATTTTAAAAGAGAATGCTGAAAATCTTATTAAAACAGGTGCATCAAAGAGTGAGAGAACACCTGAAGAGGAAGCTGCAAGAATATGGGAAGGATATCTCCTTGCATTAAAGGAGGCCTGTGAACTGGGTGTAACAAGCATACAGATCCCCGGCAACGCAAGCTTCGAAACATATGAAAAACTCCGGAATAAAGGACTTCTAACCAGCAGGATTGATATCGGTAAGTCACTTACCGGTGACACGCTGATCCTGAAAAAATATCTTGAGCTGGAAATAAAATATCCACGTGAAGGCAACTGGATCAGGTTTGGCTATCTGAAAGCATTTATTGATGGAACAATAGGTTCAGGTACAGCTCTGATGTTCGAACCTTTTGCAGATAATCCGGAGTCATCAGGACTGGCAATGATGCCTTATGAAGAATTTGAAAAAATGGTGCTCACAGCAGACAGGCTTGGATTTCAGATCGGTGTCCATGCCATCGGAGATAAAGGCAACAACTGGACGCTGAATGCCTATGAAAAAGCTCAACTCTTAAATGGGAAACGCGACAACCGCCACCGTGATGAGCATGCTCAGACACTTCAACAGTCAGATATACCCCGTTTTGCTCAGCTTGGTGTGATCCCTTCTATGCAGCCTACTCATTGTATTTCAGATAAAAAGTTCTATGAGAAAAGGATCGGGATAGAACGATGTAAGGGCGCTTATGCATGGAGAAGTCTTTTAAATTCAGGTGCAATGCTGGCTTTCGGCACCGATTACCAGGTTGAACCGTTAAATCCCATGGAAGGTTTATATGCAGCGGTCTCCCGAAAGGATAGACAGGGAGAAGTAGGAGAAGGCTGGTTCCCTGAGGAGAAGCTTACGATTGAAGAGGCTATTAAGTACTATACCCTGGGATCGGCCTATTCACAATTCATGGAAGACCGGAAGGGTATGATCAAAACCGGTTATCTTGCTGATATAGTTATCGTTGATAAAGACCTTCTTACAATATCCGAAGATGAGATTATGAGGACAAAGGTTGACTATACAATTATCGGGGGAAAAGTAGTTTATAGTTCAGGAAGGTAGATGAGGGTTGCTTCGTCGTTCCTCCTCGCAATGACGGTGCAGCATAATCAGGTGAATGTCGGTGAGGCACGGAGTCATTTATAAGGCAGGGTCATTGCGAGGAGCGAAGGGACGAAGCAACCTTTTTCACTGAGACAATGATGATAATATTTTCAATGCCTCATCGCGACAGGTACCGCAAAACTCCTCTTCAGCCTGATAATCAGAGCATACTTTTGGCCTCGAAGGAAAACTGTACAAAGCACACTTATAGTCCCTCCTTAGATGGATACACCTCATTCCCGCCGGTTTGCCGCCGGGCATCCCGGGTATGGGTGATGAAATCGAGATTGCTATGCAGCAGGCACCGCATTTTTCCCTGCATTCCATTTATTATTTAGTTTGGAGCGAATAAAGCTAAATTTTTCTTTCCTTCCTTACATTCTCGCGATAAATTATTCCGAAAAGCTTTCGTGTATCATTTTCACACACCATACTGTCTAATATTTTTACATTTTTCTGATTACATATTTCATTATATAATTGTTTTTATGATAATTAGCAATATGGTACGCTCTTTGATCCAGACTTAAAGAAAATTAATATTCAGATATGAAAAGGATCATCCGGATAGCGATACTATTTATAATCCTAAGTCCTCAGGATTTATCTGCTCAGGGTAAGATATGGTCACTTGAGGATTGCATTAATTATGCTGTTTCAAACAACATCGGACTTCAGAGGCAGAAGCTTCAGACCGAAACAGCAGAGGTTAATTTACTAAAGGCAAAAATGGATATATTCCCATCCCTGAATTTCGGGTCTGATGGACGTGTTGGATTTGGAAGGTCAATTGATCCGGTA
>DATKXL010000289.1:0-6340 GCA_035529055.1 Bacteroidales bacterium
CTGTTCGAAATTAGCCATCGCTATTGCTGCTGAACTTATAAATTTATGGTTCAGCACCCACCTCACAGCCTCTTTAAAACTGGGTTCAACACCGGGAGATGGAGAATAGATCCCGGCTGAGCAAGTCTTCATTGCAATAACCCCTTTCCCTTTATTGCTAGCTTCGGTAAGAATTGAAATAAGCCTTATCTGATCCCATTCGGAGTATCTTCCGTTCACAGAATGGATAAATGAACCTTTATGGTTGAACGGGACCATTACCAGGTCATAGAAATCCTCAGAATTATTTCTTTCCTGCAGGTTCATATGATCGTTATGGGCTGAGAATCCATGAGCTTTTATTGCTCCTGTTCTTTTCATCTCCGAGAAAAAACTCATTACTGCATCATGAAACAAAAGGTTTTCATCGATGGCATCATGATAAAGCATAACATCAATATACTCTGTATTAAGGGCTTTGAGACTTGCTTCCAATTTTATTGATAATACGGTTTTTATTTCTTCAGCCCCTTTTCTCCCTTTTCCCCCAGATGGCAGTTCATTAGCTTCAAGACGGATTTTTGACTGTATAATCACATTTTTTCTGATGCCGGCCACTGCTCTGCCAACAAGCTTCTCATTATTTCCATTCCCATAACCACGTCCCGTGTCAATGTAATTCATCCCTTTTTCCAGAGCGTATTTTATCAACGATTCTTCATTGGTCCTTGGAGCACCAAAGCACAAGGGGCTGACCATCAAACCGGAATCACCAAGGTTCCGTCTTTCGGGACCTGTAAAAAATATCTCATTCAGATGTCGGGGTGCCAGACTGATCCCGGCAATACCTGTAAGACCGGTTTTAATGAAATTCTTTCTGCTTAATTTTTTTTTCACCATTTGCTGAAAGGATTATTGACATTAATTCTGTTTTTTCTGTCAGCAACCGTCAGTCCGATCTCAAACATAGCTCTGGTAACCAGCTCCATCTTATTAAGATCGATCTTTTCAATTACATCACGGGACGTATGATAATCAGCATGTAATCCTGTTGTGAAGAAGATTACGGGAATGTCTTTCCTGACGAAATTATAATGATCGCTTCTCGAGAACAGTTGAAGGGGATTATCTCTGCCGCTGAGGCTATAGTCAAAGTCGAGGGGTGTTTTTTTATCAACTTCTCCGGCAATGGCAAGCAGATCTTTGCTCTGGTTACCGGTTATGGCAAAGACAGTTAAAGGTCCTGACATGGGATTATCAGCAGCCGTATCAGCAACTCCTTTAATCCTGCCGATCATATCCGCATTCAGATCGGCCACTGTTTTCTCCAGAGGGAATAAAGGATTATCAACATAATATTTTGAGCCATACAAACCAATCTCCTCACCCGAGACCCAGAGAAAGAGTATTGATCTGAGAGGTTTCTTTTCCATGCTGTGGAACGCTTCAGCAATTTCAAGAAGCGCCGCGCAGCCTGATGCATCATCATCTGCACCTGCGAACACTTTTCCACCCGTTTCGCCAATGTGGTCGAAATGAGCCGAGTAAACTACAACCTCATCTTTCAGTACCGGGTCCGATCCCTCAATGTAGGCAGTAATGTTGTTAAGGGTCTTCTCCTCGGTAAGGGCTACCTCATCTATTCTCAGTTTTTTTCCCGGAATAAGAAAGGAGTGTGGTTTGAGGTTTGCATCAATGTTCTTTTGAAGTTCATCAAGTGTTTGTCCTGTATCTTTTAACAGCTCGTCAGCTACCGACCTGTGAATAAAAATTGTATTGGTCATACCGGGAAGACCCATCATTGGAGGCTTTGAGCCTTTCAGATTCATCACAGCTCTTAATTGCCCCGCAATGCGGGGATATTGTTCAGCAACTGAAGTAAACCCTGATTTCGGATCCATTACTATCAGGATAGCTTTTGCTTTTGCAGACATAAGAGCGGACAACTTAAGCTGTATATTAATGAATGACGTCCATGAAGTACCTTCAAACAGGAATGTTTTACCATCTTCGGCTGTGGGTGCTCTGTTCATTACAAGGAGTATCTTTCCTTCTGTTTTCAGGTTTTCAAAATCATTGTAATTGTACTTATCTGATTTTATTCCGTAACCTGCAAATATTACCTCTTCCTCGATGGAGAAATCAGTGGCAATATCCGGCAGCCATTGAAGTATGGGTTCTTTTATTGTCACAGGTTCGTTATTGCCGGCGATCACCCGGACAGTTGTTTTATCAGGATCAATACTCTTTCTTTCAATTGAGTATGGTTGATAATAGCTTGTTCCGTTTGCCGGTTTCAATCCAAGCAGTTTGGCCTGTGAAGCAATATACCGTGAGGCTATCTCAAGTCCATCTTCACCATTCATTCTGCCCTTCAGTAAGGGGGATGCAAGAAAGGAAACATGACACTCCAGATCGGAAGATGAAATCCGGTTCGCTCCTGTACTGACTTTCTGAGAGTAAAGGGAGAAGGAGTTGGATACTGATAATACAGCAATGATCAGTATGTTGCGCAGGATTAATTTCATTTATGAGAAGATTTTTAAGCTGATAAAGGTATAATTTTTTTTGAAAGATGAAGAAGTGCCGGTTATGATGCAGTACTAAATATTTGTTTTTCTCAGAAAAATAATATAGATCATCCTGAAAGATATATAGATTAATTTTTCATAAGTTTGCTGATTATTTTAAACGCATGACCGCTAATATATATTTCTGGATAGGCTTTCATATTTTTATCTTTCTGATGCTTGGGCTTGACCTTGGTGTCTTTCATAAGAAAACGCATAAAGTGCCTATAAAAGAGGCAGTTGTTTGGTTTGCGGTTTGGGTTATCCTTGCTTTGCTGTTTAATCTGTTCGTTTTCTTTGAGTTTGGGAAAGCCAAAGCTCTTGAATTTTTTACAGGTTATTTAATTGAAAAATCACTCAGTGTTGACAATATTTTTGTATTCATTCTTATATTTTCCTATTTTTCCGTCAAAGATCAATATCAGCACAAAATATTATTCTGGGGGATAATAGGCGCCCTGATCATGAGGGGTATTTTTATCTTTACCGGAGTTGCTTTAATAAACAGGTTTCACTGGATTGTGATTATTTTTGGGGCTTTTCTGGTTTATTCAGGTATTAAGATGCTGCTTCATAAGGACGCTGAAGTTGATCCTGACAAGAACACTCTGGTAAGATTTTTCAGAAAATATTTCCCTGTATCGGAAACGCAACATGGCGACAGGCTGTTCATAAGGCAAAACGGCCGGTTATTTGCCACTCCGTTATTTGTGGTTCTTCTTGTAATTGAATCATCCGACCTTATCTTTGCCGTTGACAGTATCCCTGCAATTCTGGCTATCAGTAAGGACACATTTATTGTTTACACCTCAAATATTTTTGCGATACTTGGATTGCGTTCCCTCTATTTTGCCGTATCAGGCATAATGAAATATTTCAGGTACCTCAGAGTCGGACTGGCATTTGTCCTTTCATTCGTGGGGCTTAAAATGCTTGCCTCCTATTTTGAGTTTGAAGTTACCACATTATTATCTCTGTCAATAATCATTATCATTCTTCTTGTTTCTATTCTTGCTTCAGTATTGATAAAAGAGAAAAAAGCTCTGTAAAATCCAGCAGTGGTAAAATCATAATCATAATTAAAAGTAAAATACTAATTTTACCTGGTCAATTTGTGAAGGTAATTTTTATACAGTGCATTTCCAAAGGAGAACAAGGATGATTTCTCACAGGCAAAAACCGGCATTCCCCTGGCCACTTACCGTTCTCTTTCTGATAATTGCCGCCAGCAGCATAATCCTTGGCTTCCTTTACTACCGGAACCAGAAAGAACGCCTTTTAAGGGACAAGCAACTTGAGTTATCAGCAATTGCCGACCTGAAGGTCGGGCAAATAGCACAGTGGAGGCAGGAAAGGACTGGGGATGGCAATTTCATCAGTGGAAATGAACCACTGGTAAGCCAGCTGTCAGAATTTATGATTGACAATGCCCAGCAAGTAATGCGTATTAAAGTAATCAACAGCCTCCGTTCTATAACAGTAAGCTTCGACTACAAAAGCATCCTGCTTCTCGATTCGGCAGGTAATGTAAGACTCAGCTTGACAAATCAGGATTCGCTTGCAGGGGAGCACCTTAAACCATTAATAACAGATGCACTCCAAAGCCGGAAAGTTATTTTGACC
Source organism: Bacteroidales bacterium (assembly GCA_035529055.1). Classification (GTDB taxonomy): domain Bacteria; phylum Bacteroidota; class Bacteroidia; order Bacteroidales; family VadinHA17; genus LD21. The sequence continues at coordinate 4,173 of DATKXL010000289.1, forward strand.
GATCTGCACAGGACAGATAATATCAGTTTTGTTCATCTTGATTTAATCATTCCATTGGTAAATAAATCCAGGAATGACACAACTGCATTTGGGTTGCTTGTTTTATTGATCGAGCCTCAGGAAATACTCTATCCACTTATCCAGAAGTGGCCTCTCCCCAGCAAGACGGCTGAATCACTGCTAATCAGGATGGAAGATCAGGATATTGTCTATCTGAACGAACTCAGGTTTCTGAAAAACTCGGCTCTGAACCTGAAAAGGAACATTTCGGAAAAATCACTGCCGGCCGCGATGGCTGTCCAGGGAATTGAAAGTACCGTTGACGGAACAGATTATCGTGGCAAATCAGTAGTTGCAGCCATGAAGAAGGTTCCGGGATCCTCCTGGTATATGGTTGCCAAAGTCGATCATGATGAGATATTTGCAGTTCTAAATGACCAGATAACAATGGTGATCATTATAATCACTTTGTTCATCCTCACGATGGGTCTCCTGCTGGGTTTTATAGAGTGGAACGAGAATGTACGGTTCTATCGTGAGAAATATGAAACCGAGCTTGATCACCTTGCATTAAGGAAACACTTTGATTACATACTCAAATATGCAAATGATATAATATTTCTTACTGACAGAAATTCGATGATTATTGAAGCCAACGACCGGGCAACAGAAATATATCAGTATGCCAGAGAAGAGCTTATCGGTCTTAATATGAATAAAATAAGAGCTCCTGAGACCTTGTCTTATTCGGGCAATGAAAATAGGAATCTTGATGAGTTTGGATTTGCAACTTTTGAAGCCCTTCACACACGTAAAGATGAGACTGTTTTCCCTGTAGAAATAAGTGCCAGGAAAGTTGATATTGAGGGAGTAAAATATTATCAGTCGATATGCCGCGATATAACAGAACGAAAACAGGCTGAAGAAACACTTAAGGAAAGCGAGGATCGTTTCAGGAAAATATTTGAAGAGAGTCCTGTCGGTATAGCAATGACGGGCAAAGATATGGTTATCATCAGGGCAAATTCATCCTTCTGCAAGATGACGGGTTATAGTGAGGATGAACTTAAATCTTTTACCTTCAGGAATTTCACCCACCCTGATTATATTGCAGAAGATGAAATCTCGCTTCTGAAGCTGGTAGCAGAAGAGATACCTGCCTATCATACAGAAAAGCAGTACATACGCAAGGATAAAGAAGTCATATGGGGTTCTTCCACTGTAAGTATTATCCATAATAATATTGATGAGGTACAATATTTTCTTATCATGGTTGAAGATATCACTGAGCGGAAACAAGCTGAAGCCGATCTGATCGCGGCCAAAGAAAAAGCCGAGGAGAGCGACAGGCTGAAGACTGCCTTTCTGCATAATGTATCTCACGAGATAAGAACCCCTATGAATGCTATTATTGGCTTTTCGGCTCTTCTCAACGAACCTGACAACACCGAAGAGGAGCGTAGTCAGTTTATTGATATTATTTTTCAGAGCGGAGGTCAGCTTCTTTCAATAATCAATGATATTGTAGATATAGCAAACATTGAAAGTGGTCAGGTAAAGCTTAATATTAAAGAGATAAATCTTAATTCCTCACTGAGAAGTCTGGATGAGCAATTCAGTTACAAGGAAGAACCGGGTATTTTATCGATAAACCTTAATACGGGACTGCCTGACAATGATTCCATAATACTGACAGACAGCACAAAGCTTATACAGATTTTGTCGAACCTTATCAATAATGCTACAAAGTTTACAACAGCGGGCAGTATTGATTTCGGATATGTACTGAAAGATGGTTTTCTGGAGTTCTTCGTTCAGGATACAGGTATAGGTATTCCTCCCGAACATCATGATAAGGTATTCGACAGGTTTTATCAGGTTGACAACATGGTCACAAAAAAGATCACCGGCACAGGATTAGGTTTATCAATCTGCAAAGCATATGTTGAGCTACTTGGAGGAAGGATCGGCGTTAATTCAACACCTGGTGAAGGCACTACCTTCACATTCACACTTCCTTATACGAAAAAATCTGTTTAATTTAATAATCGTCAGTTACCCGGTTTTAAGAATAAACAACCGAAGATATAGATTCTGGTTAAGAAAGGCCATGAAGGAAAAACATCAATTTATCTGGCAAAATCAAGGATCAGAGATCTGCTCCATAG
>DATKXL010000290.1:0-9333 GCA_035529055.1 Bacteroidales bacterium
AAAATTGCACAGATGATCACCAGTGTCGCCGGAAGTTCGGATTATTTTACAGGATCAGTTGTTGCATATGCCAATTCTGTTAAAACCAGGTTACTTGGAGTTCAGAAGGAAATACTGCAAACTCATGGAGCCGTAAGCGAACAGGTAGTGAAAATGATGGCTGAGGGAGCCAGGAAACTGTTCGATTCGGATTATGCTGTCGCAACTTCAGGTATTGCAGGTCCGGGTGGCGGTAGTGATGATAAACCTGTTGGTACCGTGTGGATTGCCGTTGCATCCGAAGAGGGCACAATTACTGAAAAACATACCTTCGGCTCCGACAGATCAATTAACATAGAAAGGTTCTCACTTGCAGCACTTAACCTGCTTAGAAAACAGATTATCAGTAAATAACCCTGTTTCAACACTTCTGTTCAAAAAAAAGTGACACAAATATTTGGTTAATCAGATAAAAATCACGTACTTTGCGCTTCGTTTTCAAAAGACAGAATTTTAAAAGAAATAAAACAGGTACCGATGTCAAAAATTTGTCAGGTTACAGGTAAAAAAGCGATGACAGGAAATAATGTTTCCCATTCAAAGAGAAGGACAAAGAGGAAGTTTTACCCTAATCTTTTTGTAAAAAGATATTACCTGCCCGGAGAAGAAAGGTGGATATCTCTGAAAGTATCAACATCAGGTATCCGTCTGATAAGTAAAAAAGGACTTACAACTGTTCTTAAGGAGGCAAAAGAAAAGGGTTACATTTTAAAATATTAAAACAGGATAGATAAATGGCAAAGAGAGCTAAAGGTAACAGACAGCAGGTAATCCTGGAATGTACTGAACATAAAGAAAGCGGTCAGTCCGGAACATCAAGATATATAACGACCAAAAACAGGAAGAATAGTCCGGACCGTCTTGAGAGGAGGAAATACAATCCTGTTCTGAAAAAGCACACACTTCACAGAGAAATAAAGTAAACAGAGGATACCATGGCAAAGAAAGTAGTTGCAGCACTTAAGAAAGGAACAGGTAAGCTATTTACCAAGTGTATCAAGATGTCGAAATCAGATAAAACCGGTTCATACCTGTTTAAGGAAGGGATCGTACATAATGATCATATCAAGGATTTCTTTAATAAGAAATAAAACCTGGTTATAAAAAGAATTACGTAAGCTTTCTTCACAGCTGAAGAAAGCTTTTTTTATATTTGGATTTCATTAAATTAAACCACTGATGGGCTGGCTGGGTTTCATTGGAAAAGAGAAAAAAGAGAGTCTCAACAAGGGTCTTGAGAAAACCAAAGAGAGCGTCTTTACAAAGCTGTCACGTGCTGTAGCCGGAAAGTCAAAAGTTGACGAGGAGGTGCTGGATAATCTTGAGGAAGTCCTTGTATCTTCTGATGTAGGAGTGACTACCACTCTCCGGATCATTGAACGCATCGAAGCACGGGTAGCCACAGATAAATACTTGAATACCAGTGAACTTAATTCAATCCTGAAAGAAGAAATTGTTGCTCTTCTTGAACAAAACAGTGCCACTTCTGAATCCGACTATTCCATACCTGCCGAAAAGGCTCCATATGTAATAATGGTGGTAGGAGTTAATGGTTCTGGGAAAACAACTACGATCGCCAAGCTTGCATACCAGTATAAGAACAACGGTAAAAAAGTGCTTCTCGGCGCGGCCGATACTTTCCGTGCGGCGGCAATTGATCAGTTGCAGATATGGGCCGACAGAGCCGGTGTACCGGTAATAAAACAGAAAATGGGGTCCGATCCCGCATCAGTAGCTTTCGATTCAGTCAAATCAGCTGTTGCCGGCGGGTATGATGTCGTGATTATTGATACGGCCGGACGTCTGCATAACAAGGTCAACCTTATGACTGAACTATCAAAAATAAAACGGGTCATGGAAAAAGTTCTGCCCGATGCACCTCATGAGGTTCTTCTGGTACTGGACGGATCGACAGGCCAGAATGCTTTTGAGCAGGCTAAACAGTTTACTGCGTCCACAGATGTAACTGCAATGGCAATTACAAAGCTCGACGGTACGGCTAAAGGAGGAGTGGTGATAGGCATTTCTGATCAATTTAAAATTCCTGTTAAATATATCGGAATAGGAGAGAAACTTGATGATCTCCAGATCTTTAACCGATTCGAATTTGTAGATTCCCTTTTCAGCTCAGATAAATAAATTCTTCTTCTTCAGATAATCTGAAAAAATCTGAATGAAAAACAAAAAAATCAATATTGTTACTCTCGGGTGCTCCAAGAATGTTGTTGATTCCGAAAAACTGCTGAGACAAATACATGCCGGAGGATATAATATTACATTTGATCCTGATGATGTTTCGGGCAATACAGTAATTATAAATACCTGCGGTTTTATTAACGATGCAAAGGAAGAAAGCATCGATACAATACTTCGTTTTGTCAGAGCAAGGCAATCGGGTCGGATTGAAAATCTTTATGTTATTGGCTGTTTATCACAGAGGTACATGTCGGCCTTACAAAGCGAAATTCCCGAAGTCTCAAAATATTTTGGTGTAAACAGCATGAAGGAGATATTAAAAGAGCTGGGGATTAAACCAAGAAGTGACCTGCAAACCGACAGGACTCTTACGGGGCCGGCACATTATGCTTATCTCAAGGTTTCCGAAGGGTGCGACCGTACTTGTGCATTCTGTGCTATTCCGTCAATCAGGGGAAAATGTGTTTCCCGACCGGTTGAGGAACTTGTTGAAGAGGCCGGTAAACTGGCATCGAAGGGTGTGAAAGAGCTGATTCTGATAGCACAGGATCTCAGTTATTATGGGCTTGATCTTTACAGGCAGCATAAATTGCCTGATCTGATTACTGAACTTCTTAAAATTGAATCATTTGAGTGGATAAGACTTCACTACCTTTATCCTGCCGGTTTCCCCGCCGATCTGATTCCGCTTATCAAAAGTAGTCCGCGTATATGTAAATATATCGATATTCCGATCCAGCATATATCCGATAAGATGCTTGGGTTAATGAAAAGATCGCACAACAGGAAGGAGACGGAACAAATACTCTTCAGTTTGCGGGAAGAGCTGCCCGACGCAGTTATAAGAACCACACTTATCGCAGGTCATCCCGGTGAGTCAGAAGCGGAATATAATGAGCTTAAGGAATTTGTTACACAGTTCAGGTTCGACCGTCTGGGAGTTTTCGCATACTCCCATGAGGAGGGTACATATTCATACGATCATTATGCTGATGATATTTCCAAACCGGTAAAGGAATCAAGGGTTGCTGAATTAATGGAAATACAACAGTCTGTCTCGGCTGAACTTAACCGGGCTTATCTGAACAGGACCTGTAAAGTCCTTATCGACAGGAGGGAGGGAGACTTTTTTGCAGGAAGAACGGAATATGACAGTCCTGAGGTTGACCAGGAGGTTCTGATCCCTGTGGATTACGATCTTAAACCCGGGGACTTTTACGATATTCTTATTACAGAATCAACAGAATTTGATCTGTTCGGAACCCCCATCAATCCCCTTGGTCAGTAGTGATCAAGCCCCCCATTTGGGGGGTTGGGGGGTTAGTTACTCGGTGGAGCCTCAAACTCCTTTTTCTTTTGAATTCTTATTTTGATCTCCGATTTTTCACTATTAAACCCCACGAGGATTGTATCACCCTCCTTTAAATCAGCCTTAATCAGGACTTCAGCCATAGGATCTTCGAGATATTTCTGAATTGCACGTTTAAGAGGCCGTGCACCATAGTTGGCATCAAAACCCCTTTCGGCAATGTAATCCCTTGCAGCTGCGACGATCTTCAATTGATATCCAAGCGAATTAACCCTGTCATAGAGCCCCTTAAGTTCAAGATCAATGATTTTATTAATCTCTTCCTTTCCTAAGGAATTGAACATTACTATGTCATCAATCCTGTTGAGGAACTCCGGAGCAAAGGTTTTTTGCAGAGCCTTCTGAAGTATGCTTTTAGTCTGTTCGTCTCTTGTTGCTTTTTTGGCAGAAGTATCGAACCCTATACCATGACCAAATTCAGATATCTGCCTTGTCCCTATATTGGAGGTCAGAATTACAATTGTATTCCTGAAATCTACCCTGCGTCCAAGGCTGTCGGTGAGCTGTCCCTCATCCAATACCTGAAGCAGTATGTGAAAAACATCAGGGTGAGCTTTTTCGATCTCATCAAGCAGAACGACCGAATAGGGCTTTCTTCTTACCTTTTCCGTAAGCTGACCGCCCTCTTCATATCCGACATATCCCGGAGGAGCTCCGACCAGTCTTGAAACAGAGAACTTTTCCATGTATTCACTCATGTCAATCCTGACCAGATTGTCGGTGGTGTCAAAGAGGAACTTGGCAAGCACTTTTGCCAGCTGTGTTTTACCAACGCCGGTAGGACCAAGAAAGATAAATGTTCCGATTGGCTTATTAGGATCCTTAAGACCTGCTCTGTTGCGTTGTATGGATTTGACGATTTTATGGATTGCCTCGTCCTGACCAATGATGCTTCCTTTAAGCTCATCAGCCATCTTAAGCAGCCTGGTTCCTTCAGTTTGTGCAATGCGCTGTACCGGAACACCGGTCATCATGGCCACAACTTCTGCAACTTTTTCAGCATCAACTGTTTCACGGTTAACAGCAAGTTCCTTCTCCCATTTTTTCTTTTCCAGTTCAATCAGGTCGAGAAGGTCCTTTTCTCTGTCGCGGAAACTGGCAGCTTTTTCAAAGTTCTGATTCTTGACTGCCATCATCTTCTCCTTTTTTGTATCCTCAAGCTGACTTTCAAGGGAAAGAATTCTCTCGGGTACCACAATGTTTGAGATATGGACACGTGAGCCTGACTCATCCAGGGCATCAATAGCTTTATCAGGAAGATGCCTGTCGGAAATATATCTGTTCGTAAGTTTCACGCAGGCATCAATTGCATCATCTGTATATACGACATTATGGTGTTCTTCGTACCTCTCTTTGATATTGTGAAGGATATGTATTGTCTCTTCAATCGATGTTGGTTCAACTATTACTTTCTGGAATCTTCTTTCCAGTGCGCCATCTTTCTCAATATGCTGACGATAATCATCAAGTGTAGTGGCGCCGATGCATTGTATCTCACCTCTGGCCAGGGCCGGTTTAAGCATATTTGCAGCATCCAGCGATCCGGTTGCTCCACCGGCTCCGACTATTGTGTGGATTTCATCTATAAAAAGAATTATGTTGTCATTTTTCGAAAGTTCATTCAGAATTGCTTTCATTCTTTCTTCAAACTGTCCGCGGTATTTGGTGCCTGCCACTATTGAAGCAAGGTCGAGGGCGACGACCCGCTTGTTAAACAGTACCCTTGAGACATTCTTTTTTGTGATACGGAGAGCAAGGCCTTCAGCTATAGCTGATTTCCCGACACCAGGTTCACCGATAAGCACAGGATTGTTCTTCTTCCGCCTTGAAAGTATCTGGGCGAGTCGTTCAATTTCCCTCTCGCGGCCCACGATCGGATCGAGCCGTCCCTCTTCGGCAGCCTTTGTCAGATCAATGCCAAAATTATCGAGTACGGGAGTGTCAGATGATGGTTTTGATGCTGAAGGAGATGATTGCTGGCCTTTACCCGGACCTCCAAAAGTCTGACCCTCATCTTCATCCTCACGGGGGAAGTCTGCTTTTGAAGTTGGCGATCCTCCTTCAATAATCCGGCGGACTGCCTGATAATTAACATCTAATTCCGTAAGGAATCTGGTTACCAGTGCATTCTCATCCTTCAAGATCGCAAGCAACAGGTGTTCTGAATCAATTGTATTGCTTTTCAAAGCTTTAGCTTCAAGGTAAACCAGTTTTAATATTCGTTCCGTGCTTCTCAGCAGCGGAATTACATCATGATCAGCAACAGGTACAGGACTTTCAACCTTGATGCTCTTTTCAAGAGATCCTTTAAGCACAAGAAGATCAATACCCTGATTGAGGAGGATTTCCACCGCAACACCTTCGCCATCCCGGAGTATTCCCAAAAAAAGATGTTCCGGGCTTATATGACTGTTGCCCAGCCTTATAGCTTCTTCCTTGCTATAGCCCAGAATATCTTTTACCCTTTGCGAAAATTGTGAATCCATATATTATTTTTCAGTTTTCAGAAGATTATCGATTAACAGCCATTATGTCAGTCCCCAACGACAAAAGTGCAGGTGAATCAAGAAATCAAAGTTAAAATATTAACAATATCAGTATGGCAATTTTCATGCCCATTTATAAACAATCAATGTTAAAAATTCATCTCATTAAAAGTCCAAAAGTAACCAAATAATCACTATTTTCGTAATTCGAAACAATGCTCATGGCAATATTTTGTATCTAATTAATTTATAATCTGTTATGTTGGAGAGAGAGAGGATCATCAAGGTTAATATAGAGGAGGAGATGAAGTCGGCATACATCGATTATTCGATGTCGGTTATTGTATCCAGAGCATTACCTGATGTAAGAGACGGCCTAAAACCTGTTCATCGCAGAGTCTTATTCGGCATGTCGGAGCTTGGAGTCTTTTCCAACAGGGCTTACAAGAAATCGGCCAGGATAGTGGGAGAGGTGCTGGGTAAATATCACCCTCATGGAGATTCATCAGTATATGAGGCGATGGTAAGGATGGCCCAGGAATGGTCACTCAGATACCCTCTCGTCGACGGCCAGGGAAACTTTGGCTCAATTGATGGCGACAGCCCGGCAGCCATGAGATATACCGAGGCCAGACTTCGTAAGATTGCTGAAGAGACACTTTCGGATATTGATAAGCAAACAGTTGATTTTCAGCCCAATTTTGATGATTCTCTTTCTGAACCGGTGGTGCTCCCGACACGAATACCTGTTCTGCTTGTTAACGGAGCTTCAGGAATCGCCGTGGGCATGGCGACTAATATGCCACCGCATAATCTTGCCGAGATAATTGATGCGACGATAGCTTTTATTGATAATAATGATATTTCGGTTGAAGAATTACTCAAATATATCAAAGGGCCTGATTTTCCGACCGGAGGAATAATATATGGTGAACAGGGAATAAAAGATGCCTGTGAAACAGGAAGGGGTAGAATAGTAGTAAGGGCAAAAACCGAAATTGAACTCACCCATTCAGGCCGTGAATGCATTATCGTTACAGAGATCCCGTACATGGTCAATAAAGCTGAAATGATACGTAAGATCGCCGATCTTATCAATGAAAAAAAGCTTGAAGGGATATCCTATATCAATGACGAATCGGACCGTAACGGTATGCGTATCGTTATTATCCTGAAAAAAGATGCCACAGCAAATGTTGTTCTTAATAACCTCTATAAATTTTCTTCACTTCAGACCTCTTTCAATGTCAATAATATAGCACTGGTGAAAGGTCGCCCCAGAACTCTGAGCACTAAGGATCTAATTGACCATTTTGTAAAACACCGCCACGAGGTTGTTGTAAGGAGAACAAAATTTGATCTCGACCAGGCCGAAAAAAGAGCACATATTCTTGAAGGCCTGATTATTGCAAGTGACAATATTGATGAGGTTATTGCTATAATCAAGGCATCCAAGACTCCTGAAATGGCAAGGGAGAGGCTTATGGAACGATTTGGACTTTCGGATGTTCAGTCCAGGGCAATAGTTGAGATGCGCCTCCGTCAGCTTACAGGTCTTGAGCAGGAAAAATTAAGATCTGAATATCAAGAAGTTATAGCATTGATCGAATACCTTAAAAAGGTTCTGGACAGTGTTGATCTTCAAATGAAAATCATAAAAGATGAACTTCTTGAAATTAAAGAAAGTTACGGGGACAAGAGGCGCACTGAAATAGTTATGAGTGCTGAAGAATTCAATCCTGAAGATTTTTATTCAGATGATGAGATGGTAATAACCATTTCACATATGGGTTATATTAAAAGAACACCTTTAACCGATTTCCGCCGTCAGAACAGGGGAGGGACCGGAGCTAAGGGAGGAACTACCAGGGATGAGGATTTCATTGAGTATCTGTATATTGCGACCATGCATAATACGATGTTATTCTTTACAAGAAACGGAAAATGTTACTGGCTGAAAGTCTATAATATTCCTGAAGGATCAAGGACTTCGAAAGGAAGAGCTATGCAGAATCTGATAAATATTGAGCCTGATGACAATGTACGGGCTTTTATAAATGTCAAGAATCTCAATGATGAGGATTACATTAATAATAACTTTATTGTCCTCTGCACTGCAAAAGGTATAATTAAGAAGACATCTCTGGAAGCATATTCCAGGCCAAGGGTAAATGGAGTCAATGCAATTACGGTGCGGGAGGGTGACGGACTTCTTGAAGCAAGAATGACTAACGGCAAACATCAGATCATGCTGGCTGTTAAATCGGGACGGGCTATCCGGTTCCCGGAGAAATATGTCAGGCCGATGGGAAGAACTGCTTCGGGTGTCAGAGGAATAAGGCTTGCAGATGAGACTACTGACTTTGTGATAGGTATGATAACTGTTGAGAACAAGGAAAAAGATATTCTGGTAGTTGCGGAAAAAGGCTACGGAAAAAGATCAAGTATTGAAGATTACCGGATAACCAACCGTGGCGGAAAAGGAGTGAAGACAATAAATATTACCGACAAAACGGGCTTCCTTATTGCTCTGAAAGATGTGACAGATAATCATGATCTGATGATTATAACCCAGTTTGGAAATGTACTCAGAAGCCCCGTTTCAGCATTACGGGTAATGGGAAGAGCAACCCAGGGGGTCAGACTGATCAATCTGAAGGAAAACGATATCATTGCCTCAGTGGCCGAAGTGCTTGTGAATGAGGATGAGGAAGTGGCAGAATTTGATGACAATGAAGAAAACAAAAAAATTAATCAGGAAAATGGCAAAGAATTTGATGATTAATAAGTAATGTTATAAATTTGAAAAATTATTTAAGACAATTAATCAATTAAAACAATAAACATGAAAAAGTTTTTTCTGCTGATTGCAGTTGTAAGTATCTCATTAGGTGCTATGTCCCAAAAGGGAAAAGTTACCAGTGCTCTGAGCTTAATCGACCAGGGTGCGCTTGATAAAGCAAAAGAGGCAATTGACCAGGCTATGGTGAATGAAAAGTCTAAAGACTGGTTTAATACTTATTTCGCAAAAGGAAAATTAGGCCAGGCCGTATTCGAGTCAGACAATCCTACATTCAAAGCTTTTTACACCGATCCGCTCGGTGAAGCATATGCAGCATATGAAAAAGCCATGGAGCTCGACACCAAAGGAGGAACAAAGAAGAGGATAATAACCAATATGATATATAATACTCTGGCTGTTAACCTCTATACCCAGGGCAGTGCACAATTTGAAGCAGAAGA
>DATKXL010000291.1:0-13660 GCA_035529055.1 Bacteroidales bacterium
TCAGATAATGTCTTGATTTCCTTTATTGCTTCAATAGCAACTTTAGCTTTAAACTCAGCTGTGAATTTTCGTCTTGATTTTTTCATATGACAGAAATTTTAAAGTTATTAAATTCCTGTCCAGTTTTTTTAGACCATTATATAAATGAAAGGAAATGCCGCTGGTATCAAATTTCGAAATAATAATTCAATCCTACAAATAAATTATAATTTTGATTGTGATGAAACATAAAGTATTTATATCTTCTACATATGGTGACTTAATCCCTTATCGTGCAAATATTTGGGAGGTTATTAGTAAGCTTAACAATATTACTATTGTTGGCATGGAGAAATTTGGTGCAAGAACAGCGTCTTCATTAGAAACTTGTTTAGCAGAAGTTGCTGCATCAGAAATATATGTTGGGATAATTGCTTATAGATATGGTTCAGTTGATAAGTATACTGGTAAATCTTATACACAAATTGAATATGAAAAAGCCTTAGCTTTAGGAAGGCATATTTTAATTTATTTATTTGACAAAGAAGGATTTATTCAGCCAAAGAATATTGATTTTGGAGAGAATGCAAAAAAGTTAGCTGTATTTAAAAACAGCTTGAAGAAAACCATACAGTTGACTATTTTAAAGAACCTTACGAGCTTTCTACAAAAATTTATGTAAAGCTTGAAGAACTTCTGCCAGATCTCTATTTTATAGAGATTAATAACCTATTCTAATTGAAAAATGAACTTAAGGAACATCAAATCTTATACATAATTAAAATCATTAAATCGTCTAAATCGTCTTTATTTAGTCCGTCTGTTCCGGCATCTATCGTCCATTTCCTATCTGGACTGCCGACCAGGTTAACGATTCCTCCTTTTATTTTGTCTTGGTTTCCATCTGTTCTAGGAAAAGAAATATCATTATCGGCTGACCAGGTCACAATATTGTCACCATTGATCTTAAAAGTAGAAGGTACGGTGACATACATTCCCTTCCTTGGTTTGAGCAGGATCTTTGTTTTCTCAATTATTAATCCCTTATTCGATAGAATATATGGGAAATGAATCTTCTCAACCATAAATTCGGTCTTTTGACTGCTCTGGCTAAATAGCTGATTAAAGGAGTTTGGAAAATCATGGCGGAGACTAAATAGGCGGAATAGTCCCACTGTTGATGCATGGTTCTTTATCAGGTCACTTAGCATATTCTCTACAGTTGCCCTGTCACCGTCATCACGGGCAGTATAACTCATATGAAGTATGACATCGGTAATAGTATCGTAGTTGAATGACCTGATCTTTTCCGGAAGTTCAAGCCGCCAATGACTTACAGCGCCTGCTCCTTCGAATGGTAAGTATCGTTCATCCCTGAAATTTAACTCAAACATACCTGAGTCGTTATTTGCACTGCTGGTTGTTATCGACGTGTTTTTTGCCACATTTAATTCTTCCAATGGCAGCTTATCTTCTTTTTCAATTTCTCCTTTCAACAGGGTCAGCCTGGCACTGATATTTGTAAATGGGCCGGCAATGCATGGGATAGAGATACGCACAGATTTAATAATACGCCTGTATTGCCCAGGATATAATACTTCGAAAGCTATTTCTGGAATAACAATTTCGCAATTACCTTTTTGTCTGAGGTCAATTAGTTGTCTGGAGTCAAGCAGGGCCAATGAAAAGCTTTGTGTTATCTCTGGGATCCTCTCGTTGCTGATTATATAGGCTTTTTCCAGTTCCTGTATTTGTTGTATCAGTTTTTCTCCTGCAAGTAGCCCAGCTTTATCATATTCCCAGTTGTCGTTCTGAATGAAAATATCGTTTTTGAAAGTTTCAAACTGGTATGCTATTTCAGCCAGTTTTGCCATTTCGAGTGAACTGTTGTAGGCAGACCGGTATATGCGGTTTAGTGATGAGGCCATGTAATTGTACAATCCGAGACTAGTGAATTTGTTTTTATAAAAATCGTCCAGTTCGTCAATCTGCTCCATATTCTTTTCATGAATTTCCAGGTCACGTTCCGAAATCTGTTGCCTGATTTCTGCTGCAACAAGCTGCTGATTTAATTGTTTCAATTCCTGCTCGGATAGCTTTAATTGATGCTTCCACTCCTGTTCTCTTCTTTGATGACCAGCTTCGAGACCAGCTAAGATTGCAATATTATCAGCTATTGCAGCCAATGTGCCTGTAGCATCTGCGAAACGCCCTGAGCCAGTGCTTAATTCTGCACCACCATATTTCATTGCAAAGGGGCTGCCTATCTGGGGAAGAAAACCAAATACACTCGTAAGGAAACCTAGCGTTGCTTCTGTAATTCTAATTCCGGAAGCTGTCCACTTAGTTACTTGCTCGGTTATTTCCCAAGGGATTAATCCTGTTTCAATTAAGGTTCCATAATATTCAATTCTGTTTTCAACATTTTTAAGGTTCTCTTCGGTAGATTTTAACTGTGCTATAGCTTCTTGGATCTGCTTTTTCTTGATTTCCCTGGTCATTCTCAATATATTCTTCTCGTGGACTGATCGGAGACATAATAGTTCTTCTCCGTCCTTCTTCTCCAGCGCACTTAGTAAGGCAGATCCAAAACCCTGAGTAACCTGTGCAAATTGTTTGGCTTTTTCAATAAGATAGATAAAACGGTAATAAGGAATGGTTGAACTAATACTTAGACTAATTGCCTCTTCCAGACTTAATCCGGATGCTCTCATTCTTACAAGCATCATTGGATCAATTGCAGGTTGGAATAGAGATAAACTCCGACGAATGCCCTTAATGTTCATGCAATTCCATATCTTAAAAAGACGGTCCTCTACCCTGTCCCAATATGTAACAAGATCCTTGTTTTCGGGAACACAGAAAGCGAGACTGTTTTGTTTTACAACGTCAAAAGAGGGTAATCGCTTATGAGGCCGGAACTTTATATCTGGCATATTGTTTTTCAGGTCGATAGTTTTTTTGGCTTGCTCCCATCTAATATAACTCTCCCTGCCCGCCTGCCGCTCATTAGCTATATCTTTGTATTCCAGCAATCTGTTATATTTTTCTATTTTATTGACAGGAGTGCCAGTATTTAAGCTATTGCTTTCACTCAAAATGTTTGTCAGCAAATCGCTTAATCGTCGAACTGAGACCAGGACTTTAAGATTATTAAAATTAAGATCATCGGAATGTATTCCGGATAAAGCGTTTAGCCCTTTCGATCCTTTTATGAATCCTACTTCTATATCATATGTCTCCTTTTGAGTCCAATAATAGTTTTCAAGGGTAATCAGGAATTCAGAACCTTTGGTAGTAGTGCTGGACAATTGCTCCCACGTCAGTTTGCTTTCATCGGCAGTCTTACATTTACCCAGTTTGATTGGTCTTTTTCCAAGTACATCATAAGCCATCTGGTAAAGCATTTCAGCCTCGTTAATTGATTCGCGGGTATCCTGTGTAAATAAAAAGTCACCCCAGTCAAGAAGGTTGTCAATGTATTTCATCACAACAGCCTTCTGATAGGAACTTATCCTCAAACGTGCAATGGAATGAGGGTCAAATGGATCATTCTTATAGACCTCTATCGCTTTTTTATCAGTTAAAATATCTCTAAGCTTCTGTAGCGTTAGTCCTCTAAATTCCCTGAATTGCCAGTTATGATCTGTCGGTTTTGTTTCAGCAGGAGTCTCATCGGACATCGGATTGAAAATGCGTTCGTACCACCATTTGGCTTCCTTGAATTTTTGGTTGGCATTGAAATGATTTGCAATAAGAAATGGGATATGGAAAAACATTTCCCAGTAATACTCTCCAAAAGGACCCTCGAAGTCAAACATCTGACCATAATTATCAGCCATTTGTTGTGTCTGAAGAGAGAGAAACTGCTCAAGTCCTTTTGCATACATAACATCTGTAAGCTCATCCGTAAGAATTGTGCCAACTTGCACATTTTCAAGATTGTTGCCTTTTGATAAGAAAATGCTGGCCAAGCCATCCATATTCTGAAAGAGCTTGTGATCCGAAAGTGTTCTACTGCCATGTTCTACGTGAGTTATAAAATCACCATTTTCTACATATGCAACATTATACTCTTTCCTGTAGTTACTTGTAATTGGTGTCCCAAAAACCTCATTTTCTGACTGATTCTTTATGATGTTTCTTGATAGAGAAAGATCAAAAACTTTTTCTTTTGCAGGAGGTGTTGAGACTGTAATCTCATAAGGAATAGGCTGGAAAACTGGATACAAAAATGAAGCAAAAGAGAAAGTACCAATAAAAAAGCAATACCCAGGAAGAAGGTAGATAGTGCCCTTAACAGTAAAATCAAATGATATCTTATAGATCTTTATTGTTACTGTAATTGTAATATCCCTTGTATTATTGACGAAAACGTTGTTTCTTATTTCAAATGTTTTGGAAGGGATGGGGAAATTTATGGTACAACCTGAAATATTAATGGAGATATTGTGTGCTTTCGTTACATAGGTAGTTAAAATGTCCATGATTTCAGGTGTCCAAATGTAGCCAAGGCTAATAGGCGTACTGACATTGGAGGGATTACTGAAGACATAAGGTTTTCTGAAGACCAATTCCTCAAATTTTTCAACAATGGCATCTTTTTCTTTCTCCCACTTAATACCATTAAAATTCTCTAATTTTCTTGTCCTTTTGTAAATAGTACTTTTATGTGCGTTCCCTTGTCCCAATAGTAATCTTTGCGGGGCACTCCATTTTCCATTCTCATCAAGACAGGAATACTTAACAAAAGCTCTGAAATTAAAATCTTCTGAATTTGAAGAGCCTTCAATGAGTGTGTTATTCTCTTTTGACTTAACCTCTGACCAAAAAAGATATAGTTTACCAAGATGAATAACAGCTGATATTTCTTTTGCTTCAATGCTCAAGTCAATTTTAGTCCAGTTGCCCCATGTTTTTTTATTATGATTGTAAATACGATAGTAATATTCATATGGTTGAATATTTGTTCTCGCAAATAGATAGAAGCAACTGTCTTCAGATTCAGCAGGGAAATAAACAGTGTTGATTGGGAAATATGCCTGTGCTGTGATATTAGATGATACAAGAGTAGTAACTGTGTTCAGAGCTGACGGAGCCAGGCTTGCTGATGTAGTTGTTAATGAAGCGGTTCTTACTGAGACAGGTGATAAACCTTTATCATCCAAAGATTTCATGATTAAGGGTACATATCCATAATTGTCAAAAATATGGTGATAATAGCCTCCTGCATACCTCAGTCTGGTGAGTTTGGTGAATTGGGCCAGATATTTTTTATATGCATCTTCGGCTGACTGCTTGGTCATTTTCTGCTGTAAGAGCTCGTCTTCCAATTCTTTGAAGATATGTGTTTTGGTGTCGCGGAGCGTTGGGTCAATGTAGTTCTCTGGATAAAGAAAGACTTTCCTGTTTGCTTCCCATACACGATAGTTTTTTCTCCACTCCCATTCATCGGTTGGAATCATTGTGGGATGAACCTTTATCTTATCCAGATTCGGATTCAACCAGGGATCTGATTGTTCAAGATTAATGAGGCATCTGTGGATATACAGCTGTGCGCTGGCAATTGCTGCTACAAGTTTTGATGTCCTGGCACAACCGCTCATTTCCACACTGAGCAGGAAGAATGAATACAGATCTCCCCTGTCTTTGAATTTAAACTTATCTTCACAGGAAATGATATAATCGCACAAAGCATCCCTTTTGAGGGTATTAATCTTGTCAATGTATGGCTCTAGTTTTTCTTTTTTTGTTTGTTCATCTACATATTTGGATTTGAAGGCTCCCAAGGCAATCTCAGCTGCTGTTTCATAGTCTTTAGCAATGAGCATCATAAGTGAATCTCCCTGGATACCTAGTTTATCACAAATCTCGAGGTTTTCGCCAAAATGTTTAATCGCCTCTAGTGCAGGAGTTGAATACTTCAGGTTCTCCGAAAGTGATTTGATAAGACTAGCAGGTTGTCCCCACATCTCCGCTAAAGTATCTTCGCTGCCGCTAAAGTCGGAGGAGGACTGCATAACGATCAGTGTCTTATGCAGCTTTTCATCAAAACCCTCTTTTTTCAGTTTAAGTTCCCTGAAATAAGTAATGTTAAGAATACTAGCCAAGTTCAAAGCTTTCAGGTCAGCAATCCCAAACAAATCTTTATTGCCGATAAGGAAGGTGACACTTTCAGCATCAAATTGATTTTTGCGAAACAGGAGGGTAATCCTTTCAAGTTCATGAACCAATTTTAGCAAGTCCTCAAGCTCTTGCGGATCGTCTGGGTATTGGTTGGTAAAGGAAGCATTGAGAGCCTTTTCTGATACCTGTATAAAATCTACCGATAAAAAATTCGGTATATACTCTTTTTCTAATTGTTTTTGTGTAAGATTGAATGTAGTTTGGAGGTAACTACTTAGAAGAATCCTTGCGTTATCCAATTTCTTCAGTGAATCACTTGTTTTTACAACCGTTTCGTGGGTCTGTATCTCAGACACTCTGGCTGAAAGTGACTCCAGGTTGATATTGTACCTTGTAGTAGTTGTTTCTCTGCCATCAATAATAAATATCAATTCTGAAATATTAAAAGGAGATTTTTTTAACCACTCCGAAAACTCAGTCATTTTTTCGATATCCGCCAGTGTTTTTAAGTAAGAACCATTATTAACAAGTGATAAGGCATTTCTGAAATCTTCAATATTCATTCGAAGAGCCTTGGCAATTCTTGCCTGACGGAAAAGATCAGATAAATCCTTTATTTGCGGGATTTTTTTAAGATCGATTGTCAGCAATTCAGCAAGAATTAAGAGTTCAGCTTCAGTGATAGGAATTCCTGCTAGCAGGTAGGGTGTTTTATCAATGGTGTTGGTGTCATTTATCTTTTCCATGTTGAATATCCTTTCGGAAAAGATCTTCTGATTTTCGTCCAGCGGCTTCTGCGGAAACTGATGAATTATGGTTGTTAGCTCTTCAACGGTAAGTTTCAATTTATCCTGGAGTATGATTGCTCTTGCTAATTGCAGGATCTTTTTATACCCGCTGCTGTCAGTATCTTCCAGTTTAGACAACAGACCGGCCGAATTGAAAGAAACAAGTATCAGGTCAAATTCTCTTAGATTCCATGGCGTTTTCTTCCATAATCGCAGGTAGCGGTGAATCAAATCGAGCCGGACTTCAGTTAAGTTTTTAAGTACTTCTGTAAATTGTTGAATATCATCTCCTTCCTGCTTTATAACTTCCACTTTCGTTATTTCAGGAAGGAATTGTGTCTTTAAGAGATCATCCAGATTAACTCTTGTTATACTTGCATAACCAATAAAGTCCTTTACAATGAAGTTATTAAGTGATCGGTTACCAAATCTTTTCTTAACTCCGGCAGTATTAGGAGTGGCTATTAATTCAAGTTCTTCATCAGAAAGTTTAAGCTTTTCGCGATGTTGGTCCTTTATATCTACATCCATCTTTTTATAAAGGTCATATAACTCAACATCGAAGTGGCTCAGGTATATTCTCAACTCTTCGAGAGGGAGATTAAATGGCTGGTTTATTGACCGGTCAGTTGTTCGCAGAAAATCGTATGGATTAGTAACAGTGAGGACTGTTTTAAGGTATCTTACAAGTACTTCATTAACTACCTCAAGGTAGGGTATCTCCGTAGATGTGTTATAACAACTTAAGGTCAACTCCCACAAGTCAGGCCTTCTGTTTTTGAGGTAAAGAGGATGGTTTACGGCACTTCCGGTAAATACATTCTTTGAAACATTCTCCTGGATAAAAAACATCAGGTCGGTAAAGTATGCAGCCGGACTGAAGATTGAGCGACAATGCTCACAGTCACAGTAATCCTGACTACCAAAAAGCTTATCAAATCCGTCAATCTCCTTTAGGTCATTAACCAGAGGATGTTGATTTGCTACATTTAGATCCTTGAAATTACCTTTTACCGCGTCCCTTATAGCCTCAAAGTAATGTGAAGCACCCAGTGCTAGGTCAACTGCATTGTTATAAACACTCCGTCCCATTTCAACTCCAAGGCCGGAAGACATAATGAAGGTCTCTTCAGGCATTGACACAATGTTGTATGCTGAATCATTGCCACTATTCAACAGATTGCCGGCAACTTCCTGATTGCCTCCTAAAATATAGGTACGCTGGTACGCTGCCATCTGGCTTTTTATACTGTGCTTGTCGTTATTATTTATTCCTTGCCAGTTAAAGCCATCATCCTTTACATAGGAAAGATCTGTTGTAAAGTTTGAAAGTCGTATATCCAGGTCAGGATTATTAATGTAGAATGTTTCAAGACTTTGTATTCTCCTGATGATCTCGTCCTGTTTTTCCTGAGTTGAGATATTCTGATCTATCACCTCTCCAATACCAAGGTGTTTGTAAGTATTAACCAACGGACAAAGAGTCTCAAAATCCTTCTTGATCGCTTTTTGCTTATCAGAGCTAATGTTTTTCCAAGCATCTTTCTTCAGTAAGGCAAGATCGGAAATGTTTTCACTGAAAAGCTTAACATTGTTTTTCAGCAGCGGTTCTAGGGATTTGGACAGGCTTGCTATTTTACTAGCAGACTCTTTTTTTATTATCCTGCTGAGAAAATATTCTGTAGGGAAGGATTTTTCGATCGTATCCCGCAAGTTAATGGCATATGAATCACTACTATCTTCTCCCTCTGGAAGTGAAATATTATTATCTTTTATAATCCTCAGCCAATCATTTCTATCCATCGCAACTAGCTCATGATGTGAAGGAATCTCTTCTTTCGTAAGAAGGGCAAGTAATTCGAAATTCTCACCTGTTAGCCGGCTAAGTCGTGATGTAATAAGCAGATCATCTTTCTGTTTATTTGTAAGGATATTATCTTTGACCAGTTCTTCTAATATTATTTCATCAGCATTTTTTATGTCAATCTCCCGGTCCGCCAGAAGAGAAGACTTATCCGCTTTAAGGCCGATTATTTTTGCATATTCCAAGGATCTGGCGCGGTTAATATCTTTTAAGAAAACGGGGTTTTCGCGCAGTGGCATGTCCAGGTTCAATGCCGATCTTATCTCGACATCGGCCATGCTGCTGATTATCCCTGTAATCTCATCCAGCTCTTCCTTCTTGAAAAGTTTCTTTTCCTCCTCACCAATTGCCGATGTGATTATTTCAGATAATCTCTTTTGGGCTTCATCTGTTGCTTGCAGCTTTTGTAACTTGCTAAATATCTGGTTAATTACCTGTTTCTTGCCAGGTATTTTGTTGGTGATCTCGTCACATACTTTATTGACTTCAGCTTTAAGAACTTCATTAAACTTCTCCTCGATAATTTTACTCTCCTCTTTGGCTAATTTGCCAAGTTCAAGCCCTGTCTTTGTTCCGGTATCCGGTTTCAGCATAAAGCTTTTGTCTGCAGATTGAATTATTTTCTTTGCCATGATATTAATACTTAATTATCTTTATTTTTTCATCCTCTGGAAGTACTATTGGTATATTCATTAAGTATGATTTCTTGTAAGCGTTTTTATTTTATTTAGCACACGTTACAAAGGTGCACCAGTTTAGTTAGTTAATTTCAATATTATTTTAAATTTGTGGCATAAGTTCTAATAGTAACATTTTGATCTGCTAAATCTATGTTATTTATTTGTGGGCCATGTGAAGTTTGATATTCGGATCCAATTCTTGCATTTACATCTCTAGCACTAATGTAAATGCTAACTTCTTCACTATCTACATTATAACTGCCCATATAAATACCAGAATGTCCTAAACCTCCTTGATTTTGTACCGCAATAATATCTCCCATCGAAGGATTATTAGTAATTTCTAAACTGCCAATTTTTTGACGTTCACGGGAAGCTAAATTATTCGCATTAAATGGATTTGGATCAAGAAATAAGGAGTCAAAGGTTGATTCTCTTGGATAAACGGGATATCCCGGCATATCCAATTGCTCTGTAGTATCCAAACCAACATCCATGGTAGCAACATCTGCAGTAAATTTATTGCATTTGTAATCGCCCATACTAAAAGTCCTTAATTTGAGATTATTATCATCTGTTTGCATATACCCGTATTTGTTTAAAGCAGTAGGCTGTTTTGTAGCATCAGCCCAACGTGTTAACGCACCTAATGCAGATTTCAAATTACTGGAGTAATTTTCCTGACTACCCGATGCTTCGATCTTTTTTATTAAATCGTCTTTCATTTGGTTTAGAGCTGTTGAATATTTCTTTTGATCAGGATTGGAGGATATTTTATCAATAAAATCAGAAAGAATTTTAAAAACTTCCTTTTCTTTTTTTGATAATTGTTTTTTCACCTGGCCTCTCGATTCTTTAACTACCTCTATTCGGTTTTTTTGTTGTTGAGCCATTATTTCTCGGTTTTCTAGGTTTGTAGCTATTACACCTAAAAAACCAGTATCTTTTCCTTTTAAGTCAATATACTTTATTGGATCCCCTTTTACGAAAAAATAAATATTAATCCCATCAATAAATCCTTTTGGATCGCAGCTGCACCACCTTCCCAGCCAACTAGCATAATACCTTGCTCCATAAAAATCCAATCCGCTTTCTTCGTCTCTTTCTTTTCCAGTATATCGGTAGCGTTTCAGCTTAACTTCCGCAGCACTTCGCCCTGCCTGGAAAGAGGTCGTTCCATAGGGATGATATTCTTCATAAGTAATCAGTGCACTATTGTTATCCAGCTCCAGACAGGTAGAACCAAGGTGATTTCCAGTCTGGTAACGGATAGTCTGATCGTGCGAACCATCAGTACCTGTTGTTCCTGTCTCAACTAGGGCAGTTCGCTGCTTGTTCCTGCTTTCGCGATACAAGCTATCCATTATATTCAGCGATTCACGTTCCAGGGTTTTTGTATTGCCATTGAATTCGCGGTATATTTCAAATTCACCCAGGTAAAATCGTTCCTTCTGCTTTATTCCATGCTGGTTTTCAATTACTTTCCGTACCCGCTGGCCGGATGTATCGTAAACATAATAGACAGTTCCTCCACCTCCTAAATCTGCCTTCTCCAACTGATCTTTGAAATTCCAGGTCATTGAAAACAAATGAGGCATTGATGTAACATTTCCATGGATATCGTGTGTATAATCCTCATTATAGTTTAGGCCATTTCCAATTGTTGTTCCGGTCAACCGGTTGCTATTTTTGCCGGCTTCAATCAGGCTTTCTTCTTTATATTCATAATGTTTTGTCCAGCTGTCTCCGTTGGCAATATGCCGATGTTTCAGGAAATTTCCAACGTCATCATATTCAAAGCATTCAATATAATTTCGCAGCGCCTTCAGATCATTAGGATTTGTGCGGCGTCCTGAAAAAGGATAGTCCCTATAATTTCCATTTGGAGGATTAAAATCAAAGGCTGTCTGGTTCATATGTTCCCGTCCATGTGCTTCAATCAGACGATAGATTGAATCATACCGATAACTTCCTTCCGGTTTAACCTCCTGGCTATTATATATGACTGATTTTAGTGCACCATCATTAATTTGTATGATATTACCAACAGGATCGTAAGTATAATGCAAATCCTGTATGACAGCAGGATCATTAAACAGCTGGTTCGAGATGCCATTATATCCTCCAGGTCGTATTGTCTTCAAGTGTATCAGACGAAAGGTAAATGGATCATAAGTATAGGCTGAGCTTGTATTATTGCCGTATGTAATTAATTCACGCTGCCCTTTTGCATTATAATCTATATTAGCAACAAAAGTTATCCAGTTCAATTGTCCATTTTTAATCTCCCCCCTTAGATTCACCTCTATCTTATCAATAAGATTTGCTTCGTTATAATTTGGTACATATCTGCTGTTGTCTGGAGAAATAGCGGCAACCGGACGGTTCAGCGCATCGTAATCGGTTTTGTTTATGTAACTTCCATAATTGGTCGGTGGATTTATATCCCAGTTTACAGCCTGCACATAATCTGACAACAACTCGCGCTGGTTTTCAAGTAAATTACCTTTAAAGTCGTATTCAGTATTTGTAACAGTTCCTGCATTATCTAAAACCTTGTATACCCTCGTCCTGTGATTTTTCAAAGTTCCCTGTGCTTCGCCATATATGGTGCGTTCAGCCAAGCGTTCTTTATCATTTTCAGTTACATATACTTTTTCAGGTCTGCGTAATTCATCATAGGCTATTTTCCTTATAATAAGCCGGCTATCCCAATTACGTACAGGTTTGCCAGCTACATCGTTCAATATCCATCTTTCACCGGCTTCCATGCTCGATTGATGGATAAGGTTGGTTATATCTTTATCCTTGTCTCCATGTCCGGCGATAGAATAATCATATTTCATCACTGATCTTCCTTTGGCATCCCAAATCTCTCGCTGGTTACCTTCAATATCAAATATTATTCTTGTCTCATATTTTCCTTCATGTTCCTTTAATTGATTGTCTTCCCACCTTAGAAATTTGTTATGCTCTATTGTAAGGAATGTTCTGCCAAGGCTGTCGAGATAAGCTACGGCAGGTGTATCGCTGTGTATAAGTG
Organism: Bacteroidales bacterium; assembly: GCA_035529055.1. Lineage (GTDB taxonomy): Bacteria > Bacteroidota > Bacteroidia > Bacteroidales > VadinHA17 > LD21. The sequence continues at coordinate 12,481 of DATKXL010000291.1, forward strand.
ACCGTACTCCAGCCTTGTACTCCGGATCGAGTGCAGGGGTGTCTGCAGGTGGATTATCCGGATCAACATCGCGATATTGTAACCAGGTCTTCCAGTCTCCGGGAATTGGCGCTTCAGCTTTATAATATTCTTCCACATAACCTTTAATATCAGAATCAGTACGTGGGTCAAATTTGATGGTATCATTTACATCATAGGTCCTTTGCATCCAGGCATCAAAAACGACTTTTTCGTAAGTATGATTGGGATGAATAGTAACAATTGCTCTTCCAACCGGATCATAGAATAAAAGGGGACTCACGCCGATCTTTGCATCCAGATCAATCTGGTGGGTATCACTGAAAAAGGGTTCGTATTGCCTTACAGGTTTACCTTTATTATTGAAAATGGTCCAGCCGGTTCCTACCCAGCGCGGGCGTATTGCATCATCTGTCCATTCAGGTTGTCCATTGGAATTTAATGCAATTTTCCTACCAATGCGCTTTAGTGTCTTACCTGATTCTGCCTGAATTTTCTTTTGGATCTCACGGCCAAAACCATCGGAATAACTGAAAGAAACCTGCAGATCCGATTTTTCATCCCCCTTTAAATCCCTGAAATGTGTTTCGCGAACTAATGCAGCAGCATATGGTGGCTTTCCGTATTTTTTGAAACAATCCAGATCATAAACAATTCGGGTTGTAGCATTATGTAGCAAATCGCTTGTAATTTTCGATGCCTGACTTTCATTTATAGTATTCAGATCTGCTTCGCGTGGATTATTTTTGAATTCTTCAAGCTGATAACGTGTTAAATCGGATTCAAAACCTTCAAGGCTATCACCTACGGTTGAATTTCCGGTACCATTAACCTTTCCCATTAAAGCTGTTCCACTAACCATCCCCAATGCATCAAAGGTTACCTTAGTCCAATTCTCATTCTGATCTTTTACCTTCTCAGGTTGGAGTACCCTGTAATTATTGACCGATTGAACAGTATTATTTAGGGCATCTTTGGATTCATTTAATAACAGGATATACCTGTCATATTTTAATAAAGTGCAACTGTGAAACGGATCAGAAAATTTCACTGGCATGAAAAATTGGTTTCCTGCAGTATCAAGCTCCTGCATTGCAGTATTGGTCGGATTCTTTAAATCTGCATTTTCATTATAGTAAATACATCCCGATGGTATCCACCA
>DATKXL010000292.1:0-6768 GCA_035529055.1 Bacteroidales bacterium
CCTTCTGCCAATAAAGCCCGTACCTCCTGTGATAAAAATTCTCATTTTTATGAAGCGCTTGATTGAAAATGAAACTCAGGATTATGATATAGCGAAGAAAATTCTGTGGAAACTGACATACTAGTATGTATTAAAAATGACGGAAAGAATGAACCTGTTAAATGACTTAGAAAACAGAAGATCAAACCTATCGGAATAGCCCCTGCCGTCATTAATTTTCCCTGAGGGAGGTGAACCAGTGAATAGAGGAAAATATTTATAATCAGCGCTGGCCAGAATCCAAATGCTCCATATACCAGGAACCATAGTACCCCCCTGAACAGGAATTCATAACCAAAAATGTAAATAATCCAACCGGCAGCTGTTAATAAGAGATGTCCGGGTACCCAGTTTTTTATCCGAAGCTGGGGTGATCTTTTCTGAATATTTGGACTTTTTGAAATATAGAATGAGATTGGGACAGTTACTGCCGGCAATAACAAATACAAGTACCAGTATTCCGTGAACCGGCCTGGAGTAAGTCCGATCTTTTCATGATGCATGCCTAAAATAAGAACAAATATTATGAAAGGGAGGATGCCTGTAAATAAGATACCTGTACTTTTCTCTCCGGTAAATTCAATACTCTCCTCTGAAAATTGAGATCCTGCATACTTCTTAATCACATCGGCAATTGATCTTTTCCCTGAAAGTATGTGGTACAAAACAAATAAAATGATTACAGAAACTATAGAAATGAATGCCAGAGTTATTTCACCCATTAGTAAATTATTGTAACCTTAATGATAATCCTGATGAATTATCCGGCAAATAAAGTTACAATTATACTAATATACAAAAAAGTATTGATTTTCGCAACTTTTCCTGCAAAAAAAGAGTAAATTGCAGGATATAATTAAATCTGCAATATGCAAGCATTAAATGATTTAAGGCTCGCCGTTCTGATTGATGCTGATAATATACCTTTCAGCAATGTAAAGGGTATGCTTGAAGAGATAGCAAAATACGGAACGCCCACATTTAAGAGGATCTATGGCGACTGGACAAAGCCCACCGTTGCAGGCTGGAAATCAGTTCTCCTTGAAAACGCCATCACTCCTGTCCAGCAATACAGCTATACAAAAGGGAAGAATGCAACCGACTCGGCAATGATCATAGATGCAATGGATATTCTCTATTCCGGAAGGATTGACGGTTTCTGCCTGGTGTCGAGCGACAGCGATTTTACTCGTCTCGCAACCAGGCTGAGGGAGGCCGGCATGAAGGTGATAGGAATAGGAGAGCGAAAAACACCTTATCCCTTCATCGTTGCATGTGACAAATTCATTTACCTTGAAATAATCAATTCATCTAATGTTACTGCAGATGTTCCTGTTGTGAAGAGAAAAAGCGGGAAACCGGGAAAATCAAGGATTAAAACAGAAGATAATGATCCCCAGACTCAGATAAAACAGGCAAAAAGATTGATCGCATCGTCAATAACCGACCTTGCTGACGAGAATGGATGGGCCTACCTTGGAGATGTCGGAAACCTTATACTGAAAAAACAGCCTGACTTTGACTCACGTAATTTTGGATTTACCAAGCTTAAACCACTCATCAAATCGCTCGATTTTGAGATCGATGAAAGAGAGTCGGGACAGAGCGGAATAAAGCATATTTATATCAGGAACAGGAAACAGTGATGTATTATGTATGATTTGTTATTTTTGATCGGTTATTCATAAACAAAAATCATATTTAGTTGTTAGAAGGGATATAATTAAATTAAAAAGGATCCTGACACAAACCTTACTAAACTGAATGTTTTTACTTCCCGAAGGAGTCTGATTATGCAAAAAGAGATTAAAATAGACTATATTATACGCTTTTATTTTTAGTTCTCGAAAATTAATATGACCTTTGTTACTGTTATAAATACTTAATTATTGAATCATGAACATTTATGTAGGAAGTCTTCATTTTAAAATGAATGAAGCAGAATTAAAAGAAATCTTTGAAGAGTATGGCGAAGTTTCGTCAGCAAAAATCATTATTGACAAGTACTCTGGGAAAAGTAAAGGATTTGGTTTCGTTGAGATGCCTAACGAAGCTGAAGCAAAAAAGGCCATTGAGGAACTTAATGGTGCTGAAGTACAAGGCAGGAATATCATTGTTAACGAATCAATCGAAAGAACTGACAGAAGAAGTAATTTCAGAGGTGGAGATAACGACCGCAGAGGCGGAGGAAACAGAAGGGACAACTACAGGTAGGAAATAAAAATTCAAAAACTATGAAAGGTACTGTTAAATGGTATGACAGAGTAAAAGGGTACGGATTCCTGCAGACTGAAGATCAGAAGGATATCTTTATACACCGTTCAGGTTTAGAGGTTTCACATACCGAACTTGAGGCAGGTCAGGCTGTTGAGTTTGAGGTTGAGATGAGAGAAAAAGGCCCTGTTGCCATCAAGGTCAAGAGAATAGATTAAAATTCTGTCCGGATTAAAACTAAAAGAGGCTGTAAAAATGAACAGCCTCTTTTTTGTTTTTGAACCCCCTGCAGGGGGCAGGGGGTGAAAAAATACTATAGCAACTTCCAGGGACTGCGGTATTCATAATGCAATTGCTTTGTTGCAGCTCCGTCAAGATCATCAATGAATGTTTCAGTCTGGGGATCCCATTTGATTGTCCGTTTAAGATCGCAGGCAATGTTCCCGAGTGTGCAGACAGTACAGCTGCTGTGTCCGATTTCAACAGGAACAACAGGATCCTGCCGTGATCTGACTGATTCGATGAAGTTTACCTGATGAGGGATCCTTGTTTCATATGGAACATTCGGATCTTCCTGGGCAGTTACAGGAGGATTGAATGTCGGATCGGAGGCATTGAAATAGCCACGCGAAACTTCAATCCATCCGTTTTCCCCCCAGAATTTAACACCTTTGGTCAGCTTCTCGTCGAATGGTTCCGAGGTCATTACCACACCATTGGAATACTTGAATGTCATATATTCTGTACCATCACCTATTGGTGAGATTTCAACGGGACCATTTTTATCCATTCCGAGTCCCCACTGAGCTATATCGAACATATGTGCTCCCCAGTCAGTTGTGAAACCGCCGCCCATCTCCTTGTACCAGCGCCATGCGCCCCATATCTTTTCATCCTCCACCGGATCGAGTGAAATAGGTGGATTTAACTCGTTATTGAAATGGATGTTTGCAGGAAGCGGACCAAGCCACAGATCCCAGTTAAGATCGGCAGGTATCGGTTCAACGGGAAGATCATAAGGTCTCGGAGGTGCACCGACATATGCATTGACGAGAGTTAAATTACCAAGAGCGCCCGTCTGAGCCAGCTTTACGGCGTGCTGGAAAGCGGGATCAGAACGTTGCTGACTGCCTATCGCAAGGATCCTGTTGTTTTCTCTCACTGCTTTCTTTAACTCCTGACCCTCTTTAATAGTGAAAGTCATCGGCTTTTCAAGATACACATCTTTACCAGCCTTGCAAGCCGCTATGGCTATCATGGCATGAGCATGGTCGGGAACCGCAATTACCACGGCATCAATGTCTTGTCTGGCAAGCAGATCCTGGTACTTCTCATAAGTTTTAACTTTAACTTTCTTCCCTGCATTTGTATAAAACTCATTTACCCTGTTCTCAAAGCGTTTCCGTTTAATACCATAAACATCGCAGCCCGCGAGTACTGTCACCCCGGGTATCTGAATAAAACCATTCAGGAGGAACATCGACTGACGCCCCATTCCGATAAAACCAAGTCTAATGCCGGTGTCAGTGCCGGTCTTACATGAAGTGGCAATGCGCGGAATTACAACCATTCCGGCCATTCCGAGTGCAGCAGAACCAAGAAACCGACGTCTTGACCATAACTTCTTTTGATCTTTCATAAGCTTTCTTTTTATTTTCAAATTAGTTTAATAGAACTATTTTATCAGCGAAAAGATAACAGATGCTTTTTGAAAACATAAAATTACTATTTTTCCCTTTTACAAATGAACACTTCAATAATTTCTCAGAATCTGCCGAAGATAGAGTATTTTTCCGTATTACAGAAGATAGAGGAATAAAGGAACAAGCCATTTACATTAGTCTCCATTTTTCGTTCAAGATGCAGCACTGCCTGACCCTTTTTGAGCTTCAGAAACCGGCAGACTTTTGAAGAAGCAGGTATAGCCTTTATCCTCTGTTCCCCACCTTTGATCTCAATAAGGTAATGCTCCCTCAGAATCTGAAAAAGAGATCTGTTCTCGAATTGCCGGGCGGTAATCCGGGGCAGGTTTATGTTGGCTATATAACTGATGTCATAGAATACAGGATCATTATCAAGCAACCTTACTCTTTCCATATAAATGCATCCTGATTCTTTTTCGAGCATAGTTAAGGGAAACATAAAATTATCAGGCCATGGAATAAGCAGAGGTTTTACGATTATTCTTGTCTTCAGGTTCCGGTCACCTAATGCTGAAGTTGTTCCCGACACAGAAAGTATCCCTATGTCTCTTGGAAGATGATGCACAATGCTTCCTTTACCCTGATGCTTCCTTATATATCCGTCATTTGCCAGTGTGCTCAAAGCCTGCCGTACTGTCGGTCGTGTCATGCCATATAACTGGCATAACTCATTTTCTGAAGGAAGAAGATCACCTTCTTTGTAAACGCCATCGGTAATGTGCCTGCGGAGGATCTCATAAAGTTTCCTGTATTGTGGTATTGTCAAAGGTGAAACCATTCGCTTTTGTTAATTTTTTGTAAATATATTATTTTTTACTTGTTAATACAAGTTATATTAATTATTTTTGTATCCATTGAATATTAATAATATCAGCAATAAAAATGGTAATCTTTTTCTTACTTATAATAACAAGTTAATTCATTGGAAAAAGAATAATAACCCGTTAACTTAATAACCTGATAACCTAATAACTCAATAACCTGATAACTTAAGATAAAATGGCAATTCCTGTAATAATGCCAAAGCAGGGGCAATCCGTCGAGACCTGTATCATAACAAAGTGGTTCAAACAAAAGGGAGAAACCATAAAAAGCGGAGATCTCCTTTTCTCATACGAAACTGACAAGGCAGCATTTGATGTTGAATCTCCGGCAGATGGTACACTGCTGGATATATTATACGGTGAAGGAGTTGAAGTTCCTGTTCTTGTTAAGGTTGCGGTGATAGGTTCTCCGGGCGAGATTACAGATTCCTTTCCAGGCATGACCAAATTAAGGATTTCGCCGAGAGCCAGACGTTTTGCACTTAAAAAAGGTCTGGATTACAATAATCTTTCAGGGTCGGGACCTAACGGAAGGATAATTTGCCGTGATATCGAAGAGGCTCTATCCGCAGATACACCTCAAAAAGCCATGTCGTATGAACAGGGAGTTGAATTCACCGAACAAGCTCTGACAAATGTTAGAAAAATAATTGCCAGGTCGATGCATGCCTCACTTCAGAATTCAGCCCAGCTTACCCATCATATGAGCGCAGATGTACGTCATCTTCTGGAAGCAAGAAGGAGGCACAAGGAGAACCTGACTAAAGATCCGGATGCTCAGGATATAACACTCAATGATATGATCTGCTGGTGTGTGATCAAGGCACTTGAGAAATTTCGGGAGGCAAACAGTCATTTCCTGGAAGACAGGATAAAAACTTTCAATAAGGTTCACCTGGGTGTTGCAGTTGACACTCCGAGGGGCCTAATGGTGGCTGCTGTAAAAAATGCTGATGAAATGGATCTGAAGAAGCTTTCGCAGGAATTGAAAACAGCTTCAGAAGCCTGCAGAATAGGAAACATAAACCCTGAACTTCTCCAGAGCACAGCAGCAACCTTTACTGTTTCGAATCTCGGCAGCTATGGAGTGGAAATGTTCACACCCGTGATAAATCTGCCGCAGGTCGCAATACTGGGAGTCTGTACTATAATAAACCGGCCGGCAGATATGGGGAACAACATATTCGGATTTGTTCCTTATATCGGATTATCCCTTACTTATGATCACCGGGCTATAGATGGTGCGCCTGCGACTCTCTTCCTGAATGAGATAAAGAAACAAATAGAGGAATTCATTATTCAGGAAGAAATGAAAGGGTGATGGAGCGAGGGAGCAAGAGTGAACAGTGAGACTCCGTGAAACTCAGTGTAACCCTGTGGTAAAAAAAAATTAAATAATAAGTAAAGATTATTATGCCAAAAAGTCAGAACATTGATCCGAAGGTGGTACGAAAGCCGCAATTCATAGAATTCGGTAAGATCCCTGTAAATCAGTACAACAAATCAATCGAAGAAGAAAAATCATACTTCAGCTCTGAAGATTTCATAAGAATTTACCATGACATGGTGATAATCAGGGAGTTTGAGACAATGCTGAACCTGATCAAAACAACAAACGAATACAAAGGGATACCATATAACCACCCCGGGCCGGCTCATCTTTCCATAGGTCAGGAAGCATCAGCCATCGGTATGGCATACAACCTGGATATTGATGATTATATTTTTGGATCTCATCGAAGTCACGGAGAGATCCTGGCAAAGGGATTATCAGCAATACACAGGCTTGACGAAGATACCCTCTACTCAATAATGAAAACCTACTTCGCAGGTTCCGCCCTCAGAGCGGTTGAAAAAGGATTTAACGGAACGGTCAAGGAGCTGGCCAGACATTTTCTGTTATATGGTGCACTGGCTGAAATATTTGCCAGGGAGAATGGATTTAACAAAGGGTTGGGTGGTTCAATGCATGCTTTTTTCACGCCATT
>DATKXL010000293.1:0-6535 GCA_035529055.1 Bacteroidales bacterium
ACTGATGGAACGTACTACAATTATTGCTAATACTTCAAATATGCCTGTGGCTTCAAGGGAAGCCTCGGTTTACACAGCCATGACGATTGCCGAATACTACAGGTCAATGGGCCTTAAAGTGCTTCTGCTTGCTGATTCTACCTCACGCTGGGCGCAAGCCTTAAGGGAAATGTCAAACAGGATGGAGGAGCTTCCGGGCCCGGATGCATTCCCGATGGATTTGCCTGCAATTATCTCAAATTTTTACTCACGTGCCGGATTTGTTTACCTTAATAATGGTGAAACAGGTTCAATAACCTTTATCGGTACGGTTTCGCCTGCCGGTGGTAACCTGAAAGAACCCGTGACCGAATCAACTAAAAAAGCTGCTCGTTGCTTTTACGCCCTTTCGCAGCAGCGTGCAGACAGTAAGAGATACCCGGCTATTGACCCTATCGACAGCTATTCGAAATATATCGAATATCCTGAATTGCAGGAGTATCTGGGTAAACATGTTTCAGATGACTGGGTTTCTAAAGTCCTGCAGACCAAGAACATACTTATCAGGGGGAAAGAAGCTTCAGAGCAGATAAATATACTTGGTGATGATGGTGTTCCTATTGATTATCATCAGGTTTTCTGGAAGTCGGAGGTAATTGATTTTGTGATATTACAACAGGATGCTTTTGATAAGATAGACTGTAACTCCCCCTTGGAGAGGCAAAGATATATGCTGGAAAAAGTTCTTGAAGTGTATAATGTAAATTTCAATTTTGAATCTTTCGAAGAAGTGAATCCCTATTTCAAGAGAATCATCAACGCATTTAAACAAATGAACTATAGTGAATTTGAGTCAGATGATTTCGCCCGTCACGAAAAAAAATTATACAATATAATTGAAGAAAGGAAGGAGGTCTGATGCAAACAAAAGCATTTCAGAAAATATACACCAAAATAACCCAGATAACAAAAGCAACCTGTTCACTACAGGCGGAAGGGATTGGTTATGAGGAACTTGCTTCAGTAAATGGAAGTCCGGCACAGGTGGTGAAGATAATTGGCGATATTGTTACACTCCAGGTATTTGGGGGAACAGAAGGTATCCCAACAAATGCCGAGGTGGTATTCTTTGGACGCCCTCCAGTTATTAAAGTTGGTGAAGAGCTGGCTGGAAGATTTTTCAATGCCTTCGGGGATCCCATAGATGGTGGTCCGAAAGTGGAGGGGGAAGAACGCGAGATAGGAGGACCTTCTGTTAACCCTGTGCGCCGCAAACAGCCTTCTGAGCTTATTGCAACGGGGATTGCCGGCATCGACTTGAACAACACACTTGTAACTGGCCAGAAAATACCTTTCTTTGCCGACCCCGACCAACCTTTTAACCAGGTCATGGCCATGGTGGCATTGCGCGCTAAGGCCGATAAGATAATACTTGGAGGCATGGGTCTTACGAATGACGATTATCTTTTTTTTAAGAACGTTTTTGATAATGCCGGTGCCCTTGACCGCATAATCAGCTTTGTGAACACCACCGAGAACCCACCTGTGGAGAGACTGCTGGTTCCCGATATGGCACTTACAGCGGCGGAGTATTTTGCAGTGGAAAAAAATGAAAAGGTTTTGGTTCTTCTAACGGATATGACATTATATGCCGATGCTTTAAGTATTGTGTCAAACCGTATGGACCAGATCCCTTCAAAAGACAGTATGCCAGGTTCATTATACAGCGATCTTGCTAAAATCTACGAAAAAGCCGTGCAGTTTCCGAAAGGCGGTTCCATTACTATTATCGCGGTAACGACTCTTTCTGGTGGTGATATCACACATGCTATTCCCGATAATACAGGATATATCACCGAAGGACAGTTATTCCTGCGTCGCGATACCGACATAGGAAAAGTAATCATTGACCCCTTCAGAAGCTTGTCGCGATTGAAACAGCTCGTGATAGGGAAAAAAACACGTGAAGACCATCCTCAGGTTATGAACGCTGCCATCCGTTTGTACGCTGATGCCGCTAACGCCAAAACCAAACTTGAGAATGGTTTTGACCTCACCGATTACGATGAAAGAACTCTTAGCTTTGCAAAAGAATACTCCAGCAAGCTCCTGGCAGTTGATGTTAATATAGATGTGGAGTCTATGCTTAACACGGCATGGGCATTATTTGAAAAACATTTTAATCACCCTGAAGTAGGTATAAGAGAGGAGTTTGTGAAAAAGTACTGGACAAAAAACAATTAGATAAAGAATGGCTTAAAAGACTATCTATATGGCAGTTAGATTTCAATATAACAAAACTTCCCTTCAGGAGCTTAATAAACAACTCAGGATTCGTGTAAGGGCATTGCCAACCATCAAGAACAAGGAGTCTGCTTTGCGCATTGAGGTGAAAAAAGCAAAGTATGATGCTGTTGATTTGTATGATAAACTAAGCAGCAAGATTGCTCAATATGAAGAAATGGTAAGGATGTGGGTGGAATTCGATCCTACACTTCTCATCGTCAAAGATGTGAATCTGTCTGTTAAAAAAATTGCAGGGGTAAAAACTCCCATTCTTGAGGAGGTTGTTTTTGAAATTAAGGAATTCAGTCTTTTCAACTTACCTCCATGGTTCCCTGAAGGTATTGAAATTCTAAAGGAGCTTTCCCGTATTGCTATTGAAAGCGAGTTCTTCTACCGGAAAATGAATCTTCTCGAACACGCGCGTAAAAAAACAACTCAGAAGGTTAACCTTTATGAGAAGGTGCAGATTCCGGGGTATGAGGAGGCTATTTTGAAGATCAAACGATTCCTGGAAGATGAGGAAAGCCTTTCAAAATCGTCACAGAAGATTATTAAAACACGTCAACAGGAAATGGAGGTCGCTGCATGATTATCCCAATGAAAAAATATTCATTCCTGGTTTATCATCGCGATTATGAGGATTTTCTTGAGAACCTTAGAGATCTGGGGGTTGTTCACCTTATAGAAAAAAAGAGAGATATTAATGATGATATCAGGGATCAATATCAACTGATCGATCGTGTTGATAAATCCATACGATTCCTTAAAAAAAGAGAAGCTGAAGTTAAGGAACCAGAAAACTCACATAACGGAAAAGATATTTTTGACAGTATTACCTCCATGCAGAGTCAGCTTGAGCAGAAACATCACTCGCTGACCCACATCCAGAAGGAAATCAATGAGCTGTTACCCTGGGGCGATTTTTCATCTGATCTGTTGAAAAAACTTACTGAAAATGGGATCAGTTTTAAGTTCTATGTTGCTCAAAAAAGAAAATTTGATCCTAAATGGGCAGATGATTACCCGGTGGAGGTCGTCAATAATGTTGGAGATAGTGTTTATTTTATTGCAGTTGAAAGAAACCAGGTAGTAATTAATCTTCCTGCAGAGGAATTCAGGTTTCCCAAACACTCGCTTTCTGAACTGCACCTGATAAAAGACAATACACTACAGACTATTAGTGATATAAAAAATACATTCGACGAGTATGCTGCAACAGCCATTCCCATGCTTGAAGAATACAAAAACCAGCTTATTCAGGCTGTTGAATATGATAAGGCTAAATTTCATACTGATCGTGAGGCGGAAGAAAGGTTGATGATTGTTGAGGGTTGGGTTCCAAAAGATAAAGAAGAGAATATAAACCTGTACCTTGACAGGTCAGCTGTTGTTTATATTACAAATGGGGCCGATCCTGGGGAAAAAGTACCTGTCCTGTTAAAGAATAAAGGTTTCTTCAGCAAGTTCGAATTTATAGGTGAATTATATTCTCTTCCAAGGTATTCGGAGATTGATCTTACGCCATTTTTCGCACCTTTTTATGCGCTTTTTTTCGGATTTTGTCTGGGTGATGCAGGGTATGGGATATTGATTGCCATCGCTGCCATTATAGCACGGAGAAAGGTGCAAAAGGAAATGAAACCAATTACAATGCTCATCTTTTATCTTGGTTTAGCTACAATCTTTTTTGGTCTTATCAGCGGGACGTTTTTCGGTATCAATCTATACAATACCAACCTGCCCATATATAGTTCACTGCAGAACTATTTTGATGCAGAAGGTACTGATATCAATAATTTGTTATTCAATCTTTCCCTTATTCTTGGGGGCATTCAGATAATTTTTGGAATGATCCTTAAAGCCATAAATGAGACTCTGCAGCTTGGATGGAAACTGGCCCTTGGCACAATTGGCTGGCTGGTATTGGTTGTCGGGCTTGTTTCTATTGCTTTAATAAATAAGCTGGGCGGGATTGAAATGGAAGCACTTAAACCTGTTCTTCACATATTACTGGGAGTTAGCGGTCTTCTTATTCTCTTCCTGAATAATCTGAAGCGAAATGTTTTGATGAATCTGGGTGTTGGCCTCTGGAATTCCTATAATATGATCACGGGGATTGTTGGCGACCTGCTTTCATACATCCGTTTATTTGCTTTGGGTATCTCAAGCGCTATACTTGGTTTCGTGTTTAACAGTCTGGCTGTATCTATGAGCGGTAATATTCCTGTTGTGAGCATAATATTCATGGTAGTCATCCTGATTATTGGACATAGTATAAACTTGTTTATGTCGGGATTGGGATCATTTGTACATCCCATGCGTTTAACCTTTGTGGAGTTTTATAAAAACGCCGGATTTTCCGGTGGAGGAAAGAAATATAGTCCTTTTAAAAAAATAGTTTAGTTTAACTTCTTTAAAATTTTTAATATTATTACTTATGGAACCGATTATTTTAGCTTACATTGGCGTTGGATTAATGATTGGGTTGGCCGGTATCGGCAGCGCTCTTGGTGTGTCAATTGGAGGTAATGCTTCCATTGGAGCTTTGAAGAAGAATGAGGATGCTTTTGGCAACTATCTCGTGTTGAGCGCTCTTCCGGGAACCCAGGGCCTCTATGGATTCATGGGATACTTCATACTCCAGGATGTTTTGACCCCGACAATTACTTGGCTACAGGCAGGTGCAGTTTTTGGCGCCGGTTTGGCTCTTGGTTTTGTGGCGCTGATTTCAGCTATCAGGCAGGGACAGGTATGTGCAAACGGTATTTCGGCTATCGGCTCAGGTTACAATGTATTTGGCCATACGATGATACTTGCCGTGTTCCCCGAATTGTATGCCATTATTGCTTTTGCGGCTACATTCCTTATCAGTGCAGCTATCGCTTAGAGTTTGAAAGTTAATTTGCTTTCTTTATACTCATTAAGTAGTGCCTGGAAAATCTCTTTTACAGAAGATATTTTAGTCGCCCTGAATGCATTAGCCCCTGCAAATGCATAGCCGCTTTCAAAATTACCCTTAAGCGCATTTATAAGTGCAACGATTATGCAATAAGGACTTTTGGATATATCGCATGTTTTGATACATTTAAAAGGACATTTCTTAGGCTGTTTTTTACCTTCCCTTACCTTTTTGATAAAATTGCTCAGGATAGCCCGCCCCGGCATCCCGACAGGGCTCTTAATAATTTCAATATCCGTTTCGCCGGCATTGATATACGACTGTTTGAAAGCATCAGATGCATCGCATTCATCTGTGGTTACAAATATTGTTGCCATCTGCACTCCTGAAGCTCCGAGTTTCATAATATTACTAATGTCTTCTCCTGTATAGATACCACCTGCGGCAATCAGCGGGATAGGTTTGTTATATTTCTCTTCAAATGATTTCAGTTCAGCAACAATTTCAGGGACAAGCTTTTCAAGAGTAAAATCATTACTGAATATTTGTTCCTCTTTAAAGCCCAGATGACCACCTGCTTTTGGTCCTTCGACAATAACAGCATCGGGAAGGTAATCGTAGTTGGATTTCCATTTATCGCAGATTATCCTGGCTGCCCTCGCTGACGAAACGATCGGAACGAGTTTAGTAGGACTCTCTTTCTTCAAAAATGACGGGAGATCCAGTGGAAGGCCTGCACCCGCAATAATAATATCGACCTTTTCAGCGATTGATGTCTTTATCATATCGGCAAAATTGGTCATAGCAACCATTACATTAACCCCTATTACCCCAAGAGTTTTTTCCCTTGCTTTGCGAATCTCCTCCTTAAGTCCGTGAATGCTCGCTTCAAGAAAGTTTTCGGAAAAATTACGGTATAAAAGTCCCAGACCTGCGCTTGAAATAACACCTACCCCTCCTTCATTTGCTACTGCTGAAGCCAATCCCGAAAGTGAAACACCAACACCCATTCCCCCTTGTATTATTGGAACTGCGATCGCCAGATTACCAATTTTGATTCCTTCCATCATTTTTTTTATTTGGTGTAAAGGTAGATCATTATTGAGAATGGAAACAGGAAATGAGATAATTAACATATTTTAAGTAAAATGAATCGTTCTATGGACTGATAATTGATGTTCTGGTCTTTAATAAAAATCTTAACTTTATGTTCTAATTTTAACTTACCACCATGAAAAATCTTTTTTTTACTTTAATATTTTTCCTGACTACCTCTCTGATCGCTTCAGCTGATACTGAGAAAGAGATCAAAGCAGGAATAAAGCATGTTACCGTTTATCCCGACAGGGCACAATTAAATCATGAGACAAC
>DATKXL010000294.1:0-8171 GCA_035529055.1 Bacteroidales bacterium
TAAGGGGTTTTTTTAAGAATTGATCCCGGCATATGGTTCAGAAATTCGAATATTCCTGTTTCTTTCCAGTTATGTTCTCCAAAAGTCTCATAGTCGATAAAAACATTTACCAGTTCGCTTTTGGGTGCAAGCTTATTCAGCCATGAGGCATATTTATCTGCTGTAAGCGGCCATTCGTTCCAGCTCTTGTTGGAGAATCTGAAGGCGATATCATCGCTCAGGACAAAGTTCCTGAGGAGCACTTTAAGCCGGGGATTCAAAGAATTGCAATACAAGAAGTTGGGACTCTTCCAGCCAAGAACATGTTTTGCTCCTTCAGTAAGCATTGCCTTGAATCCCATATCAGCGACCCATGCGCCTATCTGATCAGAATATATCAGTTCGGTATTCCTGAATGATGTTGTTTCAACGCCCAGGTACTCTTTCATCATCTCTTTATGAGCGTTTACCTGACGTTCGAATTCACTTCTTCTTTTCAATGATACAAGTGAATGTGAATCCGTTTCGGCAAGAAATTCGACCATCCCCGTATCTGCAAGTTTTTTGAATGATTCCAGAACCTCAGGAGCATAAAGACGGAACTGATTTATTACCAGCCCTGTAAGCGAGAAGGAGACTTTGAACTTTCCTTTGTGTTTCAGAATAAGGTCCAGAATAACTTCATTTGCAGGCAGATAACATTTTTCTGCCACTTTTCTCATGATTGATTCATTGGAGAAATCATCATAGTAGTAATGATCATGTCCCAGGTCAAAAAACCTGTACCGCTTTAGCCGGAAAGGCTGATGAACCTGAAAGTAAAAGCAGATTGCTTTCTTATTAACTGCGCTCATATCTTAATTCTTATTTTGCCAAATCACTCTGTAATAAATATCCCTGACATGTCTTGCTGAATTATCCCATTTCAACCGGACAACCTCTTCCTTGCCATTCTTAATGAACATCTGTGCAAGCGCGGGATAGTTAAGAATACCATAAATAGCATCGGCCATTGCATCAATATCCCAGAAATCCGTCTTAACAGCATGAGTGAGGATTTCAGAGACTCCCGACTGTTTACTGATTATAACCGGGACATTGGATTGCATAGCTTCAAGAGGTGATATTCCAAAGGGTTCTGAAACTGATGGCATAATATAGACATCACTCAGGGTAAGCATTGTAAAAACATCTTTGCCTTTCAGAAATCCTGTAAAATGGAACCGGTCGGTAATCTTCAACACAGCTGCTCTTCTCATCATTCTCTCCATCATATCTCCCGAACCGGCCATAACAAATCTGATATTAGGCATTACCTTAAGTACCTTATGGGCTGCTTCAATGAAATACTCAGGACCCTTTTGCAATGTTATCCTGCCAAGAAAAGTAACTACTTTTTCATCGAAACCTTTTTCCACTACCACATCTTCAGTGATCCTTACTGGTTCAACCGCGTTATAAACAGTCTCAACTTTATCAGGATCAATCTGATATTTATTAATTACTATATCTCTTGTAAGGTTGCTGACAGTTATAATCTTGGAGGCTGCATCCATCCCGTTCTTCTCGATTCTGTAAACATCGGGATTTACATTACCTCCGCTCCTGTCAAAATCTGTTGCATGAACATGAATCACAAGAGGTTTCCCTGAAACCCCCATGGCAGCAATACCGGCCGGATATGCCAGCCAGTCATGTGCATGTATTATGTCAAACTCATTCTCATCCGCAATAACGGAAGCAACAACTGCATACTTGTATATTTCGTCCATAAGGGATCCATCGTATTTTCCGGAGAAATCGACCATCCCTTTATTGTTAGTCTGGATAAACATGTTATATCCTGAAACCTCCGATCTGGTCATTTTATAAAAATCCTCAGGATCGGTATAGGGTACAATTTTAGATGACACTTCGATTTTTTCAATCGGGCGTCGGAATCCTTTGTAAAAAACCTGTTTGAAGGCGACAGGTACCTGGTTTGCACCTATAAGTCTGACCTTGGTCTGATCCTCATCACCCCAGACCTTTGGCACCACAAAGATAACTTCCAGGTCGTCCAGTGTTGACATTCCTTTTGTCAATCCAAAACTGGCAGTCCCTAAACCGCCGGATATATGCGGCGGAAATTCCCACCCAAACATTAACACACGCATATCTGCCCAGAATTATAAATTAGCATATTTATTCTCAAGAAGATCAATTATTCTCAGAACCTCTCCCACACTCCATGCCTGGGAAATAGAACCGTTAGGAGCATGTGGCGGGTCTCCGTCATAAATCTCAGAAATTGTGCTAACGCCATGTTCACTCATTACCTCCTCAAGGCCAAAAATGAGTTTTTTGACTCTCAGCACTCCCTGCTTCCCATAGACTTTCAACCACCCTTCGCAGAATGGGCCTAACAGCCAGGGCCAGGCAGTACCATTATGATAGGCTTTATCCCTCTCCTCCTGGTTTCCTCTGTAAGTACCCTGATAAAACTTGTTGCCGGGGGACAGAGTTCTGAGACCCCTTGGCGTAACAAGCTCTTTATCGGCTATATCCAGCACCCGTTTCATCTCTTCTTTATCGAGCATGGAATAAGGGAGCGAGACAGCAATTACCATATTTGGCCTTACAAAATAATTCCTCCCCTCTTCATCATTCACATAATCAGCCAGGTATCCTTTGCTGTGATCAAAGAATATCTCTTGAAATGATTTCTTAATCAATTCAGGCAGGCTTTCATAATCTTTGACGAATTTTTTATCCTTTGCCTGATTTGCCATCTCAAGAGAGAAGCAGACTGCATTGTACCATAAAGCATTTATTTCTACAGCAAAACCACTGCGCGGTGTAACAGGTACGCCGTACACCACAGCATCCATCCAGGTCAACGATTTACCCGGTGCATCTGCATAAATGAGACCGTTCTCACGCATATGGATGTTAAAGGCTGTTCCGTTCCTGTAAGCGTTAAGAATCGATTTAGCTGATTCACCATAACGCACCCAGGCATCAGTACCACCATTTTCAAGGTATTGTTGCACCGACCAGAAGAACCATAGCGGTGCATCAACAGAGTTAAAAGCCGGATTGCTGTCTCCACCCATATTGGGGAAAAGGCCATCTTTCATCCTTGAAACTTGGGTGTCGAGCACCTCCTGGTAAAGAGAGAGTCCAAGCCGGGCCAGGGCAATCCCAGGCAGAGCAATAAATGTATCCCTTCCCCATGACCCAAACCATGGATAACCTGCAATGATCAGAGTCTTTCCATGGCGTTTCTCAATAAACTGCTGAGCAGCATTTCTAAGACAATTAATGAAGTTGTTACGTGGTATTTTCCCCGATACGGTCCTGGTAAACTTAGCCTTAAGACCTGAAGGTTTTTCCTCTTTTGTCGAAGCGGAAAATACAATGACATCCCCTTCTTTCGCTTCTACTTCAAAAAAGCCCGGACTAAAAAGATCTTCAGAATAATCATATCCTCTTTTCTGTTCCTCAGTGTATTCAACTCCAAGGAACCAGTCGGGGACATTTATAAATTCGGCTTTTGCGGAAAACTGCATATGCAATGAAGGAAATCCTTCGTATAGTTTTGATATGATCCCGTTTGGAATAAACTCAACTTTGGTGTTGGCGGCAAGGTTTGCATGTGTAAGCTCATGAATACTCCTGAAAGCAAGAAAAGGCCTTATCTGAAGCTTCATTGGCTCTGATGCTTCCATAATGGTGAATCTTGCAAGATATTGTTCTTCATAGTGTACCAGTAACCTTTCCTGCTTCAGGATTACCCCGCCTACACGGAATATCCTCGAAGGAATTGTCTCAACCTCAAAGTCCTCAATATATTTGTGTCCCTTGGGGCTGTAATAGTCTCCTTTGTATTTCCTGATACCTGTATTGAAACTCTGGTCTTTGTTCACAACTGTTACATCGAGTGAAGAGAGAAGCACATATCTTTCACCTCCTAATTCATCGACAGGACAAATAAGCAATCCATGGTATTTCCGTGTGTTGCATCCGACAATAGTAGTTGATGAGTATGATCCGGCTCTGTTGGTCCTGATGATTTCCCTTGCCAGTGAAAATTCGAGATTTACTACCTGCCCCTTTTCGAATTTAATGTAACTCATATAATTACTGTTTTATCTGATATAAAAAAGTCTTTTAAGATAACCAATTATATTGAACAATGCAAACTAACCGACGTGTGAAAAAAATATTTTAGCCCTCTTTTAACAACTGCAGAATTAACATTGTCCATGTCATTATTACAGATCTCATGAATGTTGTAAGTTGAAAAAAAAAGTACATTTGCAATTCAATAATCAAAACTGTTTAACAATAAAAATCGTATTTCATGAAAAATAATCTCTTCTGGTTTTTATGTTTTTTAATTATTATTCAGGGTTGTAAAAAAAATTATGTTGAGCTTTCAGGAATCCTTGAATATCCTGTAAAAGGAGCATATATTTTTCTTGATGAGCTTAAATCAAATAAGATAATACCTGTCGATTCTGTCATATTATCTGAAGATGGAAGATTTGACTTTAAAACGGAGGTTAAATACCCTTCCTTTTACCTGCTCAAAATTAATAAAAATAACTTTCTGACAATGCTTTTTGAACCGGGAGAGAAAATAAAATTTACATCCCATTATGATTCCCTGAATTATCCCATCATAATTACTGGTTCTAAAGGCACAAAGCTGATGGCTGATTACAATAAAACTCTCCGGAAAACCATCAATAACATAACAGGGCTGAATGAGATTTACTCGAAGAATCTCAATAATCCCAATTTACATATTGTTATAGATTCAATCGACAATCTTGCTCAGGCTTATCTGAATGAAATAAACAGCTATACCAAAGGGTATATTGATGATAATCTTGGTTCTCTGGTCACTCTGGTAGCTCTCTATCAACAGGTTGCGCCCAGAGTATATATACTGGAGCCCGAAAGGGACTTTAATTACTTTGTTAGGGTTGACTCATCTTTGTTCAGCAAGTACCCTGAATATGAACCCGTTTTTTCACTCCATGAACAGGTAAAAGAATTGATAGCCATATCTGAAGCAGGGAAACTTTACCCGCCTGATCCCGGAGAATCAGGGGAAGCTCCTGAAATATCGTTGCCTGCGCCTGAGGGTGATACTGTTAAACTCTCTTCGACAAGAGGATCAGTTGTACTGCTCGATTTCTGGGCATCATGGTGCAGACCCTGCAGGCTGGAGAATCCCAACCTTGTGAGAGCCTATAGGATGTATCAAAGCAAAGGTTTTCAGATCTACCAGGTATCGCTTGATAAAACCAGAGAAGCCTGGATAAAAGGTATTCAGGAGGACAATCTTGGAAAATGGATCCATGTCAGCGATGTTCAGTACTGGAACTCCGTTGTGGTTCCTTTATATAATATAGAAGCAATCCCTTATAATTTTCTCCTCGACAGGGAGGGCCGAATTATTGCCTCAAATCTTAGAGGAAAAGAGCTGGAGACAAAACTTGCCCAATTGTTTAATTTAGCTGAAACTGAATTCTGAAACAAGAAATTTGATTGATAATGAAAAGATTTCTGATAATTCTTATACCGTTACTTTTATTAACCGGCTGCTATAAGAAAAATTCTTTTACCGTCAGAGGAAAAATAGAGGGAGAGAAAAAGGATTACATCTATCTCACCCGGGTTGATGTTAATACCCCTTTGCTCCTTGACTCCTCAAAGATCAGCAGGAATGGGGTATTCCGTTTTAAGGCAGAATCTTCTGAGCCCGATTTTTACCATATAGGATACTCAACTTCCGACTTTATCACAATCCTTGCAGAACCCGGAGAAAAAATAAAACTCAGGATTAAAGGAAACACACTTTTTGAGAACTACACTGTTGAGGGTTCAAAGGGATCGGATCAGGTTCAGATACTTGATTCCAGGCTTGCTGATGCCAGAAGGAGACTTGATTCACTGAGGACCGCATATGATAATATTTCAAAACAATCCGGATCAGATGAGAAACTTGTCTTGCTTGAAGAAGAATTTAATGCTCTGGTGAAAGATATCCGCAAGAAAACCATCGGGTTTATCATTTCAAACACTACCTCGATGGCTTCCATAAAAGCACTCTATCAGAAGCTGGACGATGAAACCTATGTTTTATATGAACCCCGCGACCTTCAATATCTTAAAATAGTAACTGATTCTCTTAACCGTTATTACCCCAACTCCAGACATGTGAAAGCTCTGACGCAGGACTTTAAAAATGAGATGAATCAGATGTACTCCCGGCAGCTTCAGAGAATGGCCGATACACTTCCCGAAACAAAGCTTGATCCTGATCTGAAAGATATTAACGGCAAAAGAATAGCTCTTTCTTCTCTCAGGGGAAAAGTTGTCCTGCTTACTTTCTGGTCGGCAAAATCAAATGAATGTGTTGCTGAAAACCTGCAGTTAAAAGAGTTTTACAAAATCTATAATAAACGCGGATTTGAGATCTATCAGATCAACCTTGATGCAAAAGAATCAGACTGGAGAGCTGCTGTGAAATTTGATGAATTGCCATGGATGAACACCCGGGAAGATGATCCCCTGAATCCGAAATATGCCGTGCTGTTTAATATTAAAACTCTTCCCGCCAACTATCTTTACGACAGGGATGGCGTCATTGTTGCATCGAATCTGCATGGCAGATCATTGCAGATAAAGCTTAATCAGCTGTTTAATAATTAGAGGTTACTTTGGGAAAGAACAGTAAAATATATTTTGCATCTGATTTTCACCTTGGATTGAAGTCTGGTTCACACCCTCTTGAAAGGGAGAAAACAGTTGTCAGGTGGCTCAACGACATCGCCCCGGTTGCCAGGGAGATATATCTTCTCGGAGATGTCTTTGATTTCTGGTGGGAGTATAAGCTTGTAGTACCGCGTGGTTTTACAAGGTTCCTGGGAACAATTGCAAACATAACTGATTCGGGAATTCCTGTCCATTTTTTCACCGGAAATCATGATATGTGGATCGGAAATTATCTCTCCGAAGAGTGTGGTCTCATACTGCACACCGGACCATATAGCACCACAATTGACAATAAGAAATTCCATCTGGCACATGGCGAGGGACTTGGAACAAAAGATCCGGGTTACAAAATTCTGCTTTCAATCTTCAGAAATAAGCCTCTTCGGATCATGTATTCATCCCTCCATCCCTCAATCGGAGTTTGGATCGGACATAAATGGTCGTTAAACTCCAGACTTGGAAAGGGAATCTCACGGGAGTTCCTGGGAGAAGAGAACGAGCCTCTGATACTCTATGCCAAATCAATTCTCGAAAATCAGATTATTGATTATTTCATTTTTGGTCACCGTCATATTGCTATGTCATACAACCTGCAGCAGGGAGCAGAAATAGTTTTCCTTGGCGACTGGGTTAAGAATGGCAGTTATGCTGAATGGGACGGGAATAATCTGACAATCAAATTCTCAGATTAGAAGATAAGATCCGTTACTTTGACGGTCAGCATAAAATAAGAATAGAGGTCATTTACCTTTTCGAACTGATAATCAAGTTTGCTGCCCGATTTGCGTGACATTTCAATTAGTCCAAGATTACCGGTGCTGTCTGTTTCAAAAGTCTGACTGAAGAGTGAAGCTTTATAAAGTACCTCAAGTCCGGATTTGTTGTTCATATTAATAATATCCAGCTTCCCCTTCAGCTCATTTATACTTGTATTCAGAATAAGATTCCCTGTGGTCAGTGAGAAGATATCTCCATCCAGTTTTACAATTGCTATAGGCATTCCGAATTTTTCTTCAGGTTCGCGTCCTGCAGCATATTTTGATACATTCTCAAGAATCTCAACCAGTATAATGAATACCCTTCGCCGGAGATTGGCTTCCACATCATCTTCATTGAGTCTTGTTTCTGCAAATGACAAAACCTCTTTCCCGATATCGGGACTGATATGCCCTGACCAGATAAGACAGATGTTGTTTTCAGCCATAAGATCTTCCATCTGTATAGCCGATACTCCGCTGAAAGGTTTCTCCTTATCCCCAAAGAAGACTCCCAGACCTTCAGAATCTACAGTCTTGCTTAAGACATAATATGAATAATCCTTATTGAGAGTGATAAAATCAAAATCAAGTTTATTGCCTGTTTTTCTCGCCATTTCAATCAGTCCAAGCCCCGCTCCTCCCTTTTCATTAAATTCGGCACTG
>DATKXL010000295.1:0-8935 GCA_035529055.1 Bacteroidales bacterium
TAATTATGATTAAGCTTTTTAATTCTACAATGATAAATATTAAAAATATAATAACAATGAGAAACCTATGCTATTTTAAAAAAATGTGAAGATAATGAGTTTTGTTAAATGTATTGATCAGTTAGTTGAAACAAGTCATGACTTATTAACCTGTTTATCGCTTAACAAAAAGTCGCGGTGCGATTTCACCATGTTGATAGCATATAGAACAAGGTTTTTGCTTTCGGAAAGTAAATTGAGATAGAGAAGGGTATTCCTTGTTCCAACCATCTCTGATTTAATATATTTGATCTGCTTTTTCTTCATTCGTGCGATCAGGTCAAGAATTGAATGCTGATGATCAATAAGTTTTTCCAGGTCCCTGAATTGCTTCTTTTTAATAATATTCTGTATCTCATCATAAAATGCTGATATGGACTCATTCAGTTCGTGCAGATCTTTAACCTGTTCCGGGATAAAGGAAGGGTGGTTATTGTCGAGGTATTCGTAAATGGGATCGGCAATATAATGAAGACAGTGCGCTATCTCTCTTAAGTAATCGAGTATCTGAACATAATAATGTCCTGTTTCGACAGAATCTTCCTCAAGTTTTTTCAGTGTGGGATAGATATTATATTTTAACTCCTTTGAGTGTTGGTTTAATTCCTCGATCTTACGGATAACCTTTTTCATCTTCCCCCTGTCTTCCCTGACCAGGTTCAAAATTGTGGAAAAATAGAGTTTCGACACAATACCAACAACATTGATGATGGAGGAATTACATTTCTGAACAATATTCTCACCATTAAGTGTTTCATTTTCATCAATTTCATCTGTTTTCTTCTGTTTATCGTACCTTTTTTTATGTATGAAATATGTTCTGATTACAAAAGCAAAAGCAATTCCAATGGCAATAATTGTAGCAATTAAACCACCCCAGTTCAGAAACATGGCCACTATGAAGGAGGCAGTAAAGGCGATAATGGCTGTAAAAAACCATCCTCCGATCACACTTATCACTCCTGTTATGCGATAGACAGCACTCTCTCTTCCCCATGCCCGGTCGGAGAGAGAAGTGCCCATGGCAACCATAAAAGTTACATAAGTGGTTGAAAGAGGAAGCTTTAAAGAGGTAGCTGTGGCAATGAGGATACTGGCTACAAACATATTTACCGACGCCCTAAGAAGATCAAAGGAGGATGCTTCCTTCTTATTCTTTGATTTTTTGCTGAAAGCATCAGGGTCAAATCGTTTTTCAATAAGAGTGATCAGCTTATCCGGAACTATCCTGTGGATTAATTTTGTTGCGCCGACTGTTCCTCTTACTACTGAACGTGAAAGCTTTGACGATGAAAATCTCTCAGTACCCGATCCCTGCCGTGCAAGGCTGATTTCGGTCTGAGAAACTGTTCTTGCTTTTTTAGAGAAAAAAAGCGTTATTACCATGATAAATCCCGCAGCAAGCAGGAACAAAGTAGGTGTTTTTACAGGTTCACTGAGCGCCTCCATACTGAAAGTATCGGCACTTAAAGAAGGATCACCCATGAATTCCTTGAATGATTCCAGGCCTGCAAGGGGAACACCGATAAAATTAACAAGATCGTTTCCTGCAAATGCCATGGCAAGTGAAAAGGTCCCGACAAGGATGATTATTCTCAGAATGTTTACATTAAAAATGCTTACCAGTAATTGAAGAATAATTGCAAACCCGATAAAAGAGTATAAAAGGAGTTGCAATGTATTGGTATGAAGCCATGCAACTGCTTCCTCGGTCATAAATGAAGCTCCCCTGGCTCCTTTTACCAGTATGAAATAAATAATGGCCGTAATCGCAATGCCACCCCAGATTGCTCCGAAATATTTCATATTACGTTCGTAATTGAACGAAAAAACAAGCCTGGTGATAAACTGAACTATCATACCGCAGGTAAAGGCAATAACCACCGATAGAAGTATCCCGGAAATAATTGCCAGAGCTTTTGCAGAATTAATGTATGTGTTAAGATCAGCCAATGTATCGGTGGAATTCAGGATCTTTATAAGTGAAACTGCCACGGCAGCCCCCAGTAATTCAAAAACAATAGAAACAGTTGTAGAGGTAGGGAAACCGAATGTATTAAACGTATCGAGAAGCACAACATCAGTTATCATGACTGCAAGAAAAATGATCATGATTTCTGATAAATAGAACTGATCGGGGTGAAAGATTCCTGACCGGGCGATCTCCATCATCCCGCTTGAAAAAGTGGCACCAACCAGTACTCCCAGTCCTGCTATTGTCAGGATGACTTTAAGAGGAGCAACCTTTGATCCTATTGCCGAGTTGAGAAAATTAGCCGCGTCATTAGTAATGCCTACTATCAGATCTGATACGGCCAGGAATAAAAGCACTATGACAAATAAGAGATAGATGTTCACCGATAGGTGGTTTTATTTTCAGTTTGTGTGCTTATTATCGCTCCTTTTGGTTGATTTGTTTTTTAAAAACCGGCGTGAAATTAGAACAATTCGTCTGAAATTCAAAAATTATCAGATGTTAAGTTTTTGTTACAATATGAAGAGAATGCAGGGCAGAGAGCGCTATTTTAATATATTTATCATTTTTTATTTGAGGAAAATTTATTAACTTTATTAATTATTCACTTTTATAACAACTTATATGAGCAACGTACGCAATCTTGAGCCGAAACAGGTATGGAATTTTTTCCATGAAATAACCCAAATTCCTCATCCTTCAAAAAAAGAGAAAAAGCTTGTTGAATACATGCAGGCATTTGGGAAAAAGCATAATCTCGATACCACTGTTGATAAAGTTGGTAACGTAATTATACGCAAGCCGGCTACTAAAGGGTTGGAAACCAGGAAAGGAGTCATTCTCCAGACTCATCTTGACATGGTCCCGCAGAAGAACAGTGGTAAGAAGCATGATTTTGAGAGAGATCCAATTGAAACAATTATCGATGGTGACTGGGTCAAAGCAAACGGTACCACACTCGGATCGGACAATGGAATAGGTGTTGCTGCAACTATGGCTGTTCTTGCCTCTGAAAAAATTGTCCACGGACCTCTCGAAGCTCTCTTCACCATTGATGAAGAAACAGGCATGACAGGAGTCTTTGGATTAAAGAAAGGGCTGCTGAAAGGTGATATTCTAATGAACCTTGATTCAGAGGATGAGGGTGAATTGTATGTCGGATGCGCAGGAGGGATAGATGTCAGTATTAAAAAGGATTATGGTCAGGAAAAATCTCCTCTGGGGATGGCTGCTTTTAAAATCACTGCAAAAGGATTGAAAGGAGGCCATTCAGGGGTTGATATTGCGCTCGGAAGGGCCAATTCCAACAAGATAATGTTCAGGTTCCTTATGCAGGCTGAGTCTGATTTTGGTATCAGGCTTGCTGAAGCAGCTGGTGGAGACCTCCGCAATGCAATACCGCGTGAATCATATTCAATACTTCTTGTCCCCGAAATTAAAGCTGCCGAATTTAAAAAGTTTGTAAAAGGATACGAGAAGATGTACAGGGCTGAATTCTCTGATACAGAACCTGATCTCTCATTTACTGCCGAAAAAATTGCTGTTCCGGCAAAAGTGATGAAGGAGAGTGACCAATACAGGATCATCAGGGCTCTGTTTGCTTGTCCGAATGGGGTGCAGAGAATGAGCCAGGCGATGCAAGGCCTTGTCGAAACATCAAATAACCTGGCAATAGTCAAATGTGCCGGAGGTAAATTTGAAGCTCATAATCTCACCCGCAGTTCTGTTGATTCATCGAAAGAGGCCACGGCCTGGAAGATTGCAGCTGTATTTCATCTTATCGGGGCCGATGTCACCATGTCGGGTAGTTATCCCGGGTGGAAACCTGACATGAGTTCTCCGATTCTGAAAATAATGAGTGAGGTTTATAATAAGAAATATGGTAAAATTCCCGAAATAAAAGCAATTCATGCCGGACTTGAATGTGGACTGATCGGTGGCGTTTACCCTAATCTCGACATGATCTCATTCGGACCAACTATCAGATACCCTCATTCACCCGATGAAAAAGTAAATATTCCTACGGTTAAGAAATTCTTTGATTATCTGTGCGAAACATTGAAGCAGGTACCTGTGAAGTGAGGTTACTCCACTTTTATCTCCACCAGCACATCGTCCTTCATCACATTTGAATTGGCTTTTGCTGATATCTTAATCACCGTTCCGTTTACGGGGGAGAGTATCTCATTCTGCATCTTCATTGCTTCAAGGATAAGCACTGACGCACCGCGGAGAACATGTGATCCTTCCCTGACAAGAACATCTATGATTTTTCCTGGCATTGGCGCCTTTATCAACTCTTTTTCAACCTTGCCTCTTGTGGAACTTAAAACCTTCATCCTCTGAAGCGAAAAGGGAGTCTCGACGGTAAAAGTGTAACTGATATCATTAAAGAGTATCTCGTACTTATTCTGACGCGATCTTATTATTTCAACAGGATATTTGCGGTTTTTCCATAGAATGTAGGTGCCGTATTTTTCGTCTGCCTTGAGTTTTACCTCATAATCCCTCTTCCCGATCCTTATTGAGTGTTTTAAAGGCAGGGAAAAACAGAATCTCCTGTTCTCTGATGAAAGTGCATATAGCTTTTTTATGTTTATTCTCTCATTCGTCATCTTAATTGCCTGATTTAAAATTGGTTTATTCTTTTATTCAGCAACCATGGACTCATATCTTTCCCCTCTTCAGTGCCGGCATTAATAGTTTCATTTTTTAAGTTCTCTTCTACGAAAAGTTTTGTTGCAAGCCAGGCTGCAAGCATCTCCTCATACTCACTGTTAAAATAAAACCGGTCGAGATCTTTTTCGATAAATGCAGTAGTGAAGTCCCCGTCAATGAACTGCTGATTACGGACAAGCATCCTGAAGAAGGGAAGAGTTGTTTTTGTACCTTTGAGCCATACTTTGTCAAGAGCCATTTTACAGTTTTTAATGGCCTCTTTTCTGTTTTCCCCTTTTACAATAAGTTTTGCGATCATCGAGTCGAAGCTCGCAACAATTGCAGAACCGGCCTGTATCCCTGTATCTATTCTTACACATGCATCGGTTGGCAGGATCAGACTTTGGATTTTACCCGGATCGGGGGCAAAACCGGCCTGAACATCTTCTGCATTGATCCTGCACTCTATCGCCCATCCGTTGAGTTTAATATCCTCCTGTTCGTATTTAAGAGCCTCCCCGTTGGCAATACGGATCTGCTGCTCTATCAGATCTATTCCCGTAATGATTTCAGTAACAGGATGCTCTACCTGTATCCTTGTGTTCATTTCCATGAAATAGAAGTTTTTGTCCGAGTCGAGAAGAAACTCAACTGTCCCGGCTGAGTGGTAATTGACCGCTTTAGAAATCTGAACGGCAATTTTGCCCATCTTGTTCCTGAGATCTTCATCCAGTGCACATGATGGTGCTTCCTCAAGAAGCTTCTGATGCTTCCTCTGGATTGAACACTCTCTTTCACCCAGATGGATCACATTCCCCTTCATGTCACCCAGTATCTGGAATTCAATATGCTTGGGGTTTTCTATATATTTCTCAATAAAAACTGATGGATCATTGAATGCTTTTTCAGCCTCTTTGCTGGCAATGACAAACAATTTATCCATCTCTTCAGCTTTTCTCACTATCCTCATGCCTCTGCCGCCGCCACCCGATGCAGCTTTGATTATCACAGGATAACCTATTTTATCGGCTGCAATTACGGCTTCCTCCTCATTGCCGATATTGCCCTCGCTGCCCATCGCAATAGGTATCCCGCCTGCCAGAGCAATTCTCCGGGCAATGGTTTTATTTCCCATCTTGTAAATAGCATCAGGAGAGGGACCGATGAAGATTATATTATTGTCTATGCATTTCTGGGCGAAATATGCGTTTTCAGCAAGAAATCCGTATCCGGGATGAATTGCATTTGCATTTGTTTTCTGAGCAATGGTTATCAGCTTCTCAATATCAAGGAAAACAGGTATTTCTGATACATCTTCGGTATTATCATAAACCACATCGGCAAACGACAAATACATTGCATTCGGTTCAGGAACTGTTTTAACTGCCACGGTCTTAATTTTCATTTTTCGCGCAGTCCGCATTATCCTGACTGCTATCTCACCACGGTTTGCAATTAATATACGTTTGATTTTCATATTATGTTTGTTGAGACAGGTCTGAGACCTGTCTCAACACCTTTTTTATAATCCATCCCTTCGCCCTCCGCCTTCTGCCCTGCGCCCTGTGCCCCGTGCCCTCACAACGGCATATTCCCATGTTTCCGTGCCGGTACCTTCACCCATTTATTATTAAGGGCTGCAAAGGCTGAAATTATTTTCTTTCTGGTAACAGCTGGATCGATCACCTCATCAATGTAGCCGCTCTCATCTGCGATAAAAGGATTGGCAACTTTATCGCGGTATTTTTTTACCAGCTCTTTCTTCAGTTCAGCAGGGTTCTGTGATTCAGCTAATTCTTTTCTGTATAGGATTGCAACAGCTCCGTCCGGACCCATAACAGCTATCTCTGCAGAAGGCCATGCAAAGCTGAAATCACCTCCAAGATTCTTACTGTTCATAACAATAAATGCTCCTCCATAAGCTTTCCTGAGAATAACAGTTATTTTAGGCACAGTGGCTTCGCTGTATGCAAACAACATCTTGGCGCCATGTCTGATTATCCCGGCATGTTCCTGATCGACACCCGGAAGAAACCCGGGTACATCTTCAAGCGTCAGGATAGGGATATTAAAAGCATCGCAGAATCGTATGAACCTTGCTCCCTTGGTTGATGAATCGATATCAAGAACCCCTGCAAGCACCTTGGGCTGGTTTGCCACAACACCAATAGTTTTACCTTTTAGCCTTGCAAAACCTGTTACAAGGCTGGCAGCGAACAGTTCAGATGTTTCAAAGAAACTGTTCCTGTCAACGATCTGATTTATGACATCTTTAACATCGTAAGCCTTATTAGGATCATCAGGAACGATATCCCTGAGCTTCTTATTTATATCATGAACTGATCCGTCATCAGCCACCGCAGGAGGATTTTCAACATTATTTGAGGGCAGATAAGACAGAAATTTCTTTAGAGCAAGAATAGTATTCTCTTCATCATCATAAATCATATGTGCCACGCCGCTTTTACGAGCGTGGATCTCCGCGCCTCCAAGTTCTTCAAATGTGACATCTTCATTTAAGACCTCTTTGACTACATTAGGGCCGGTTACGAACATGAAACTGGTATGGTTCACCATGAAAACAAAGTCTGTGAGAGCAGGAGAGTAAACAGCTCCGCCGGCAGCTGGTCCCATAATAACTGATATTTGCGGAATAATACCGGATGAATGGATTATATTATGAAATATTGAGGCATAACCGCTAAGACTTGCAACGCCTTCCTGAATACGTGCACCACCGGAGTCCATCATCCCAATAATCGGTGAACCCATCTTAAGAGCCATCTCCTGTATCTTTGCAATTTTCTTCGCATGGACAATTCCAAGCGATCCGCCCATGATAGTAAAATCCTGCGAGTAGGCAAAGACCAGGCGTCCGTTTACTTTGCCATGGCCTACAATTACACCATCGCCAAATGATTTTTCGACTTTTCCGAACTCTACAGGCTGACTGGCAGGTGTAACAAAAGCATCTATCTCTTCAAAAGTACCTGGATCAAAAAGAAGGCTTACCCTTTCCCATGCGGTAAGCTTACCTTTAGAGTGTTGTTTCTCAGCCTGTTTTGGGCTGTATTGCTTCTTAAGTTGCTCCTGACGTTCTGTAAAGGCTTTGTAATGCTTGCCTGAAAGATCCATAACCTGTATTTTTATATTTATGCAGAAACAATATATATAATATTATATCTGTCCCGAACTAAAACGGGCTCAAAATTAGTCATTATCTGCGAAAATCCAAATTATGTTTCGACCGTATTAAGCCACTTCAATTTATCTATTTGGTTTATAACAAAATATTTACAGCATTTCTTCGACCAGGTAGAATTAATCATTACTGACAAACCAAAATTGTGAGATTCTTCGCTTCGCTCAGAATGACAGGCACTTGTGACTCTGAAACTCTTGAAGCATATGTCATTCCAAGTACGCATACAAAAATTTAGCACTCAAGGGTTAATTACAACTTGCAAGAATAATCAGGGAACTGTCAGGAGATTCCTCATTTCGCCGGTCTTCACTTTGTTCAGTTTGGCTTCATTCGGAATGACAGGGTATTTTTAATTATTGGGAGGAGGGAAGCAGGGGCGTTTCGTATAAATTTTTCTTAACTCTGTCAACTCTTGTCAGAAACGCCCCTGCTTCCCTCCCCAATCCATAAAAAGCAACATTGTCATCCCGAGCAATAGCGAGGGATCTCCCTCTCACAAAACTGTACTAATCAAAAAGCACATAATGTATATTTTATAAAATGTTGTCATTGGTAACGAAGTGAGGAATCTTTTCAGTATTAGTCGGACACTTATAACAAAAAAAATGTCAAAAGTCATGCAAAGTGCTTTTTTTTTATGTAATTAGTATATTTAATTAATAATATTTAATATTTTCGCAGGATTTGAATTATAAACGTATATTAACCTAAATCAATCTTTTATGAAAAAAATCCTTTTTCTATTCACACTGTTGCTGATAACAGGTTCGCTTGTTATGGCTCAGACAGTGCAGATTACCGGGATTGTAACCAGCTCAGAAGACGGACTGGCAATGCCCGGTGTGTTTGTTCAGGCAAAAGGGACAACTTTGGGAGCTATTACCGGCTTAGACGGCAAGTATGATCTTGCTGTTCCCACTAATGTTCAGGCACTTGTCTTCAGCTTTATTGGCTTCACCACTCAGGAAGTACAAATTGCTGGAAGGACCAGGATAGACGTAGTCTTTCAACAGGACCTTTACAAAATTGACGAAATTATAGTAACAGGTTATGGTACT
>DATKXL010000296.1:0-16641 GCA_035529055.1 Bacteroidales bacterium
TTATTTAAACTGAGCCCGGTAATCCCTTGGGGAGAGGCCCTCCACTTTCCTGAACTGCTTATTGAAGTTTGAGATACTTGCAAAACCGCACTCAAGGGCGATGTCATGAACCTGGTATTCCGTTTCACGAAGGAGGTAACAAGCCTTATTTGTCCTGACCCTGTTAAGATACTCCACAAATCCTGCTCCGCAGTTTTTCTTAAAGTACCTGCTGAAAGCAAACGGGCTCATTCTGGCAATTTTAGAGATCCTCTCGAGCGTTATTGGTTTAAAGTAGTTTTCTCTGATGTAGTTATAGACATCCGTCATTCTTTTATTACCTCTTTCATCAAACGCCTGTTTATAGTTCTCGGAGCACAAAAATGCCCTTTTTTCCGATGAGCAGAGGATCATCAGAAGGTTAAAGAAATCAATCATTTTATCAATTCCTTTATTGTCGATCATCCTTACCAGGTGGCTTTCAGATTTCATAGCATCGTCAACAGAGAACACAACTCCTCTTTCGGCGTCTGTCAGCAAGTCTTTTACACAATGCATTTCATGCTGCGAAAGTAAAGCTTCTCCCAGGGAAGAAAGCTTGAAATGAACCATGATACCATGCTTTTCAGGAAGAGCCCCTTCATTTTTATAATAGTTCCAGGAGTGAGGTATTCTTCCGGCTATTAAGACCAGATCATAAAAATCGAACAATTCCACACTGTCACCAACGATCCGTGTGCCATTGCCTTTGGTGTTCAAAACCAGTTCGTATTCGGGATGAAAATGCCAGAAACCATTAGTTTCCGTGATATAGGCGGCCCTGAATCCACCGCCATCATCGTATGATATTTTTTCCAGCTCTGCAACCATTATTAAAATATTTAGATTTGAATATGAGGCTATATCAAATTTAGCAAAAACTTAGCAATTAACAGCAATATTTTATTACAATAATTTTTTGCATTATTAATTTGATTATTTGATAATTATTTTGTAAATTTGTTACCAAGCTCATGCTATTGGTATAAGAGGAGATGAGTAAGGGTTGGAGGTGAAAATCATCAGGATTGTATTGCAGACATTGACTTTCACATCTGGAACCTAAGGATCAGCGCCAGCTTACCATGGTTCCATCCTTTTATCAGACAGTAGACACGGGAATTATCTCATAAATAAAGCCCGCTCCCTGATCTTCACAACCACCCTTTCTCCTCTTATTTTTTTCTCCCCCATCCCAAGAGGAATAAATTTCTTTTCCTGATAATTGACAGTCATCTGAAAAATTATTATCTTTGATTAAGGTAGAAACCGGGGAAAAAGAGTGATTCATAATCATTCCGGGGTAATTTATGAAGACTTATATCAGAAGAAGGGAAAAAAACGACCATCTTGTTGTTTTATACGGAGGATGGGGTACGGATGAGAACGTTTTTACCCCTCACTGCAATGATGATTTTGATTTCATCCTTTTCTATAACTATTCTGCTGAAGAAGCTCTGGTGCTTCCTGAACCCAAGTCTTACAAATCAATTTCACTGATCGGATGGTCGCTGGGAGTCTGGGCTGCAGAATATTTGTCGTTAAAAACAGGTATAAAACCTGACATCACAATTGCAGTTAACGGTACTCCTATTCCTGCTGATGATCAATATGGTATCCCGCTTCATGTTTTTGAGGGAACCCTGAACAATATAACTGAACAGAATATGGAGAAGTTCTATCTTCGTATGTTTGGCGACAAAAAAACATATCAGCTTAATCACGACAGGATACCTCGCAGATCAATAAAGTCGCTACATGATGAATTAAGATGGTTATATAACCGTATCATGGAGCAGAAAGACCCAGGTTTAAGATGGGATTATGCTGTTTCCAGCAAAATTGACAGAGTGTTTCCTGCAAATAACCTGAGCAAATACTGGGAGAAAGAGTCAGGTACCAGACATATAATTTTACCACTTCCTCATTACCCTTTCAATGAATGGAAATCATACCTGGATTTCATAAAATTTATAAAAAATCATAAGGAAAAGAGAAAAAAAAGAGTGATATCAGAAGTCTGAAAACAATTACTTCATTAGATATCCTTGATCAGAACATTTGAACCTGATTTAGCTATCAGCCTGTCAAATTCTTCGAGCATTGAAATCACTTTATCATAATCCCTGCTCTTTAATACAATATGCCGTGAGGTTCCTTTTTTGTCGAGACGGGATAATACAAAACTGACGGTCAATTTATTTATGTCCATTGAAGGCTGATATAACCTTTCTTTATCTTCATTTTCCTGGAGCACTGATAAAAGTTCTACATTATTCAGA
Source organism: Bacteroidales bacterium (assembly GCA_035529055.1). GTDB lineage: Bacteria > Bacteroidota > Bacteroidia > Bacteroidales > VadinHA17 > LD21. Next base: position 2,301 of record DATKXL010000296.1, read on the forward strand.
TCCTGAAGTATGTCGCGGGCAAGGCGCACAGGTATTCTAAGGTTACCAGCTATGGTTTCGGCGCTTAAAGGTTTCTCTCCCACAGAAAAGTTCTTAGTTATCATCTGCATGATCATCAAAACCAGAGCTCGTTTCTGATAGCTGCTTACATTCAAAGCTTCAGACTCAAACTCATAGCGCGGTAAATTTTGATTAGCAAATGAAAGCTCTGCTCCCAGAAGAACTATGATCCAGCTGCTCTGCAACCAGATAATAAACAGGGGGATTGCGGCAAAACTACCATAAATGGCACTTAATTTCGTAATACCAAACTGCAGATCAATATACAGCCACTGCAAAAGCTGCAGAATAGTTCCGGTTATAATGCCTGATACCAGGGCCGGAACAAACTTTACTTTTGTATTTGGTATAATGATAAATAGTATGGTAAGAGTGATCCAGCTCAGAGAATATGGTGTAAACTTAACTAGGAAACTGACAACAGGTTTAAAGAAATCGAGTATCGGGGCTCTGGTCAAGAAGTCTGAAAGCCCATTGCTTACAAAAACCGTGATGCTGCTTGAAAGTATAATAAATACCGGAGCGATAAGCATAATAGTCAGATAATTAGTAAACTTCCGGTACCATGATCTTGAAGAGCGGATCTGCCAGATATGATTAAAAGAGTTTTCAATCTGATCAAGCAGTGACATGACTGACCAGAAAAGTATAATCACACCCACACCGGCTATATATCCCCCCCTGGTTTCCTGAAGGGCATTTCTGGCGTTTAAAAGAAGCCAGTTTAATACCTCCTGATGCGCCTGGAACTCTTTTGTAATAAGTTGTTCAAGGTTCTGGTCAAATCCAAATCCTTTGGCAATTGCAAATGCAATTGCCGCTACAGGTATTACAGAAAGCAGTGAATAGAATGTGAGTGCTGAAGCCCTGAGCTGAACCTTGTCATTGGTGAAACCGCGTGCGGCAAGTACTACTATTCTTAATTGTTTAATAACAAAAGACCTTCTTTTTGATATGTCATATAACGATGTATGCCAGATAGCATCATTCAAACGTTTTATCTGCTTCAGAGTCCAGCTAAAGGGTTTAGCCATAAAAAGTAGTTTATAATACCTGCCACAAATATACAAAATAGTTAAGGGTGTGTAATGGAATGATCTGAAAAACTATTCAGATCAAAATCTAAATTCTTGAATTTACCATAGGAGCAAACAAGTAAGGGAAGATGCGAATAGGTTACCATTAGTTTATATTTACCTGTCTTCGCAGCAATATTTACTTTTTTGGGATTACCAAAATTAAAACGTCAGTATATTAAAAAACAGGAATAGATTTTCTCCTGCTATGAATTTCGCGAAAAGTACAGAACATGCTGATTTTGTAAAACCAGAACAATTTCAGTGAGATTTCAGAGGAATCAAGACGGATTTCCATTTTGTCCCTGTACCGGATAAACAAGCCTGTAAAGATCCGTTCTATTCTGAAAAATTTAATACGGTTATAAGTATTTAATAATCTTACCGTAGAGGAGAAAGTTTTTTTATCTGTCACTTTATCGTACAGCTTACTAAGATTCTCAATGCCAAGTTTAGTCTTAGTCAGAAACTCCCTGTTTGTCTCCAGCCCGTCATGCACCAGGCCATTATCTATATGCACAACATTGATGCCTGCCTTTTTCAACTGGTACCCGAGCAGAGTATCCTCATGGCCATACTGTTTCAGCTCTTCATAAAATCGCACTTTAGAGAAAACCGATTTGTCGATAAGCACATTGAACGTTGAAAAACCTGAATGAGGAAGTCTATTCCTATCCCTTGCCTTCTTTTGTTCCCTGAAAAATCCATATTTCCATCGAAGAAATTTGTCAGGATCACCGGGAGGACTCTTATGATATAAAATGCCCCCACAGATTACTCTGGCTGAATTAATATAGTTAAGCCATGTAAGCATAAAAGCTTCAGCGGTGCCAGGAATCATTACATCGGCATCGATAAAAAGCAGAAAATCACCTTTTGCTTCAAGAGCCAGCTTGTTCCTTATTGTAGCCCTTCCTACATTTTCTTCTGAAACTATAACTCTTATCCCATTTCCTGAAAGTGACTGGTATTTTTTCCTGTAATCTGCTGATGAACCGTCATCTCCGATAAGTATCTCGCAGAATTCCGGCACCTTTTCCATGCCATCTTTCAGATTATGTACAAGGGCAACAATATCATAATCATTTACCGGAATAAGAACTGATATCGTCATATGGAATGACATGCAAGGTTTACAGTTCAAATGTACAACATATTTCTTAATATTCTTTGCCTTATGGTTTGGCAGAGAAATTGCATTGACTAATTTTGCAATCATCTGTAAATAATCATTTCGAATGAGAAAGATATTTTTCGGTCTTATATTTCTAACAATTTCATTGTCTTTCTGTGGGCAGAACAAAAGTGGTTATGAAATCAATGTTTCTATATCCGGTCTGCAGGATTCTGTAATTTTTCTTGCCTATCATTTTGGAGATAAGCAATATCTGAAAGATACCATAACTCTTGATAAGAAAGGACACGGTATTTTTAAAGGTGAAGAAAGCCTGCCGCAAGGCATCTATATGGTTATTCTGCCAGGGAAGAGCTATTTTGAAGTTCTGATATCTGATGATCAGGTATTTAGCATTACGTCCTCCTTTCCGGATTATTTAAACACATTAAGGTTTTCAGGAACAGGTGAAAATTCAGCCTTTCTCGATTATCAGAAACAATGGGGGGCACTGCAGAAGAAGGCTGCCAGCATAGCAAAGAGGCTTCAGAACAATAAACATAACAGCGATTCCCTGAAGATACTTACGAGTGCTCAGAAGGTACAGGAAGAAGCGATGAAATCCTATCTGAGAACTGTAATCGAAGAGAATAAAGGCAACATTCTGGCTGCTCTTGTCAGGGCATTACTACCGGTTGAAACACACGATATTCCTGTTCCTTCGGGCAATTCGAATCCTGATTCCCTGAAATGGGTACTTACCTACAATTATAACAAGGACCATTTCTTTGACAATTTTGATCTCACCGATGAAAGATTATTACGTACGCCGATCTTACAGGCCCGATTAAATGCCTTTTTTACAAATATCGTTGTTCAGTCGCCAGATTCCCTGAATAAGGAGATCGATAAGATACTTGAACGCTGCAGGAGTAACTATAAAGTATTTCAGTTTATAGCTGTTTATCTGTTCAACCACTTCAGAGATAGCCAGATTATGGGGCATGATGGTGTACTTGTAAAACTTGCAGACGACATTTATTTATCAGGAAAAGCTGACTGGGTATCAAAAGAGTTTATTGATGATCTTAAAAAACAGGTGGATCTTTTAAGACCAAATCTGATAGGCAAGAAGGCAGAAAATCTTGTAATGGATTCATACAAAGGCATGTTTGTATCTTTATATGATATTGAAAAAGACTTTACCATTCTCTATTTCTGGGAACCTGACTGTGGTCATTGCAAGGAAGCTACCCCAAAACTGAAATCATATTATGAAAAAGCCAGAAATGAGGGTATTGAAATTTTTGCGGTATGCACCACTTCTGATAAATCCCAATGGACGCGATATATTGAAGAGAATAAACTGACGTGGATAAACGGCTGGGACCCTGAACGCAGATCTAATTATGGTTTTTATTATAATGTTCAGTCAACTCCAATGGTCTATATTCTTGATAAGGGCAAAAAGATAATTGCCAAGAAGCTGAGCATTGATGATATCCCTTCATTCATTGAAAGTTACAGAAAATATGTCAGATGAGGTTCTTTTCCCTTGTTATAAGAAAACAAATCAAATCATATAAAGATTCACATTCATTTACTGAATTTTCACAATAAAGAATCCAATTCTTCCCTTTTTCTACAGGGACTTTCACGTAAGGGTGTATTTTTCTATCCGACAATATATAACCCGCCCTGCAGACTGCTTTTTCAGTCCACTGTTTTATAATTCCTTCTCCATCAACAAATATTTGTCCCTTTTCGGATTTCTTTAAAATATAACTTCCATTTTTCGGATCAAAACTGACCAAAGATGAGTCGAACAGATGGTCAAACGATCCTTTCAGGAACAGATCTTCGGGTGCACCTTCAATTAATTCATTATCAAGAAGCAGCCATATTTTATCTGCCTGATCCAAAGCCACCTGAAAGTCGTGCGTAGAAAAGATCACAGTCTTCCCCCTGCTGCGGGTAAGGCTGATTAACAGGTGTATGATCTCGTATTTACTTCTTATGTCAAGGAATGCGGTTGGCTCATCCATCACCATCAGATCTGCATCCTGGGCCAAAGCTCTGGCTATCATCGCTCTCTGCCGTTCGCCATCGGAGAGTTCTGAAATGAACCTGTCATAGAAATCTGACATACCTGTCTTTTCGATTGAGTCGATAATGATATTATGACTCAGGTCATCAATTTTCCCATACCAGTTTGTATGAGGGAAGCGGCCCAGAGCCACCAGGTCGCTGACCCTCATACTGGCCATTTTTACGGTCTCTGTTGATATGTATCCTATATTTTTGGCAAGCTGCAAGCGGGAGTATTCTTTGATATCTCTGCCGTCAATAAATATATTTCCTCCAAGGGAGGGTTGCAGTCCTGTAATGGTTCTCAGAAGTGTGCTTTTGCCAATTCCATTCCTTCCTATAACTGCTATAAGTTCTCCTTTATAAGCCGAACCATATATTGCAGGAATAAGCAATTTTCTGCTTTTTCCTGAAGCATATCCGATTTTTAATGAATCAATAGATAATATTTCCGGTCTCTTTTCTTCCATCAGAATAATTCAGAATATTTGCGATTCCGGAGTATTACCCAGATAACAACCGGTATTCCAATTAATGCGGTAACAGAATTTATGGGCAAAACTTTATCCGATCCCGGTAATTGTGAAATAATATCACTTATAAGCATTATTGTAGCTCCGGCAAAAATAGTACCCGGTATCAGGATCTTATGATCAGATGTCCTGAAAAGCATTCTGGCAATATGTGGTACCGCTATTCCGATAAAACCAATTGGTCCGCAAAAAGCAGTCACACTACCTGCAAGAATACTTGTAGCTGTAAATATCAATATCCTTGATGACCTGACATTCAGACCAAGAGACCCCGCATAATTTTCACCAAGTAATAATGCATTCAACATTTTAACTGATAGTACACTCAGAATAGTCCCCAAAGTGACAGTTATCATAAGGATATTGAGCTGAGAAGAAGTCAGGTTGCCCAGGCTTCCCATGGTCCAGATAACATATGCTTTAAGCATAGATTCGCTGCTGTAGTATTGCATTATACTTACAATAGCTGAAATGCCGCTTGAAAGCATTATACCGATTATAAGCACAGTCATTATATCCTTAACCCTTGAGGAAATGAACATTATAAGGATCATTACCCCTCCAGCCCCTATCCATGCTGCTGCCATGATAGCCCAGTTTCCCAAACCACTGATAGTTTCAGGATAAATCCGGGCCGAAAAACCAAGTATTACAAAAGCAACACCAAGACTTGCTCCTGAGCTTATCCCAAGGACATAAGGGCCTGCCATTGGATTTCTGAAGACGGTCTGCATCTGCAAACCACTCAATGATAAGGCTATACCGACAGTCATGGCTGTTATTGCCTTCGGCAATCTGAATTTCAGGATTATAGCTTTAACTTCATTTGCCCCCTGATCGGTAAAGATCTTAAGAATATCAGATAATCTGATTGTTACTGAGCCGAGGAGAATATCCATTAAAAAGAAAAATATTACGAGGAACAGGAGAGCGGATAAGACAAGCTTAGCCCGGTTTCCACTATATTTTTGATTAACTCCTGTTGTAAGTTTCTCTGATTTCAATGAAGTTCCATTTAATTTATTTTCCTGTAGTAATAGAGATCATGACCGGCAAACAGTTCAGGATGCAAAATAGAAGCAATGTCCTTAAGAATAACATGGGGATTGATGTTCCCACTCTCCCAGTAATCATTACCTCCGGCAGAATTGCTCCTTTTATTGTTGTTATACAGGTTGCCCTTTTTAAAGCATTGAAAATCCTCCAGCCTCGGATCAATTGCCGATATCTGCTTTTTGCTGTTAATTGTGCCTATATTAAGCCAGTAATCGGCTTCCAAAGCTTTCAGATAAACGTTTTCAATTCCAAATGGCATTGATACAAATGATTCTTTCTCTTTCCAGAGATAATTACCACCTGCATCTTCAATCATTCTGCTGATATATGAATTTCCGGGCGAGATATACCAGGTGTCTCTGTAGGGCAATCCCAGGAGTACGCAAGGTCTGGAGACTGATTTTACGGAAATATAAGTTTTCAAAGTGTTATACTCCTTTTCGACAGTTCTAAATATTTCATCAGCCAGATCTTCTTTACAAAAAAGAGATCCGAATAATTTTATCCATTCTGCTCTGCCAAGAGGATCAGTTTCAAGATAATCGGCATTATATAACACCTTGACTCCAATCTCTTGTATTTTTCCGATGTAACCTGCCGATTCACTGCCAATGCCATACACCATAATCAGATCGGGGTTGATAGAAATAATCCTTTCTTTATTCAGATTGTCTTCATAACCGATATCCCTGATAAGGCCATTATTAAATCTTTCAATTAAATTCTGATCATAAAGAAATGCGCCACCTGAGATCCCTGTAATTGTGCCGGATTCGTGGAGAGCTGTTATCATCGACAGATATGTGGCTGACATGCAGATAATGTTTCGGACCGGCACGTAAATGATCTTTAATGGATCAATGCCTTCAGGAGGATTGGAACCTCTGGGAACAAGGTACCACATGTGTTGTATCCCGTTTGCCCCCTGCCATGGATCGATTATTGAGATCTGCAAATACCCCTCCTTTATATCTATTTTTAGTCTCTCCGCATATGATATAATGGAATTATTATTAAAAATAAGCCTGTTTTCTGATCTGGTATTATTGCATGAACCTGAAAAGAGAATTGTGAGTACAAGTACAATACCTGCAACAACATTTTTTCTATAGGAATCATAATTAGCTAAACAGGAATTCATTCTGTGATGAAGTCGGGTAATAATTTAAAACATACTGATGCGGGAATTATATCTGCACGCATGGCGGAGATGAAAGTTCCGTCATTTTCATAATGTAATACGTAGCCTCTTTGCTGGTAATCAACTGCATCGGTAATGAATATATCACCATTTGCCCGATTTATACCAAACTTGTAAAACAGATGATCGGTCTCTATAATAAAGGGTGTCTCGGGCAATCCGGAAGATGTAATGCTCATTCGTCTCAGCCCGTTATGAAGATAATACAGCATCGTTCCTGATCCATCAATCTGCAGACAAAGAGGGGAATCGGTTTTGGATGGAAAGATGAATCTCTTTTCAACTTCGAAGATTGTTGTGTTGATTCCAATTAATTCAGCGAAATTATCCCGTTTCCAGCCTCCGTTGCATAGTACCCATAATACAGCATTCTTATCGAGCACCATGCTTTCAGGTTCCATCCCAACCTCTATTGAGTCGATTAACTTGTCATTCAATGTATTTATTACCATGATCTTACTGCCACCATACCAGTGTGCTGCAAAAGCTTTCCCTGAGAAAGAGACTATCGCTTCTGATGAGCGTCCGATGTCAATATGTCCTGTAATTGTGTTTGTTGTAAGATCAATGATGGCAATGGAGTCGGAATAGAGGCTGCTGACATATGCTTTTGCAGAGCCAATCAAAGAGATATACCTTGGTGAGATGAGCCCCTCAATGGTTTTTATTGACTCGAGGCTGTTTCTGTTAACCACTTCAATCTTACCGGAGTTGTTAACAACAATATATGCATAGTCTCCCTGAATGATCATATAATTTGGAACATCTCCCAGAGGTCTTAAATTGACTGACATAAACACCTGGTTGAATATCTTTGCTGAGTCGTATGAATAGAAAGAGAGAGAACCGTTACCCCAGTTAAAATTACCTTCATTAATTATGTAAACTCCCGGTCCTGCCAGAAAGGAGTCATAAGTATCAGTAAAATCCGGATCGGTGAGCCTGATGCATGAGACCAGCAGAGCAGGAATAATCAGGAAAATTAATAGGTTCTTCATTTCTTATCTGGTTATCTGAAAAATAAGTCTTATTAAATATGATCGGCCTGGCAACGGGTACCAGGCGATTGTCTGATAGGTTGCATTGAAGATGTTCTCAATGATGAAGTTAATATCAATTGAACTTTTTCCGGGATTCATTTTCATTCCGAGATTAAGATCATTTACAACATAGGCCGGCAGGTATTGGGAATTATCCACGGTGATAAATCTCTTTCCGGCGAAATTGGTGAGAAACGAGGATTGGATTCTTTTATAATCCAGACGGATGACAGTCGTAAACTGATTGACCGGAACATAAAGAAGTTGTTTATTGGCAAGCTCTGAAGCAGATAAACCATCAGAGACATATGCTTTAGTATAAGAATATTCTGTCTCAACACGGGCACTTAATTTCCCAGCAGTATATCCAAGACGTATTGAAGATTCAAGTCCGTATGTATTAACATTCCGGATGTTATCTGCAGTCCAGTAGGAATATTCACCCGGGTGCCAATGGATCATGTCTCTGATGGCATTACGAAAAAGTGTAAGATCAGCCTTAAATTTACAGGGTGATGATTGCTTACCATTCATTTCCCAGCCAACTTCGGTGGAATATCCATATTCGTTTTTAAGATCAGGATTGCCTCCCGGCATCCAGAACATGTCGTTGAGGGTTGGCATTTTGGAATTTCGTGAGACATTGGCTTTGAGATAGTAGTCTTTTTCAGAAAGAATTTTTAATTGCACTCCTGCAGAGAAATCAGGATTGAGTAGATCATTATCTTTAACTATGCCTCTTACCAGAAGAAAAGCTCCGATTCTGCCGGTGATGTAACTTTCAGCAGAACCTGTTAGCATGAGAATGTTCCGCGTTTTTATTCCAGAATAATTATTTGAGTTTATAATATTTATTTCTTCGTTCAGATAGAGTTTAATTGCTGTTCTCTTGTCAATGCTGGTTTTAAGTCCTGTTTTAACAGTCAATGTACTGGCAAGGTTTTTTGAATCAATTGATGCGGTCGGATTTGAGTAATTAAGCCTGTCGGAGATGAAGGCCATAACCAGACTATAATCGTTTTCACCTCTGTAATAGTTATAATTGAGAAGTGTCCGGAATGATTCATCATTTTGTTTCTCACCGGGGATCATCTGGTGTACGATCATTGGCACAGGTATATTCCTGGAGGCTGACTGATACCATAATCTTGCAGAGAGCACACTTTGTTTTTTTCTGAAATAGAGTTCCTGAATAAAACCCTTTTGCCGGGTCTGACTGTTTTGCCTTGTTTGCCAGACCGGTTCAGAGCTTAAATGAGTATTCAGGTAGCGAAAATTGTTTTTTGAATATTGCATAAAGCCTTTTGTAACCGACTGGAAATTTGTATTTCCCGTCTTGAAACTGATAAGCCCATTCCATCTGCCGTAACTGCCGAAACCGGAATTAATTAAAGCAAGAGTGTTTTTCTTCCATTCAGGACTGGTTTCCAGGTTTATTATGCCTCCCAGTCCGCCACTGTTCAATTCCATTGAACCTCCCCCATAGCTGATCTGAATATCATCAATAAAGCCTGCCGGAATAAGTGTCAGGTCGGATTGCCCGAGCATCGGACTATTAATATTAATACCATTCCAGGCAACCTGAGTATGACTGGCTCCTATACCTCTGAAGGATGAGGTAGCCACTCCTCCCGGGCCATAGTTTTTAACGAATAATAGTGATTTACCCGACAACAGATCAGCCAGTGTACCATGACTGAAGTCCCTTATATTTGCCGTATCAATAATCTCCTTTTTAAAACCCGGCAAGCATGTTATGTTTGCTTTCCTGCTTATAACAACTTCCTTAATGATTATCGTATCCTCATAATTATAATAGGAGAACTGACCTGACACATGTATCGGGATCAGGACTGAAATCAGGAGGCCAGCGTAGAATACGATAATTCTCAATTCAATCATTCATTCTAAATTCTGCCGGGAAAAATTTGTGGGAATCAATAGTGATTCTTTGCTTTTCTTCCCGAAAGCTTTGAACATATAATTTTTTCTGGCAGGTCTTCTGACTTGTCCCGGTTTTATGAAGCCTTCCCATTCCGCACAGCGGGATAGTGGCAGGTATTTCATAAAACCATCATCACGCAAAGCGTGATCGGGCATCACAGCAGCGGGTACTGTTGCGGATTCAAACCGCATTCCCTTTTCATTACAATGATTTTATTTCATCGTAACACCAAAACAAAGGTAATTGATTTTTAAATACAGGCGATTATCAGATATCAACAATTATTAACAGGATTTAGATTGTTCCGCAAGAATTTCTTATAATCAATTCAGGGGAGATATTAACCTGTCGTTTATATTTGCTTTTGCCTGAGTTTTTAACTTCTGACCATATCATGTTAGCTACTTTCAGAGCCATTCCCGGAAGAGGTTTTCTGAGACAGGTAACCGGTGAGTACATCAGGTCAAAGCCAATCCCTTCTTCCATCGATATCAGGGCAATATCCTGAGGTACGCGGAGTTTCTTTTTCCTGAGCAAAGTCATCACCGGGTAAACCATTTCAGCGTGCAGAACAATTATTATTTCTGCACTGAAAGGAGGGCGCAGAAACCTTTCAAATAGTCCGAAATCGGGTTCATAACCTGATACTGGAGTATCCAGTTCAGCAATTAAAGGTTTGTTTATCCCATCCTTCCTGCCCAGAGCAATTTTAAGATCTTCAATAACAGATGTATCTCCGGGAGATGGTTTCCTGTCGGTTACAATTATGACATTTCGATAGCCAAGTTTGGCAATATGATCAACTACACGCACTGAACCTTCTGAATTATTAGTACATACAGTGTTTAGTCTCAATATCTTAACTGATTTTTCCAACAAGACAAATGGATAATTTGAAGCCCTTAATGATCTGATCGTATAATCATCAGCTGCTTCCCCGACCAGGATCAGGCCGGTATAAAACTTCTTAAACGCACCAACAAGTCTGTTATATCTCTGGTCGTCAGGATCTTTTGTCATTATGGAAAATCCCACTCCTATACTTGAAAATGCTTTCTGCAGGTAAGGAGTGATTTCATAAATGAAAGGATCGTGAAGTGACGGTACAATCATACCCAGGACTCCAGGTTTTTCTTCTATGGGTGATATCTCATTTCTTTCTTTTAGCAGGTCGAAATATCCCATTTGCCTGGCAAGGGCAAGCACTCTTTCCTGAGTATCTTTTCTTATACCATGCTGGTCTGCTTTATTATTCAATACGAGTGATACCAACGTGCCTGAAACACCCAGTCGTGCAGCTAAATCTTTACTTTTGACTCTTCTCCCCATTTTCCCCGATTTTTGGAAAAACTAAATTTAGTACATTTTTCGGACGTGGATAATAAATTTAGAAAATTTAACATTTTTTTATTAACAGGAAAAAACAGAATTGCAAGAGTGCTCTGTAATTTACTTAGAGAGACCGATAAGAACAAGCAGTTGAAGTTATTAACAAAAAATGATTACAGTCTTACCTTTACTTTTTGGGAGGTTTAATTCCTCTCTGTTTTGCCGCAACTTCAAGTCTCTGTTGCCATTTAGATTTTTTCAGAGGCTTTTTCCTGTTCTCCTCCAGTATGGCTAAAACTTTAGAGGCGTCAATGAATCTTTTCGAAAGCAGGTTCTGAAAGTATGTCAATATGTTAGCAAGAAAATAATAATATGTCAGTCCTGAAGAAAAGTTATTCAGGATAAGCATGAACATAACCGGCATCATATACATCATCATTTTCATTCCGGGTTGATCCTGTCCGGGAGAAGAGCCTGTCATTTTCATTGTAAGAAGAGTGGAAGCGGTCATAAGCAGGGTAAAGAGGCTGACATGACTGCCATAAATCGGGATATTGAAGGGAAGAGCCAATATAGAATCATAGGTGGAAAGGTCGGTGGCCCACAGGAAATGTTCCTGTCTCAATTCAATTGATACCGGGAAGAACCTGAACATTGCAAAAAGAATAGGCATCTGGAGAAGCATCGGGAGACATCCTCCCATAGGATTGACTCCGGCCCGCTTATACAGATCCATTGTTGCCTGCTGCTTCTTCATGGCATCTTCCTTTTTAGGGAATTTTTTAGCAAGTTCATCGACGACTGGTTTCAGAACCTGCATTTTTGCCTGAGACTGAAAGGATTTAAACGTTAATGGAAAAAGAGCAATTTTAATGATGATTGTAAGGATAAGAATAATTAGCCCATAACTTCCTATATACTTTTCAAGCCAGTTAAATATTGGGATAATTATAAATCTGTTGATCCATCCAATAATATTTTTCCCAAGAAAAACCAGCTTCTCAAGTTCAAGGCCCTCTTTGCGTAAAGTGGAAATATGATTTGGTCCATAGTATAACTTCAGGCTAAGAGCGGTGGCCTGACCGGGATTAAAGGGCACTCCAACCTCAGAGGTAAAATACCTTATGTATTTTTGCGAAGTAGCAGTGGGTGTCGATGTTACTCTTCCGTTCAGAAAGAGGTCGTTTGTTACTAAAACAGATGAAAAAAACTGATCCTGGAATGCTACCCAGCTTAGTTTGGTTGTAATATCCACCATCACTTCCTCCTTATTAGCTCTCAACCTCATACCATCAACTTCATCCTGAAAGTATTTGTATTTAATCGTTGTATAGTTATCTTCATTCTGCCTGCCTTTCTCCTGCTGAGGAATGTACATTCTCCAGTCAAGCGTGAGGCTGTTCTGATTAGAAGCTATGATGTTTTCCATAGATTTAAAAGCAACATCAAAGTCAACCATGTATTTATTGGGAGCAAGAGTATATTTGTATTCTATATAGCTTTCTTCCCCTGCCATCAGTCTCAGGACAACACTTTGCGGTTCAGATGTAACAACAAAAGATCTGTTTTCTGACACAGGTTTGAAATAAAGGTTATTTGTCTGAATGGCTTTATTATCTGAAGTAAAGAAATTAAAACCGAATATTGTTGAATCGCCGGAGAACAATATCAGTGGTAATGACTCATGTGTTTTGTATTCTTTCAGACGGGCAGAGAAGACCCTCCCTCCTTTCAATGAGATCTTTAATTCAACTTTGTCGTTTTCGAGAGTTATCAGATCATTGTCGCCGGTCGCTGCATCTGCAAAAACTCCAAACTGTATTGGATCCGTTGATCTGTCACTTGTAATAGTAATGCTGTTGGTTGACTGTGGTTTTATTATCACTGAATCCTTTTTAACAGGTTCAGGTGAAAACCCAAGGAGCTGATTAATTTCGTTTATCCTGGTTATTGCATCCGGTTGATTTGGCTTAAATCTAAGTGCATTAATGTATTCAGCTCTTGCATTTTCCATATCTCCTTTTGCATAGAGTGAATCAGCAGAAGTTATAATTTTTTCATAAGATTTGTTCAAACGGCTGCTGTTATAGATACTAAAGCCAATGAAGATCGCAAATATCAGAATAATGCCTGTTATTGTATTTCTATCCATTCCTTCTCAGTATAAATATTTCATTATTAAAGTAGCTATTCAATACAGGCTTTTATAAAATGAACAAAAAGAGGATGAGGATTTATGACTGTACTGTTGTATTCGGGGTGAAACTGAACACCAATAAACCACTTATGTTTGGGTATTTCAACTATCTCAACAAGTTTTGATTCGGGATTTATGCCTACCGGCACCATCCCATTTTTTCTGAAATCCTCATAGTACCGGTCGTTGAATTCGTATCTGTGCCTGTGTCGCTCAATTATCTCAGTTTTTCCATAGGATTCATATGCTCTTGAGTTTTTACTTATTACACAATTATAGCCCCCAAGTCTCATCGTCCCCCCTTTATCAATAATACTTTTTTGTTCCTCCATCAGGTCAATTACAGGATATTTTGTTTTATGGTTTATCTCTGTCGAATGAGCTCCCTCCAGTTTCAGAACATTTCGTGCAAACTCAATGACAGCACATTGCATTCCGAGACAAATACCAAGAAACGGAATATTATTTTCACGTGCATATTTTGCCGTGATGATTTTTCCATCTATTCCTCTCGATCCAAATCCCGGGGCAACCAGAATCCCGTTAAGACCCATTAAGTGCTCTGTGACATTCTTTTCAGTAATGTCCTCTGAATGTATGTATTCAACATTAACTTCACATTCATTCATTGCACCGCTATGAATAAATGATTCAGCTATTGATTTGTATGCATCCGGAAGCTCTACGTATTTTCCGACCACT
>DATKXL010000297.1:0-9529 GCA_035529055.1 Bacteroidales bacterium
GTATTTATGTTCTTATTCAGCTTAACACACTTTGACCAGCTGGTGCCATTAAACTCACTGAAATAAATATCACTGTTATAATTATCGTCTCTTGAAAGAAATAGAAGCCTGCCATCTGATGAAAGACACGAAATATAAAAATCTCCGTCGGATTGAAGCTCAGGTGTAATATTTACCGGGGGGCCCCATTTACCATTTGCCATCCTGGTGAACATGATGGCATCATAGAACTTCATTGAGACCATCCAGGCAAAAGATTTTCCATCAGATGATATGACAGGGTTGAAATCGGATTCTTTGCTGTTAAAGAGGAGTCCTGCATTTTCTTCTTTGAATTGAATGGGTTTTGAAATGATCTCCCTGGCGTCATCACATACTTTCAATTCGTTTTGAATAAATTCGATATTTTCTTTATCATCCGGCAAGAGGGTTTCAAAGTATTTCCTGTAACATTCTTTTGCTTTGTCAAACATGTAATTAATCCGGTAGGCTTTTCCCAGGTCGAACAAAGCATCATAAGGTGCAGACTTCTGGTTTATTGTACCCTCTTTTATCTGTGCTGACATATCTTTTACGGCATCCTCAAGGTAACTGACAGAGAGGTTCTTCTTTCCGGGTGTATTCAATAAGCAGGCTCCGATCCGGTATGCAAGAAAAGCATTATCAGGCATCTGCTCATATAATTCAAGATAGAAAGGCAGGGCATCAGGGTAAGCTTCAGACATGAAGAAATACTCGGCTTCAAGAAATTTATTCTGAAGATTTTTTATATCCTGCCCATATAATGACATCGTTAGAGCTGATGCAACAAGGAGATGATAGATTTTATTAATCATTATAGTAATTTTCAATAGCCAAATTTATTAAAAAAATATTACTATCACTGTAAGAACTCATCTACTTATTGCGCAAAATGAGTCTTTGAAACTTCCGTGTGTTATAGCAGATCAGGAGTATAATTTTCGAGGATCTCTTTTAACCGGCTCAGAAATTTGCCTGCCAGAGCGCCGTCAATAACCCTGTGGTCATAGCTTAACGAAAGGATCATTATATGTCGGATTGCAATAACATCACCATCAGGGGTCTCAAGCACGGCGGGCATTTTTCTTACGGCTCCTGTACCGAGGATTGCTGCCTGGGGCTGGTTTATTATGGGTGTTCCGGCGAGATTATTATAACTTCCGAAGTTTGTTACGGTAAATGTCCCTCCTGCTATCTCATCAGGTTTCAATTTATTGTCCCTTGCCCTTCCTGCAAGGTCATTTACAGCTTTGGCCAGACCGGTCAGATTCTTCTCGTTGGCATTTTTTATTACCGGAACAATCAGGTTGCCGTCAGGAAGAGCAGTAGCCATGCCTATGTTGATATTCTTTTTTAAGATAATATTCTCACCATCAACTGAAATGTTTAACATTGGGTAATCAGTCAGGGTTCTGGCAACAGCATCAATAAAAATAGGAGTAAGAGTCAGTTTCTGTCCTACGGTGGTCAGGAACTTTTCTTTAACACTATTTCTCCAGTTTACCAGCCGGGTTACATCGGCATCAATGAATGATGTTACATGAGCTGAGGTTCTTTTTGACATCACCATATGCTGGGCGATGAGCTTCCGGACCCTGTCCATTTCAATTATTTCATCTTTTCCGGATGAAAGAGGGGAAACCGTTTCCTTTTCAACCTTTGGTATCTTTGCTTCCATTGCAACCTGAGCAGCCTTTTCCCTGTCGCTGATAAGCCTGATGATGTCATCCCTTGTAATCCGGCCATCCATCCCGGTGCCTTTTGCCGAGTCGAGATCAGAATAGCTGATACCTTCTTTTGCTGCGATGCTCCTTACGAGCGGGGAGAGGAATTTTCCTGAGGGAGTACGGCTTTTCAGTTCCTGCGACACCGTCTCTACCTCTTTTTTCTCCTGCTTCACACTCTCTATTGTTTCACGGATCCTCTCAACCTCTTTTTCAACCTTTTTTACATCCTCGGGTCCTGTTTCCACATTAACCTCCATGATAGCAAGTGTTTCTCCTACTTCTATTACCGAGCCCTCTTTTGCAATTATCTCAGTAACAGTACCGGCCGAAGGAGCCGGAACTTCAGAATCGACTTTGTCTGTTGCAACCTCAACAAGAGGATCATCTTCTTTTACCGCAGAACCCTCTGTGATCAGCCATTTATTTATTGTTGCCTCTATAACTCCTTCTCCCATTGCGGGAAGTACAATATTCATCCGTGCCATGCAATCAGTTATTTAGCATTATAACAACCTAAATTCAAATATGTTTAACAGAACAAATGTATATTGAAACAATCCAATTCTAAAGCTCTCCCTGTTTAGCGTCCATCTCTTCACAGATCACAGCTGCCAGTCTTTTCACTCCTTCTTCAATTTCATCATTATTTGAAAATGAGAAGTTTATACGTAAGGTATTGTGTCCTGAATCGTTACAGAAGAAAGTTGATCCTGAAACAAATGCAACATTTCTCCCGATCGCATTATTAAACAGAATGTCAGCATCAAGATGAACAGGCAAAGTGATAAAAAGAAAGAGGCCGCCATTCGGCTCAGTCCACTTAACATTTTCAGGCATGTATTTTCTGAAACATGCTATCATGTGAGTTCTTCTCTCCCTGTAGAGTTCAATTGTTTTCTTAAGGTTTTTCTCGAGAAGCCCTTTCTCGATATATCGTGCAATGATCTTTTGAACAAAAGGAGAGGTGCAAAGATCGGAAGTTTGCTTTGCCATGACTATCTTATCGAGGATAGCAGGATTTCCCATTACCCAGCCTACTCTGAATCCGGGAGCGAAAATCTTGGAGAAAGTGCACAGCGTTATCACCCGTCCGGTGGTATCAAGTTCGTACATGAGTCTCTGGGTTTCTCCCTCAAAGCGTACCTCTCTGTAAGGACTATCTTCAACAATAAGCAGATCGTATTTGTCGGCTATCTCAATAATCTTCATTCTTCTGGATTCGGGAATAGTAATTCCTGCCGGATTCTGGAAATCAGGTATTAAATAGATGAATTTAATCTTCCGGTCAAATTCCTTCAGCCTGATTATAGTCTCTTCAAGCTCTTCAGGTATCATGCCGTTTTCATCAAGAGTTATACCCTTCATTTTTGCACCATATGATAAGAAGGCATTTATCCCCCCCAGATAGGATGGCAGACCGCATATTACATAATCACCCGGATCGATGAATATTCTGCTGGTAAGATCAATTGCCTGCTGTGAGCCGGTAGTGATTATCAGGTTTTCAATACCCAGGTTTAATCCCTGTCTGTTATGTCTGTCAACCAGCACTTTTCTGAGATGCGGATCGCCTTCTGTTGTACCGTACTGCAGTCCGTCAGGTCCGTTTTTCTCAAGTATTTCAAGGACAATTTCCTTCAGATCTTCGACAGGGAATGTTTCTGGAGCAGGAAGACCTCCTGCAAATGAAATCATCCCTGGTTTCTGAAGAAGCTTAAGTATCTCCCTGATCGCAGAGCGCTTCATACTCTTTCCTGATTCGGAAAGAAAATGATCTATTGATGTCAGCATTGGTGATAAGGATTTCTGTTGTTAATAGCCCGTCCAAGAGTTATTTCGTCGGTATATTCAAGTTCATCTCCGACAGCCACACCCCTGGCAAGAGTTGAAAGAAAAACATCGTATTTGTTGAGTCTTTTGTAGAGGTAGAAATTTGTAGTATCGCCTTCCATTGTTGTGCTGAGGGCAAAGATTATCTCTTTGATACCGTCCGCCCGGACTTTTTCCTCAAGGCTGTCTATTTTCAGATCCGACGGACCTATACCATCAATCGGTGAAATTATGCCTCCAAGAACATGATACAATCCTTTGAATTGCCTGGTGTTTTCAATGGCCATAACATCCTGAATGTTTTCAACGACACATACCACTGACCGGTCCCTCTTTTCATCACTGCATATTGAGCATATTTCAGAGTCGGAAATATTATTGCAGATCCTGCAATAGTGGATCTCGGCATGAAGTTTCATAATGCTTTCACCAAATTTCCTTACCTCATCTGAATCTCTCCTCAGCAGATTCATTACCAGTCTGAAAGCCGTCTTTCTTCCGATTCCGGGAAGTGAAGCGAACTCATTAACGGCACTTTCAAGCAGCTTTGATGGAAACTCTGTGAAACTCATAAGGAAGGTTTTGACAAAAATAGTTCAATTATTACCTATAAACTAAACCTTCCGGCAATTTTTTGTCTTCCATTCTTTTTGCTATCCTTGCAGTTTAATTTTCCATTGTTATGAAACCACTACTAATACTGGGTGTATTCCTTGCCTATACGGTTCTGCTATTTGCGGTTACCTGGATAACAGCCAGGAAAGCAAATAATCAGTCATTTTATATCGGAAACAGGATATCACCCTGGTTTGTGGTTGCTTACGGGATGATCGGCGCATCCCTCTCCGGAGTTACTTTTATGTCGGTTCCCGGCTGGGTAAAAGAGACACAGTTCAGTTATATGGTGGTGGTGTTCGGCTATCTTTTCGGATACTTCGTAATCGCTCTTGTCCTGCTTCCGCTCTATTACAAACTAAAACTTACTTCGATATACACCTATCTTGACCAGCGTTTCGGCTTCTGGTCATATAAAACGGGAGCAGGGTTCTTTATCCTCTCAAGGATTCTTGGTGCATCTCTCCGCATGTTTCTTGTAATCAATGTTTTGCAGATATTTGTCTTTGATGCCTGGCATGTTCCTTTCTGGGTTAATGTTCTTATTTTCATCACTCTTATCATCCTTTACACCTTAAAAGGAGGGATCAGAACAATCGTATGGACAGATACACTCCAGACAACATTTATGCTGCTTGCAGTTGTTCTTTCGGTGATCTATATAAGCAGAGAGGTGGGAACTCCTCTGTTTAAGCTTGCCGGAACAGTTCTGGACAGCTCTGTTTCTAAAATGTTCATAACTGACTGGCATAATGAGCGGTACTTTTTGAAGCAATTTTTTAGCGGGATGTTTATCACTATTTGTATGACCGGTCTGGATCAGGAGATGATGCAGAAAAACCTCAGTTGCCGCAACATCAGAGCGGCACAGAAGAACATGTTCACCTTCAGCGGAATCCTTGTATTTGTAAATTTCCTTTTCCTCATTCTGGGCGCTTTCCTCCTTTATTACGCTCAGAGTAAAAGTGTTACAGTTGCCATGACCGATGATCTTTTTCCAACAATTGCCTTTGATTATCTCACTCCCGTTGCAGGGATAGTTTTTCTGATAGGACTTATTTCCGCAGCTTTCCCTAGCGCCGACGGAGCTCTTACCTCGCTTACAACCTCTGTCAGTTTAGATTTCCTTGGCCTCGAAAAAAGAACAGGGATGACCGAAGATGCAAAAACAAAAGCCAGATATATGGTTCATATTACCATAGCCCTGATATTCTTTATAGCCATTTTGATCTTCCGGTCGTTAAACGACAGGGCTATAATTGACAAGCTCTTCACGATCGCGGGCTACACTTACGGCCCGTTGCTGGGTTTGTACTCCTTCGGGCTTTTTACGAAGAGGCAGGTTAATGACAGAGTAACTCCTTTCATTGCCGTCCTTTCGCCGGTTGCCTGTTATTTTCTGAGTATGTATTCAGTGGAATTGTTTAACGGATATAAGTTCGGTTTCGAGCTGCTTCTTCTCAACGGCTTATTGACATTCATAGGATTATGGAGTTTCAGCCATAAACCATCCGGGAATTAAAGTAGTATTTAACCACGGTGTCGCACGGAGTTAGCGCGGAGTTACACTGTTTGTTTTTATATTATACTCCGTGAATTACTCCGTGAACGGCGAAGCCCTCGACAAAGTCAAACTCAGTGGTTAATGGATCTCTATTGGTTAGCTTTCTGCTCTGTCTCTTCCGTTTCCTCAGGGACTTCCGGTTTTGTTATTACCGTTTTGGTTTTAAAAGGTATATTCCACGTCAGGAAGTAGCTGATACCGGCGGTGGCTCTATTCCCTCCATTGCCATACCCCGGAAAATAAATTGGTCTGAGATCTTTACCTCCTCCTCCCGATATTAACAATTTCAACCTGACTGTCCAGCCTATGCTTATATTCTTAAATAATTCTGTTTTAACACCCGGTGTGAACTCAAGAAAATGGCCCATGCTTGTTTTGGGAGGGATGGAAGAGGTGACTATGCCCCAATAGTTTTCATGCTGAAAGGAGGGAGTCTCGGAATTGAAAACGCTCAACCCGTATCTTAATCCAACACCGGCCCAGTATTTGCCCAGCGACATCTCCGGCTTCAGGAGATTGAAATCGACCCCAATTCTCGTAAAAACACCTTTACTCAGGTAATCATAATTATACTGGGAGTATTTATAGTTAAGGTATCCGGCTTCAATAACATAAGCCATCTTTTCATTCCTGTCGAATGAAAGAAATCCCTCGATGCTGAGATTATTTTTATCTGTTAAATAAATAACAGGACCGGATAGTTCCAGTCCTGCCCTTATTTTAAGGGGGAAAATAACAGTATCCTGTGCCTGCACAAATCCTGAGGAAACAAGTATCAGAATGCTAATAATATATGCGTATGTTCTCCTCATTTAAAGTTGTTATGCTGTTATTGTTCCTGTATATGTAGTCAATGGTATTCTTTGTATAAAAAAATGTATCGAGTGTATGGTAAAAAGTATAACCACACTCTTTCGATATAAGATGAGGATAGCTGGTGTAACGGAAACTGACAGTGTCAGTAATCCCGTTTATCCTGATTATAAATGTGCACTCTCCGGCCGATGAGTTAAGCGGAAAAAGTGCGGGCTGAACACTTCTGGTTTTGTTGTAGAGTTTATTTGTTTCCATACCAGTACCGTAAAGTGTGAGGCTGTCGGGGGGCCGGACTTTTTGTGTCTCATTGTCATAGAGTGATGCTTTGAGGAATGAATTTGTCTCTTCAAAGCAAGCCTCGGGGGTGCAGTAAGGAAGCAGGAAAATACCTGAGAAGATAATAAGGACTACTTTTAAAATATTCCTGGTCATATGTACTTTGAAAGCTTCAAAAGTACAGATTTTTTTACTATCTGT
Organism: Bacteroidales bacterium; assembly: GCA_035529055.1. Classification (GTDB taxonomy): domain Bacteria; phylum Bacteroidota; class Bacteroidia; order Bacteroidales; family VadinHA17; genus LD21. The sequence goes on from DATKXL010000297.1 coordinate 7,051, forward strand.
TTATTTTTGTTTTGTCTTGCAGTCATGCAAGTCGTGTATAATAATAACCCATGCTCCATGCCCTGCTCCCTGTGCCCTGTGCCCTGCGTCCTGCGTCCTGCGCCAAATATTCAACCGGACTTTAGCTCGTCTTATGACTCTTCCTGTATATGAACCAGTAAGCTAATGGTATAAAGAACAGACTCACAACCGTCCCTAACGACATACCACCGATCAATGCAAGCGCCATCGGACGCTGAAGCTCTGACCCTATACCCTGGCTGAAAAGTATAGGCGCTGTTGCTATGATCGATGCCATTGCAACCATTATTATCGGTTTTAACCGGCGCGAACCTCCGGTGTAGATTGCCTCCAGCAGCCCCTTTCCCTCTGCCCGGAGGTTGTTTATAGTATCAACCTTTAGAATTGAGTCATTGATAATAACCCCCGACATCACTATAAGACCGATCATTGTCATGATATTGATTGTTCCTCCCCAGAGCTTTACTAATAATAGTGCACCGGCAATATCGATTGGGATCTCAAGAAGAACAATAAAAGGCTGGGTAAGTGATTCAAACTGTACTGCAAGGATGAAATAAAGAAGAAGCAATGCCACAACAAGTACTATTGCCAGCTCCCGGAACAGTTTCTGCCCGGTGATAAGGGCGCCGCTGAACTTTACATCTATCGACGGATCGGCAGTGAGCTTGTCTCTTATTCCGGCAGTTAAAACCGAAGGCTTGTTTGTGCTTACATTCATGTACACAGGCACATACTCGCCATTCTGGCCTCCTTTTATTGTCTTGTAATCATGGACACGCTGAACTTTAATGATCTCTTTGACAGGGATCGACTCTCCTTTTTTATTTAAAACAAACTCAGAATAGACGATATCGCTTATTTGTTTCTCCTTGTCCGTAAGGACTATCGGCAGCATTTCGTACGATGCTCTCAGCTCGCCGATATTATTCTGATTCATAGCTGTTTTCAGTGTATTGTAAACTGTCATCGGTTCAAGATCATATAAGAGTAATCTGTCGGGATCAAGCCTCAGTAGGATTTTGTCTTCGAGCGGGGGAGGGGAGATGCCTGCATCGGGCCAGCTCTGGCGGAGCTTGTCAATAATTCCGGGCATCAGGTCGGCAGGAGGGACCTCTTTCTCCTTCAGCAGACTTACTTCAACTACAAGAGGCGTTTCGGAGGCTGAAAATATCTTTTCAAAAATATTCTGCTGTGCCGAAATATTAATCAGAGCTCCCGGATAGTTTTTCTTAGCGAATTCATAAGTGTTTTTCTCTATAACTTCCCGCACATGGTAATCTTTTGCCTTGACATAAACCTTCGACTGAGTATAAGGCTGGTCATAGTCGCGGTTGAAGAGGAACTGCTGCTCCCCGATGAATGCGTTTGTCTGAAGCGCCATATCCCCGCTGTTATTAATTAGCTCAGTTATCCTTCTGAGATTTTCATTCACATCAATATTCTCGTTCCAGTCAATCGAAACAACAAGCTCATCCTGCCGGACAGCCGGGAACTTTTCCTTTTCCATGGTGATGAACAGCCAGATCATAATCAGTATTATAGCCATAAAAGATACGATCATGCTCTTCCTGAACCTGAAAAAGAAGTTCATCCCGCCTTCATATCTTTCTTCAATCCTCTTAAGACTTATCTTTTTGACAAATTTTGTCAAAATCCCTTCTTTTTTGTTCTTGTAAAGAAGATAGTAAATAGTTGGCAGCAGAGTTATCCCTACCATCAGAGAGACTCCCTGTCCGATGACAATAGCTATTGCCTGGTCGTAAAAGAGGGCTCCGGCTATGCCGCTGAGAAAGATCAGCGGGATGAAAACCGCACATGTGACAAGCACCGAAGATATAAGCGGAGTTATCACCTCATTGGTCCCTTTGATGCATGCATCAACAAGCGACAGGCCGCGATCGATCCATTGAGTGATGTTCTCAATGACAACGATCGAGTTGTCGATCATCATTCCTATGCCGAGGATAAGTCCTGCGAGCGAGATAATGTTTATTGACAGACCGACCAGGTAGAAGAATAACAGGCTGATAACAAGGATTGCCGGGATACTGAATCCTATTATCTGCTCGTTCTTTTTATATTGATTACATTCCCTTTATCAAAATACAACAGTAAATTTCGGCAATCTCGGGGACATAACAGATGAAAAAAACCGGACAAAATTGGACAAGATTGAACAAAACCGGACACTCAGGGGATATTAAGGCTTTTTGGGACACCAAATGTCTTGTAAATGATCTTCAAATGGTAAGGGTCAATCAATCCTGAAGGGATATGCAGAATTGCTTTCTTAAACCAGCGGGCAAGAGTGAATGGCAGGGGGCGGGGAGCAAGGGGCATGGGGCGAAGTAACTCCGCGAAAACTCAGTGTAACACAGTGGTTAAGAAGAATTAAGATTGAAGAACCATCCTTCGCTGCCTAATTCATTTCACTAATGAAATTTCCTGATGGATT
>DATKXL010000298.1:0-15609 GCA_035529055.1 Bacteroidales bacterium
GGTTTGATCGAAGCTGCACAACGATTTGATGAAACGAGGGGCTTTAAGTTTATATGCTATGCCGTTTGGTGGATCAGACAAGGTATTATTTATGCACTGGCTAAACAGTCCAGAATTGTACGGCTCCCCCTTAACAGAATATGTTCTATTAATAAAATAAAAAAGATCATTGCTGAACTGGAACAAAAGTATGAAAGAGAACCCAGTATCCTTGAGATTACACAGGCATTAGAACTAACTCCTGCTGATGTGACAATGGCCATAGAAAACGCTAAGAGGTATATTTCAATGGATGCCCCGCTTATACAAGGTGAGGAAGAGAACATGTATGATGTTTTATTAAGCGAAGATACTTCTGGACCTGATAAAGGATTACTAACGGATTCACTTAGGAAAGAAATTGATAGAGCTCTTAATACCTTAACTCGAAGAGAAGCCGATATTATCAGATTATTTTTTGGAGTAAACGGGAAACAAGAGCATACACTTGGGGAAATTGGTGAGGAATTTAACCTGACAAGAGAAAGGATCAGGCAGATCAAAGAAAAGGCGATTAGAAGATTGAAGCATACTACAAGATGTAGAATATTAAAAACCTACCTGGATTAACTGACTGATTTTTAATAAGATTATACAGGTCCCGGAATTTTATTATTTTAATTTGAAAAAATACTTTCTTATTTTCCTTTTACCATAATAAGGTACTTCAATCTTATCCAAAACTTTTAAACCTGCTTTCTTAAATAATAAGTAAAGTGAATGTTCTGTAAAGGGTTTATAAATCTGGCAATTTATATCAAAGTTTTTAAGAGCATTAATTTCAGTTTTAACTAATTCTTTGATGTTAGTATTGGGATTGGGAAAATGTTCGATAACATAAATTGATTTCGCCACTCTTCTTGCTTCAATTAATACAGATTCAGGATCTTCACAATGGTGTAATGTTTCATTTAACAGGGAAACATCAAATTCAAAATTACTGAATGGTAAATTCTTGCCATCGTAAATCACAAACGGCAACTTTTTTCTTTTTCTAATATCAACAATATCTATTGTATTATATCTAACCTCAGGAAAAATCTCAGCAAAAATATGGATAGGTAGTGATGTTCCGGTTCCAATATCAAGTACAGAATCAATACCTTCTATATGAGGTCTAAATAATTCAATAAGGTCAAATATTATATCTTCTAATGATTTACTCACATTCCTAAGTTGGATAATAAAAATACATCTGAATTTTCAATCCGAATCATATCTCTGTTTATTTCCCAGCATCCTTGCGTAGTAAGCTTCTTCGCCAGTTAATTCCAATTCACTAATTGTGTGATTCATTGTTGAAACACCATACTCTTTTTGTTTATGGAAGTGAATGAACATTGCTGCTAAGTTCACTGCAGCTTCAATTCCTTTTGGGTTTTTGAAGATTATGGTAAAAAACATCTTCCAATAATATAATCCTGTTACCGGGTTAAAACCTGCCTTTTTACAAACCCTGAGGAATGAACGCATATAAATAAGCCATGTTCTGAAATCCGGAGTATATTTATGACGGGGGCTGATATTCAGGCCGGTAAAAATAACCCGTTTATAATAATTCGAAGGTTCATAAATGGCATTGATAACACGAATAAAATTCTTTAGGATCTCGGTACGAGAAATCAGTGTAATAAAGTTCAGACCACTCGTCGTCTGGTCAATATCGGTTTCACCAATTGATCGGGATGCCTGCTGAAACAACCTGCCTTCAGACGCAAGCCGGCGGGTTAATTGAGTATTTGGCAGTGCGTAAAGCAGGCTGATCATTGCCATGCAGATTCCCGATTTCTGAATGGAATAGATCATATTATCGGCAATCTCTCTGCTTTCGCTGTCGAATCCAATAATATATCCTCCATTACTTACAATGCCATACGATAAGAGTTTGCCGACCGCAGCTTCGATTGGTTTGTTCACATTCTGGATTTTCTTGTTTAGTTTCAGAGTATCATTTTCGGGTGTTTCGATACCAAGAAATACATATCGGAAATCGACATCTTTCATTAATTGAAGCAATTCATCGTCGTCAGTCAGGTCAATAGAGGCTTCGGTAGCAAAATAAAACGGATACCCGTGGTTTTGAGACCATGTTTTTAATTCACGCAAAAGGTCTTTAGCTTTCTTTTTATTACCAATGAAGTTATCATCGACTATGTCAATATGTCCGCGGTAACCTAAATCGTAAAGGGATTGCAGTTCTTTGATCACCTGTTGATTCGACTTAAACCTTGGTATTCGGCCATATAGCTCAATGATATCGCAGAATTCGCAATTGAAAGGACACCCCCTGACAAATTGTAGTCCGATCATAATGTAATTCCGGAAATTGATCAGGTCATATCTGGGTACAACAGCTTTCAGCATATTGGCCTTTTCTTCAGAAAAATATCTCCCGCTTTTTGCTCCCCTTTGCAAATCGTTTAAGAACATAGGAATGGTAACCTCTCCTTCTCCCAGGACTAAAAAGTCTGCCTCAAGGTAAACGTCTGGCTGTGAAGTCGGATCGGGACCACCTACCACAATAATACGATCAAGATCATGCGCTCGATGGATTAAATTGAGCATACTTTTCTGCTGAGGAAGCATTCCCCCTGTACCGATAATATCAGCCCATTTCAAATGACCATCCAGCAAAGGTTCAACATTTTCGTCAATTAACCTGAATATCCAATGCTGGGGAAGGAGTGCAGCCACTGTCAGCAATCCAAGAGGGGCAGCCGGGTATTTTGCTCCAACCATGTCACAAACTTCCTGATAATTCCAGAAGCTAAATCCTGAAAATTTTGTTTGTACAAGAAGGCATTTGGTATGTCCACTATGCAAATTATTCATTGATATCCCTTATCACCGTCACTAAATAATAAAGTAAAAATAAGCGAAAATCTGTTTATCTCGCCACATAATTAACAAATACTACAGCAGATATTGTATGATGAGGAGAGCGGAAAGGTCTTTTTGTCATCAGCGCTGTATGATCATCTATTTTCCCGGCCACTGAGTGAATTTTAGTTGTTTTGAGGGCTTCCTCGAGGGTAAGCGGGGGCATGATCGTCGGGAATCACTCAGCTAGAATAAATTAACTGGTTTAGAAATGTATTTATTTGATCTTTCGAACGTTATAAAATTCGTCACCAATTCCCTGCCTACCCTGCCTACCCTGCCTACCCTGCCTACATGGCAGGCAGGCGTCAACAAGAAATTTAAAAATCCCTGTAAATTATTGATTTACAGGGATCTGAAATTTAAGGTTGTGGTGCCACCAGGAATCGAACCGGGGACACACGGATTTTCAGTCCGTTGCTCTACCGACTGAGCTATGGCACCTCCTTTTCGGTCTGCAAATATAAATCGCAAATTTGTTTAAGCAAAACTTTAATTCAAAAAAATCAATTTGGAATCATATTACCTATGTGGTACATTTACAGCCTGATCATCATCCCCTTATGAAACTCCTCCACCATATTCTCGATAACGGCATCAGACTGGTCCATTACAGAACTGACGGAATGGTATCCCATTGCGGACTCATAGTCAGGACAGGATCACGGAACGAAACTGCCAGAGAACACGGAATGGCCCATTTCATCGAGCATATGCTTTTTAAGGGAACCCGTAAACATAAAACCTATTATATCCTTACCCGCCTTGATGAACTCGGAGGAGAACTGAATGCATACACCACAAAGGAAGAAACTGCAATCCATGCCTCAGTTCTGAAAGAGGATTTTGAAAAGGCTGTCGACATGATAAGCGACATAGCCTTTAACTCTGTATTCCCTGATAATGAGATTGAAAAGGAAAAAGACGTTATCATTGAAGAGATAAACTCCTATCTGGATAATCCGGCTGAGCTTATTTTCGACGATTTTGAGGAAATGGTTTTCCCCGGCCAGCCACTGGGCAGAAATATCCTGGGCACTGGCGAAACGGTAAAATCATTCACCCGCGAGGCACTGAACAGATTTATTTCAAAAAACTATGACACCAATCAGATGGTTTTCTGCTCGGCAGGTAACATCTCCGATGAGAAAGTACTCAAGCTGTTCAGTAAATATTTCGATCCATTTTCAGCACCAAAGAAAAATAACGGGAAAAGCAAATTATCAATATATAAGCCTTCAATAGTCACCAGGAAGAAGGATACTTACCAGAATCACTGTATTATCGGTAATGTGGCATACAATCTTAAGGACAAGCGCAGAATGGGCATGTTCCTTCTGAATAATATTCTCGGAGGACAGGGAATGAATTCAAGGCTTAATCTCTCTCTTCGTGAAAAGAAAGGGCTTGCCTATAACGTTGAATCAAATTACAATGCATATCACGATACCGGTATCTTTTCAATATATTTCGGAACAGACAGTCAGAACCTGGAAAAGAGCATTTCTGTGGTTATGAGTGAGCTGGGGCATTTGCGGAAATCAAAGCTTGGTGATATTCAACTGGCAAAAGCAAAAAACCAGATAAAAGGCTATCTGGCAAGGAGCTATGAAAATCATGAAAGCCTGATGCTGAGTCTTGGAAAGAGCATGCTGGTATTTAACAGGATCGATACACTGGAAGACATCTGCAAAAAGGTAGACGGTATTACGTCACCTCAGCTTCTTAATATAGCCAACGAGGTTTTTGAACCTTCACGGCTCTCCACAATCATCTATAAATGAAATGGATAAGAAAATTCTAAAATATATTTATGAACATACGACTTCTGAAGATCCAGTGCTTGAGGAGCTGTACAGGGAGACACATATCAGGTTCGTAAATCCGAATATGTCAACTGGTCATTTACAGGGCAGTATCCTCACATTTCTTTCCCGGATGATCAATCCGGAAACAATCCTGGAAATAGGAACATTCACCGGTTATTCTGCCATATGTCTTGCAAAAGGGCTGAAGCCAGGCGGAAAGCTTTATACAATTGAAATAAATGATGAAATCCGCGAATTCAGTTATTCGTACTTCTGTAAAACAAGTTTGGATAAGAGTATTATCCAGATAACCGGGAAAGCGCAGGATGTAATTCCAGACCTTGATAAGGAATTTGATCTTGCATATATTGACGGAGACAAGCGTGAGTACACAGAGTACTATAATATAATTATACGTAAAATGAGGCCAAAAGGTTTCATTATTGCGGATAATGTACTCTGGGGAGGCCAGGTTCTCGATCGGAACACCAAAGATCCGCAGACCAGGGGAATTATTGAATTTAATGAAATGGTCAGGGAGCAAAAGAACATAGAAAAGATGATTCTCCCTATCCGTGACGGGATAATGCTAATAAGAGTTATTTAATTAAGACCTGATAACCGTTGAACCATTGCGCCGTTGTGCCGTTGTGTCATTATATTTACCACGGAGTCACACTGAGTTTGTAAGGAGTTACACGGTTTTGAGGTTCAGAATCTGATAATATGGTATAATTTTTGAGCGTTTAAGAAAAATAATCATCATGAACAAGCTTATAATTTCCTTCCTGTTTCTGATTGCAGCATGCACCGTAAGTGCGCAGGTAAACAGGGCTGACATACTCCAGGACCTGGAGGAGGATCAGGTTGTAAATCCAGTTGTAAACCAGGATGTCAGAGTTACTGCTACTCTTAAGTCGGCAAGCAGGCTTTTTGGTGAAAAGGATGATCTGACAACGGTTATCATGATATTGCCATCGGGATCGGAGGTTGAAATAATCGGCTCCGACAGTACCTATTATCAGGTTTTCTATGAAGATTATGAAGGCTTCATTTTCAAGCGCCATGCGATTATAAATGAAACACCGGCTCCTGTGGAAGCAATACCTGAAACGGTTGAAGAAGAACCTGCCGACAGTGAGCGGGAGCCTGTTCAGACGCAGCAACCCGTACAGGAGCAGCAAGTAAGCAGGTTTACCTATCTCGAAGGCAAGTATGGCTCAAACATGGCTGCAAAGCTGATGTCAGGAAAGATCTGGAAAGGGATGTCAGCAGAAATGATAAGGGACAGCTGGGGAAATCCAGGGAAGATAAACAGGGTGATCAGCGGGAATGTCATTAAAGAAGAATGGATCTTCAGGAATACCTGGTTATATATCGAAAACGAGTTACTTATGGACTGGGGACCGATCCGGAACTGATTGCGGATTGAAGATTGCGGATTGCGGATTTTCTGATTTCAAAAAAAAATCATATTTTTGCCCGTGAATTTGCGGGAGTAGCTCAGTTGGTAGAGCATAACCTTGCCAAGGTTAGGGTCGCGGGTTCGAGTCCCGTCTCCCGCTCAAACAAAAAACCCCGACATCGCCGGGGTATTTTATTTTTTACTAAATTGCATTTAAATACTGTCACTAACCTTAAAATCACTGATATGAAAAAACTATTCCTTCTGTTTGTTTTTCTGATTATGGCATCTCTTTATTCCTGCAAGGAAAGTAAAGAGACATCCCTTTCAATACCATTTGAGAAATACACTCTTCCAAATGGGCTGACTGTAGTTCTTAATGAGGATAAATCTGATCCTATAGCGGCCGTGGCTGTTTATTACCATGTCGGCTCAAGCCGTGAATCAACCGGGAAAACCGGTTTTGCCCATCTCTTTGAGCACATGATGTTCCAGAAATCTGAGAATGTCGGTGAAGACCAGCTTTTCAGGGAGATCCAGGGAGCAGGCGGCACACTGAATGGAAGCACAAATCAGGACAGAACCAACTATTATGAGGTGATCCCGAAGAATGCACTTGAGATGGCACTCTGGCTGGAATCTGACAGGATGGGTTATCTGGAAAATACTGTTACCCGTTCTGCTCTTACCAACCAGCAGAATGTTGTTCAGAATGAAAAACGCCAGAGTGTTGATAATGCCGCTTACGGATTCAATCGGGAGATCATTGCAAAAAATCTTTACCCGGCAGGTCATCCCTACAGCTGGACAGTTATCGGGCTTATGGAGGACCTGACAAATGCAACAGTTGATGATGTGAGGGCGTTCCATAAAAGATTCTACTCACCCAACAATGCCACTCTGACCGTATCAGGCGATTATGATAAGGAAGAAGTAAAAGCATGGATCGAACAATATTTTGGTGAGATCCCTGCTGCTGATCCCGTTGAAAAAAGAGGGCCTATGCCCGCTTCGTTATCTTCCACAATAAAGCTTTACCATGAAGATAATTTTGCCAAGGCACCACAGCTTACAATGGTATTTCCGACAGCTGAACGGTACTCAAAAGATTCCTACGCTCTTAATTTCCTGGGTGAATTGCTCGCTAATACCAAAAAAGCGCCTCTTTATGTCGTGCTTGTAAAGGATAAGAAGCTTACTTCGCGGGTAATGGCGAGAAACATGTCAAGCGAACTGGCCGGCACCTTTATGATATCTGTCGGGGCCAATCCGGGAATTAACCTAACTGATGTTGAAAAGTCAATTTTCGAGGGATTTGAAAAATTTGAAACAGATGGCTTTATCGAAGATGACCTGACAAGGATCAAAGCCCAGTATGAGACCCGCTTTTACAATTCATTTGCAAGCGTCCAGGGAAAGTCATTCCAACTTGCTGAATATACAATGTATACCGGCGATCCTGAATACTTCAAGAAGGATCTTGCAGCTATCCAGGCAGTTACAATGGATGATATAAAGAATGTCTATGAAAAATACATTAAAGGCAAGAACTTTGTCCAGACCAGCTTTGTCCCTAAAGGTGAAGTGAATCTTATTGCTGAAGGCTCTGTGAATGCAGGTATTGTTGAGGAAGATGTGACAAAGGCCGCTGAGGTAAAAGAAATTGAAGTTGCCGAAGAACCTATTGAAAAAACCCCGACAAAAATCGACCGTTCAATTAAACCACCCTTTGGCCCCGACCCGACTATAACTTTACCGCAGGTATGGACATCATCTCTGGGTAACAGCATTAAAATCTGGGGGATCGAACAAAACGAACTTCCTCTTGTGCAATATTTATTTACTCTTGATGGCGGCCATATGACAGAGGAGATTTCAAAAGCCGGCCTTGCAAACCTTACAACTTCATTGATGAACGAAGGAACAAAGAATAAAACTCCTGAGGAACTGGAAGATGCTATCGGCCTGCTCGGTGCATCAATACGGGTTTATTCCGGTAATGAGGATATTGTAATAAGAGTCAGTACACTGAAAAAGAACTTTGAAAAAACCATTGCTCTTGTTGAGGAAATGCTTCTTGAGCCAAGATGGGACGAGGAACAATTCGGACTTGCAAAGAGCCGTATTATAAACACTCTGAAACGCAACAAGGCTAATCCAAATTATCTTGCATCGACTACACTTAATAAGTTGATTTTCGGGGAAAATAACATTCTGGCAGTTGAATCTTCAGGGACAGAAGCTTCTGTTTCGTCGATAACGATTGACGACCTGAAGGGCTATTATGAAAAGTATTTATCACCCTCAACAGCAAAGCTCCTCATAACAGGTAATGTCACACAACAGGAAGTTGAGACAGCTTTTGCAGGACTGAGTGAGAAATGGCAGCCAAAAGAAGTGGTATTGCCTGAGGTAACAGTCCCTGAACCACCTGAAAAATCTGCAATATATTTTGTTGATGTTCCGGGGGCCAAACAATCAGTAATTTCAATTGGGACACCTTCATTGCTTGGAACCCATCCTGATTTTTACGGTGCATCTGTCGCTAATTACAAACTTGGAGGATCCTTCAACGGAATTTTCAACCTGATCCTCAGAGAGGAAAAAGGATTTACATACGGAGCACGGTCAAATATGTCAGGTTTTGAGAATTACGGATTGTTTACGGCGTCTTCAATGGTACGGACAAACTCAACTCTTGAATCTGTGACCATCTTCAAAACAGAGATGGAGAAGTATCGTGAAAACATGCCGCAGGAATACATTGACTTTACAAAAGATGCGCTGATAAAAAGAAATGCTCTTCTTTTTGAGACAATAGGAGATCTTCTGAATATGCTGGATTATATGACTTCATTCAATCTGCCAACAGACTACGTTAAGCAGGAAGAGGCTTATCTACAAAGTCTTACACCTGACAAGCAACTGGAGATGGTTAAGAAATATATTGATCCCGCAAGGATGTATTATGTGGTAGTCGGAGATGCTAAAACCCAGCTCAAGGCTCTTGAGAAGGTCGGTCTTGGCAAGCCCGTTCTTGTAAAATAAGTAACACACTTTAAAACCTCATTAACCGTAAAGGATACAAAACAATAGCTTTTGTATCCTTTACGGTTATTTTATTTCTCGTGGCTTTTTCTTTTTTCATAAATTTGGCATACGAAACTTTAACCAAAGAAATGATCCTATGAAAAAAATTCTGGCGTTTTTATTAGTTATGACGGCTCTGTCTCTTTTCTCCTGCAAACAGGAGAACAAAGAGGATAAGCTATCCATCCCTTATGAAAAGTACAATCTGGCAAACGGGCTTACTGTAGTACTTAATCCTGATAAATCAGACCCTATCACTTCTCTTGTGATACTTTATCATGTCGGATCAGCCAGGGAAGTTCCCGGCAAAACCGGTTTTGCACATTTATTTGAACATATGATGTTTCAGCGTTCAGAGAATGTGGGTGAGGATCAGTATTTTAAATATATTGAAGGAGCCGGAGGAACACTTAACGGAGGAACAAGTTTTGACGAGACAATCTACTTTGAGGTTGTTCCGAAGAATGCTCTTGAATTAGCTATGTGGCTTGAGTCAGACCGGATGGGGTACCTGATAAACACTGTTACTCCACAATCTTTCGCGCTTCAACAGAATGTGGTTCAAAATGAAAAGAGACAGGGTGTTGATAACAGGCCTTATGGTTTTACTGATTATGTTATTCTGAAAAACCTTTATCCCCAGGGACATCCCTACAGCTGGGATGTCATAGGCGAGATGGAGGATCTGACAAATGCCACAATTGATGATGTCAAGGCTTTCCACCAGAAATTTTATGTTCCCAATAATGCAACACTTGTTGTATCAGGAGACTATGATGCCGATTCAGTAAAAACTCTGATTGAAAAATACTTTGGAGAAATCCCGTCTGGGGAGGAGGTCAAGAGTCCTGAACCGAGAAATGTCACACTTGATTTGACGAAGAAATTTTATCATGAAGATAATTTTGCCCGTGCACCTCAATTAACAATGGTATATCCTGTATGTCAGCAATTCACAAAGGACTCCTATTCTCTTGATGTGCTTGCACGTCTGTTGGGCGAAGGGAAAAAATCACCTCTTTACAAAGTGCTTGTGAAAGAGAAAAAGCTTACATCAAATGTGAGAACATATAATCAATCCCTGGAGCTTGCCGGACAATTTGAGATCAACATTACTGCAAATCCTTCAACAAGTCTGAATGATGTTGAAAAGGCTATTTTTGAAGCATTTAACAGGTTTGAAACTGAAAAATTCACTGAAAAGGATCTTGAAAGGATCAAGGCCGGACTGGAAACCAGTTTTTACAGAACCATTAGCAGTGTAATGTACAAATCGTTCATGCTTGCCATCTATGATGAGTTTGCAGGCTCACCTGATTTTATGCTGAAAGAACTTAAAATGATGAAAGACGTTACAATGGATGATGTCTGGGATGTTTACAACCGTTATATCAAGGATAAAAACTATGTAGCCACAAGTTTTGTACCTAAGGAACAGACAGATCTGATAACCGAAGGCTCAGTAAATGCAGGGATCGTTGAAGAAGATGTCACAAAAGCCACACAGGTTGAGATAGCCGCTGCTGGTCCGGAAGGTATTGAAAAGACACCCAGTAAATTTGATCGGTCCGTTGCGCCGGTACCCGGACCTGATCCAGCGATTACTCCACCAAAAGTATGGCAGACAGAAGCTGACAACGGGATGAAGATATACGGTATTGTTCAGGATGAGTTGCCACTTGTAACATATTCAATTGTGATCAAAAGCGGACATATACTTGATGACATAAATAAACCAGGTGTTGCAAGGTTTACAGCACAGATGTTAAACGAGGGTACAAAAAATAAGACCCCCGAGGAACTGGAGGAGGAGATTCAGCTTCTTGGAGCAAATATAAATATCAGGGCAGGAGATGAAAACCTGACACTTTCCGTAACAACCCTTGCACGAAACTTTGAGAAGACTCTTACCCTTGTTGAGGAGATGCTTCTTGAACCACGCTGGGATGAGGAACAGTTTTCACTGAATAAGACACGAACAGTAAATAACCTTAAGCGTAATATGGGCGAACCTAACTATCTGGCTTTTATCACTTTCAATAAGTTAATACTTGGATCAGACAATATCTTATCAACTGATGTCAGTGGTACTGTTGAAAGTGTTGAAAGTATCACATTGGATGACCTGAAAGAATTCTACGAAAGTAATTTATCTCCTTCAGAAGCTAATTTTCTGATTGTCGGGGATATTGACCAGGCCAGAGTGGAAGAGGCCCTGGCAGGATTAAACGAACACTGGATAGCAAAAGAAGTTAATATGCCGGTGCTGACATTCCCTCCGAAACCAGAAAAACCCGTTATCTTTTTTGTAGATGTACCTGAAGCCAAACAGTCTGTAATAAATATTGGTAACCTTGCACTCAACCGTAACGATCCTGATTATTATAAGGCTGTTGTTGCAAACTACATGCTTGGTGGAGGAGCACCGGCTCGTTTCTTTATGGTCCTTCGTGAGGAGAAAGGTTTTACTTATGGGGCTTACTCCAGTTTTGACGGGCACAAGAACTATGGTGCTTTCCGGGCCAGTGCTGCAGTTCGCTCTGATGCCACCCTTGAGTCGGTTAGTATTTTCAAGAGTCTGATGGAGGAATACCGTGCCGGTGTTTCACAGGAATATGTTGATTTCACAAGAGAATCCCTGCTGAAACAGAATGCACTGCGTTTTGAAACAAATGAAGACAAGCTTGGTATTCTCAATACAATGACATTCTATAACCTGCCTGAAGATTATATAAGACAGGAAGAGTATTACCTGCGTAGCCTTACTGTTGCACAGGTAAATGAAACTGTTCAGAAGTACATTGATCCCCTGAAGATGTATTATGTAGTGGTTGGTGATGGAAAAACTCAGTTAAAACCTCTTGAGAAGGTCGGTTTGGGTAAACCGATTCTGGTGAAGAATTGACAATTTATTATAAATTTGCCACTTTATATCCGGCGGCACAACGGTATTTTTGCATAATTGCATGATAGCATGATTGCATGATAGCATGATTGCATGATCTTATAGGATGCCCGGATGGTGGAATGGTAGACACGCAGGACTTAAAATCCTGTGGCCATAACGGCTGTGCGGGTTCAAGTCCCGCTCCGGGTACAGAAAGCCTCGATTTATCGGGGCTTTCCTCATTTAGTAGGTGCAAATCAGGTGCAAATTTTTATTTTGTAAAAACTCTAAATTGACTTATTTTTAATAATGAAAGTCAATATGAGTAAAACGCAATTTAAAGAGTTACTTGAAGAGTATATCTCAAACCTCGAAAAAGATTATGATTCTAATCAAACTGGGAACAGTAATCATCCTACGTACTCTCTGATAAAGAATACGTACAAAAAAATTGAAGACAAATATTTTTATAGGAAGTTAGGCTTCACTCTAACATATTTCCTATTCTGCCTGGTATATATAGCAATAACAATTGCCCTACCTTCCCTCCCATTGGCTTTCTTCATAGTATTTCCATTTATGATCTTATTTTTCTTTTATATAGTTGTAACCAAACTTGTTAAAACACCAGATTTAGTTGATATTACAAGTTTAGGAGACAGAATCCTACTAGTAAGAGAAAAAATAAGATACTATGATTTTGATTACCTTGAAGTTAAGGAAATGATCATTGACATTGATAAGATTTATCATCTGGAACCATTAGCCTACTTGAAAAAGTACAATGAATTAATGAAACCAACTTTTGACGGTAACAAAAATAAAAACACAAATTATGAATCAAATCCGCTTGAAAGATTGATCGCAATTGATCAAATTATTGAAACCACCAAGATTCCAATTCAGAATGAGGAAAAAGTGTTATTGCTCTCAAGTATCCTAAGAATTAGTGATACTAATTTCCAAAATGTAAAAACATCATTGAATGTTTTAAACAAAATCAAAAACAAAGAAGAGTTGAAGGAAAGTGAGTTAAAAAAACTTGAGATAATAAAGGAGTCTTTAAGTAATACAATTACAATACTTCAGGTTGCGACTAAAAATACTGAATATTTGTTTAGTACATTAGATAAAACTACCTAAAAACAAAGTCATTTCAGACCTGAATTTGACTTAAATAGATAAAATATTGTCATTTTTTTGTACTGATCTTAAAAAAGTACAATATGGAAAATATCATTATTGTTAATCCTAACGACTTTTGGGATAAGCATCGGGAAATAACTAAGCAAGTCATAAGGGAAGAACTAGATAAAGAAAACCCATGTAAAGAAAATGAAGAGGATATTTTGGTTATAGAGGACGTTTGTAGAATCCTTAAAAAATCCAAACAAACTATCTACAACTGGATGGAGGCTGATATAATTAAAGGACATCACATTAATGAAAGTCTTTTCTTTTTTCGAAGTGAAATCATAGATCTTCTTAAAAGTGGTATTAAAGAATATAAGAAGAAGTGATGCAACTTACTTATAATCAGTATAGCAAAAGTATCTATGTGATACTTATAAAATATGCACTAGATACTAATTAGGTATCTATATAGGCCTGAATAGATACTTTTTAGGTATGCAGAAGTTGCGTGAAAAGTATCATTATACTGTTTAATAGTTACTCCTATGAAATACATTCCTTTAAACAAATTTCCTGAATATGACGAGAATCCATTCATGGAAAATGCTCTGCAAGAGATAAACAGACATTCAATAAAAAAAAAGGTATTTGTTAAAGGGAATAGATCAGTATTAAACCAGGTAATCAACGATAATGGAGAGATTGTAGCTCATAGTGCTTTTTTGCGAACAATCGAAGTTGATGAGAGCCAATTTATTAAGGTCTACTTAAGTAGGTTTGCAGCTTTCTATGATTTAAATAAGGCTGCAATGAAGGTGTTCGGCTATATCCTTACAAAATGTGTAATACCTAATAAGGACATTTTATATATAGACTTTGATGAAGCAAAGGATTTTACACGGTATTCTGCCAATAATATAATTCGCACCGGTTTGTCCTGTCTGGTTGAACAGGGAATTATTGCCAGGTCAACAAATCCTTATAAATACTATCTGAACCCATTAGTTGTATTCAATGGTGATAGGATAACATTTGCCGATTCATATATTAAGAAGAAGAAGAAGATTCCTGATACAAATAAAAACCAATTATCAATTTGGTCAGATGAACTGTAAATTGTTTATAGATTGAGTATGAATTGTAACGAAGCCAAAAGAATTGACATAATTAGTTTCCTGGCAAAAAATGGAATTAATCCTGACTATAACCAGGGGGTCAACTATTGGTACAAATCTCCTCTCAGGAATGAAAATAATCCTTCCTTTAAAGTAAACTCTTATAAAAATCTCTGGTTTGACTTTGGAATCGGAGAAGGTGGGGATATCATCAAACTTACAAGCTTGCTTTTTAAGGTTGATAGTTCGAATGCGCTAAGGATTCTATCTGATAATCACTATTCAAGTCATCAAAAAGTTTTAAATAATGGAGATTCGAAGATGCTAATTACAAATGTCAAAGAAATATCAAATATTCAGCTCATTAACTACTTAGAATCACGAAAACTAAAACTTCAATTGGCAAAAGAGTATTGTAAAGAAATTTCGTTTCAACTTAATAATAAAAGCTTTTATGCGATAGGTTTCCAGAACGATTCCAAAGGGTATGAACTCAGGTGCAAATATTTTAAAGGGTCCAGTTCTCCTAAAGATGTAACTCTAATCAAGAATAATTCTGAAAAACTTTTACTATATGAAGGATTTATTGATTTTCTCTCATGGTTCAGTTGCAAGCAATTCATTACTGGTAACCATGATTATTTAATTCTAAATACGCTTTCCTTTCTTAACAAGAGCAAATCTGTGATTAAGGAATATAATGAGGTATTACTCTTTCTGGACAATGACAAAGCCGGAAATAATGCTACTACTGAACTTATTGGAGCCGGTCTTTCTAAATGCATTGATATGTCCAAAGAGTATTCAGAATTTAAAGATCTGAATGATTCATTAGTCAGAAAATAAATAGTCACACCTTCTTCCAGGCAAGTTCAACGATTCTGGCATTTAATATAAATAATATATTGTTTTTAAATATTTATAATATTTTATTTTGTTATAATATTTATAATACATTATTTTTATGTAATAATTAAAATATTTATAATATTTGCAATTATATAAATTAAAAAAATGAAGAAAATAGTTATTGTTAATCACAAAGGTGGAGTTGGAAAAACCACCTCGTCAATAAACATTTCTGCAGGTCTTGCAAAAAAAGGAAAGAAAGTAATTATCATAGATGCAGATCCTCAGGCCAACCTAACAGAGAGCTTTGGGGTTTTTGATCCCGTTAAAGATCTATACTGGGGAAAAGGCATATGATTATACAAAAAATAGCTACATTAAATCTTTGCTTTCCTCAGAAAT